>SACH01000279.1 GCA_009928645.1 Gammaproteobacteria bacterium | reverse complement strand
GGCGGTTCACCCCGAGGCCGGGGGATTGCATCACCATGCCGTCGCCTGTGATGGCGACCTTCTTTCCATCGATGGTGTTGTTGATGGAATCGATTCCCACGGTCCTCGCCGGGAACAATTCCCCGCTGTCAGGATGGTCACGGGGATCAAGAGGAAGATCCGGCCCACGAGTGGAGGCAATCCACCACCCCATCGCGACCACCGTACCGGCGACAATCCCCAGCGCCAGCAGGATCCGCCTTCCGCGGGAAGTCCCCGTGTGACGTGATCGCGAGGTCGCCGTCTCAGCGGCTTGCGCCCCAGTCTCCGCGGAGATCACATCGCTCGGCGAAACCACGGCAGCCCCACACTCCTCGCAAAAACGGGTACCAGGGCGCAGGTGTGATCCGCATCGCTCACAAAAATTTACGGGGCGTGTGTCTTCGCTCATCAGGAGATCGGGGGCTGGGTTGAAAGCCGGACCTTCCCGGCACCAAGCAGGCCGATCAGCCATTGGAAAACAGCTTCTCCGCTGGCTCTGAACGCGTGGAAGGTTTGTCTGGATCCATCATCAAGCTCCAGCATGATTTCCTCTGGTGTCGGGTCAGCTTCCTCCGGCAGAACAACCAGCGCTCCGACGATCCGGTCGAGGGGCAACGCCCAGTTTTTCCGGTCTTCTCCCAGCAACTCGTCCAACGGGACTTCCGTAAAACGTCTGCCTGGCCCGCTGAACCAATCATGGCCGCGAACCAGTTCGCGCAACGTGCATTCCCGGCGATCCGCTTCCTCGCTGATCCGTTCGTCCTCGGCCATCTCCTCAGTGTTGGATTCGTCGGTCTCTCGGATAAATAGGATACGTTGGTCGGTGATGACGAGATTGCCCTGTATGGTCTTGCGTCCTCCCAACAGGCCTCGCCCTCCCGTGAACCATTCACAGGGAGCCTGCCCGATCAAGTGCTCCGTTCCTTCGCGATTCGGCCCTGAAACACTGGAATCCACATGCGACCGGTGTCCGGGCTCTTGGGCCACGGCGACTCCGCACTCCTCGCAGAAACGCACGCCCGGGCGCAAAGCGGCGCCACAGTGGCTGCAGAATTTTGGTGAAGCATCCGTCATGTTCATGAGTGCGATCGAGGACTGAGAGTGAAGACGCCCAGACCAGCGCAGACGCCGAATAAGGCGAAGAGGCTGATGACGGTGAGTTGGATGCCCAAGGCCAGCCCCGCCCCTTCCTGATAAAGCGCAGGCGAATTCACGTGAAACAAGACCGCCACCGAGATGGCCACGCCACAGGCAAGGCCCCAACCCAGCCAATGGCGCAGCGGCGGATGGGACAGGATTGCGGCTAGCGTCAGAGCCACCATTGGAAGGATGAACCAGGCCGAGAAGGCCAGCGGAAAGCCGGCCAGCAGGAACGCACCGCATACAAGAGCCCCAAAGCTGACCAGCGCTTTGACCGCGGTCGGTATGTCGGTCAACGGAGCGCGGTTGCGCGTCGAGTCACGAAGACCAGATTCAATCCGGTTCATCGCTTCTTCGTAGCGATCCATTGGCGCGAATAGTTGCATCACCGTGTGCCATTCATCCCAGAGTCGGATCTCGCCGGTGCGTGGGTTGCCTTTGACATGATGCAAATCACGGTAGCGGTATGTCTCCGTCTGTCGAGACGCTGCCAATATCCCGGCACCGGCGGCGCTCGCCCCCCGACTCCCCCCAGTGAGCAGGCCACCAACAACGGCGGCGGCATTGAGCGCCTGCGCTCGCTTGCTACGCTGAATCTGTGTCACGCCCTGGTCATCAATGATCACCTCCATGAGCACCTTGCCGAAGACCAGCTCGCCGATCAGGAAAAAGCTCAGTGTGACCCCAAACCAGATGCCCGCGAAAATCTTGACCAACTGGAGCAGAAAATCGTAATTCCCATCATGCACGGCCAGCCCGATGACAAACATCGCGGTCAATCCAACGGAGATCGTCGTCACCGCAAAGATGCTGATGGCCACCGTCTTGTTGCGCACCACCGGATAGTCGCCCAACCAAGTCAGCGTCCCGGCGCTGCCCGCCTTCGCAATCTCGTCACTGTCTGGTGTCGTGTTCATATCAGGTTCCATTTGCTTGATCCCGAAACGCCCACATTCTTCCTTCCGACCGAGCCGCATGCCTTGTGGCGCACAAAGATGCCTGCGGAGAGACGTGCCGACGCCGTTTGCTATGGGGCGCCACCCGGCACAGTCTGTCACGTCCCGGGCCATCCGCTCACAGCTTCGCCAATGCACCGCCGCAGAAGGCGGCCGAGGTCGGTATCTGCTGCCCGCAGCGGCGGCAAAAGCGCAACCCGGCGCCACAGCGCATGCGCCAGGCGCAGCCCCGTATCGGTCAGGGTGACCCCGGCCAGCTCCGCCTCTCCACCCGCCGGGTCGGGATTCCCGTCGGTGCCGTTTTTGGGGCGAACCCGGCATGACTGCCTTGGCTTCATCTGTCGGGGCGACACACAACATGTTCCCGGCTTGCCGATCCGATGGGCGAACCGGACTCCGGAGTCTGGAACCGCCTCGCCGCAGCCCTCACAAAGGCGCAGGCCCTTCGTCAAGTCCGCACCACAGTTCTCAGCAAAAGCTGGATGGCTCACTGTCCAACCTCCCACTCAACTCTGTTGCTGGCCGCAGCTACCACAGAACCGGGAACCGGAGCGTACAGGTTGCCCACAATGGGGACAGTGGCTCGCCTGTGGCGCCCGGCTCTCGGCCGGCGGCGCTGGAGCACCCAGGGGCGTGCCGCAGCTGCCACAGAAGCGGGCGCCCCCTCGCAAAGGCGCACCGCAGGTCGGGCAGCCGTTCTGTGAGGGCACGGGTCTCACCGGGACGGCGGGAATCACCTCTACTGTGTGCCTCTCTGCCTGTTCCCCCGCCAGGCGAGCCGCAGCCTGTCCGGCCCGAGTTCTGAGCTCCCGGCCCATCGCAGAGGGAACCGCCGGGCTGGGCGACGGGGGCAGCTCGCCGACGACAACCTGCCAGCGCGCCGGCGGGACAACCTTGAGGTTAAGGGGGTCTTGCGTAAAGCGCGCCACCTCTTGCGCCGCACTCAGCGCCTCGGACGCCGCAGAGGCGAGACCGGCAGCCGCCCTCGATGGGCGCTGGTCGCGCTCTACGGGGCGTTCGGGTGTGGAGTCGGTCTGGCGCATAGACTGGCCGCACCGACCACAGAAGCTGGCGCCGGGCTTGTGTGCTGCCCCACAGTGAGTACAGCGTAGGCTATGGGTGTCCATGATAGGCTCCTCTCATCTGCCTCTGCACCCAGCGGACCCAGCTCCCTGC
>SACH01000057.1 GCA_009928645.1 Gammaproteobacteria bacterium | reverse complement strand
TCCCTGGTCAAGCACTTCCCCGAGATCCGCCGCGCCCGCTTCTGGATGACCTTCTCCGACAATTACCTCAAGCACTTGGAAGTACTCCAGAACGTCGGCATGACGCGCATCGATCCGGTGCTCTACGAGGGCCATGAGATCGTGCCGCTGAAATTCCTCAAGGCCCTGCTCCCGGACCCGGCCAGCCTGGGGCCCCTGACCAAGGGCCGCACCTGCATCGGCTGCCTGGCCCGCGGGGTCAAGGACGGTGCGGAGCGGGTCGTCTACCTTTACAACATTTGCGACCACGAGGCCTGCTACCGGGAGGTCCAGTCCCAGGCCATCTCCTACACCACCGGGGTCCCAGCAATGATCGGCGCCAAGCAGATCCTCACCGGCACCTGGCAAGGCGCCGGGGTCTTCAATATGGAGCAATTCGACCCGGACCCCTTCATGGCCGATCTGAATCGCTATGGCCTGCCCTGGACGCTACAGGCAGTGGCGCAAGGTCTGGACTGAATTGAATTGGTTACAGGCACCCTTACGGGCAAATTGATATCATGGCGCCCGACTATCAACCCAACCGCAGAGGAACTCCTTGTGAATTTTGAGAATATGAGCCATGACGAGATCCACCAGCATATCGCCAATCTGGAGCATCAGCGCCTTCAGGCTCTCAACGCCTTGGATCAACTTCAGAAAAAAGGCAAATATGATCTGGCTGACACGATCAGGGACATGATTTCCGAACAAGGCTTTGGCGTGGAGGATATTCTGCCTTTGCTCACGAGCGGCAGACGCCGCTCCCAACCTGCCCGGGCCCGGGTTTCAATGGCCCGGCCGGTAAGCACTCCCTCGGGTACCTACTATGTCGATCCCGAGGAAGCCGCCAATATCTATTTCCGTGGGGCGATCCCGAACTGGATGAAGGTCAAGATGCAAACTCAGGGCCTGGATCCAAGCAACAAAGAGGATCGCAATACCTTCAAGGCGAATTATCTGCAGCGCGTCTCTGCCTGACGGCGACCGAAAATGGCCCAGGGACCCGCGGCTGATGCAACCCGACAACGCGCGCGATCGTGACCACCGCTCCTGAGGGTGCTCCGCGCCCCGCCTCCAAGGTGACCCGGGGCCGACGGCGGCTGGCTGGCGGGAATACCCGGAGCCGGCGTTCTTTCTCCTTCCTGGGCACCGAGATCGCCCCGATCGCACCGGAACAGGCCCTCTTCCATGTCCTGCCCGTCCCCTGGGAGCGGAGCGTCTCCTATGGTGGCGGTACGGCCCGGGGTCCCGCGGCCATCCTCAAGGCCTCCGGGCAGCTCGAACTCTGGGACGGTCACAGCGTCCCCGCCGCTGCGGGGATCTTCACCCACACGCCCCTGGACGTCAGGGGCAAACCCGAGGCCGTCATCGCCCGGATCGCCCGGGCGGTGGCCGATATCCTGGCCCTGGGCAAGATTCCGGTGGTGTTGGGCGGCGAACACACCGTCACCTACGGCGTGATTCAGGGCTATCGGCTGGCGGGCTACCGGGATTTCGGCGTGGTGCAACTGGACGCCCATGCCGACCTGCGTGACCGCTACGAGGACGACCCCTTCAGCCACGCCTGCGCCATGCGCCGGGTGGTGGAGACGGGCATCCCGCTGTTCCAGCTCGCCGTCCGCGCCCTCAGCGAGGAGGAGGTGGCGGCGCGGCGCCACTATGGGGTGGGCTTCCTCGACGCCGAGACCCTGGTCCCGGCCCGACTGGAAACCTTGGCCCTGCCGGCGGATTTCCCCCGTCAGGTCTTCTTCACCCTCGACGTGGATGGCTTGGACCCGATCCTCATGCCCGCCACCGGCACCCCGGTCCCCGGCGGCACCGGCTGGTATCAGACCCTGAAGCTGTTCGATTCCCTCGCCGCCCAACGCCAGATCATCGGTCTGGACCTGATGGAATTCGCCCCCATCCCCGGCCTTCACGCCCCGGACTTCACCGCCGCCCTACTGATTTATCGGCTCATGGGGAGCCTGAGTCGCCACCGTGAATGACCCCTGCTCCCTGACCGCTTCCTGAGGATCAAGAACGACCGCCGTCTCACCCCGCCGGCGAAAGCGCACGATCAAGGGACCTGGATCATTGCGCTGGCAACACCAGCTCCCAATCCCTTCCACCCCCTCACGAGTAAACAAACCATGTTCAGCTACTTCTCTCACGCCCATCCCCGGACTCGCCTGGCGACCCTGACCACCGCTTGCCTGGCCACCGGCCTCCTGCTCAACGCTACCGCCGAGGCGCGCGGCTTTGGGGGCGGCGGCTTCCATGGCTTTGGCGGGGACGGGATGGAGCATGGTGGTTTCCATTTTGGCGGTGACGAGATGGCCGGTTATCGGGGCAGTCACCCCCTGTTTGGTGACGACGCGCGCCCGGCCTGGGGTGGGGACCGCCCCCTGGATCGGCCCGGTGACCGCCCCGTGAACATCGATAACCAGCACAACGTCAACATCCAGAACAACTTCTACAACCGGCCCTTCAACGGCTGGCATCCCAACTGGGCCAATGGCGGCTATTGGAACCATCGGCCGTGGAATGCCGGCTGGTACCACTGGCAGCCCAACAACTGGGGCTGGTGGAACGCCAATGCCGCCGCCTGGGGCATCGCCGGCCTGGCGACCGGGGTGGCCATCGCCGAACTGGTGAACAACGCCTCCGCCCAGCAATCCACGGTCATCGTCGTGCCCGAGACCCAGTACCAGCTCAATTACGCCTCCGTCGATGCGGTCGGTACCCAGGGCGCCAGCTTCTCCTACACCCTCTCCGGCGGCGCGACCCTGCAAGGCGCGGTCAACTGCAAACAGGGCCTGCTCAACGGCCAGGTACCCCAGACCGCCGCCAACGCCCAACTGGTGAACGCCGTTTGTCAGGTAGCCTTCGGCTCCGCCGGCTGAGCAGTCTCCACCGCGGGCGGGTAGCCGAGGTCGATACCCTGGCAGCCGCCCGTGTGATTTGGATGCGGTGTTCAAGGCGGCGGGTGTCGAGTAACCCGAGTTTGCCACGAGCTGGATCATGATCGGGGTCAGCAGGGCAACCTGAGCGGCGCCCCACCACAGCCATCCCCCTATTGTCGTCAAACGCTGGCCATAACGGGTCCTCCGCCAGCACCTTCGCCAGCAGAGGAAGAAATGTGGACATGGAACTGTCCCGCAGCGCCGAAGTCTATCGGGAGCCGGAAGCAATGCGCTTCGCTGCCAGGGGATCTGTATCCAGATACCCTTCCCCGGCGGTCACCGGCACCATAAAAAACGTTATAAGACAGATCGTTGCGACAGAACAGGCCGGCCACACAGATGATGCCGGCGGCTGATTGGAGATAAAATGATGTCGAGCTTTTACGGACCCCGCGCTGAGATAACGCACGCGGCGACCGCCAATTCCCCCCACTCCCAGACCTATGGCCAGACCCGTGGCCAGTCCGGGAGCCAGTCCCGCACCCAAGCCTGCGGTCAGGGGCGCGTCCATCGCCGTCCCATGGCATCCTGGGCTGCCGGGCTAATCCTCCTGGCCACCCTGCTGCCACCCCCCCTCCTCGCCACGGATGGCGGTATCGAGAGCCTACGCCAGACGGGCAAGGCCTTCGCCGCCGTGGCCGGTCAGGTCTCACCCTCGGTGGTCAACATCCAGACCGAGGCCAAGAGCCAGGGCAAGGTCATGTCCGGGATGCAGATGCCCTTTAATCATGGCTTTCCCTTCGGCGGTGATTTTCTGGAGCGCTTCTTCGGTGACCGCTTCCACGACCAACCCCGCGGGAAGGCCCCGCGCAAGGATGAAGAGCCCCGCCAGGTTGGGCAGGGATCAGGTTTCGTCTTCGCCCCCCAAGCGGGCGCCCCGGCCGACAAGAGTTTCATCCTGACCAACAGCCATGTGGTGGAAGGGGCCCAGAAGATCCTGGTGCGCTTGCAGGACGGCCGCGAATTCGAGGCTAAGGTCACCGGCCGTGATCCCCAGTCGGACGTGGCCGTGATCGAGATCCCCGCCGCCGGTCTACCGCCCCTGGCCCTGGCCGACTCCGCGCGGCTGGACATTGGCGAGTGGGTGATCGCCGTCGGCAACCCCTTCGGTCTCGGCCACACCGTGACCGTGGGCGTGGTCAGCGCCAAGGGCCGCACCAGCCTGGGCATCAACGACTACGAGGACTTCATCCAGACCGACGCCGCCATTAATCCCGGTAACTCCGGTGGGCCCCTGATCAACCTGGACGCCGGGGTGGTGGGCATGAACACCGCCATCGTCAGCCGCAGCGGCGGCTACATGGGCGTGGGCTTCGCCATCCCCAGCAACCTGATCCGGGCGGTGGCCGAGCAACTCATCGCCACCGGTGACGTGACCCGCGGCTATCTGGGTATCGTCATCCAGCAACTGACCCCCGACCTGGCCCAGTCCTTCGGCATGGCCCCGCTCCAGGGCATCCTGGTCGCCCAGGTCTCGCCCGACTCCCCGGCGGCCAAGGCCGGGCTACGCCAGGGTGATGTCATTGTCGGCCATGAGGGCCAGCCGGTCACCGATGTCGGCGCATTCCGCAACCGCATCGCCCTGACCCCGCCCGGGCAGGTCACCCGCCTCACCCTGGTCCGCGAGGGCAAGGAGCAGGAGATCAGCCTGACCGTGGGTACCCTGACCAAGGACGCCCTGGCTGCGGCTGGCGGCACCCAGGATGCGGGCGCCCTTGGCCTTACCGTCCAGACCCTGACGCCGCAACTGGCGGAGCAGTTCCAGGCCCTGCCCGGCGAGGGGGTGGTGGTCACGGCGGTGAAACCCGACTCCATCGCCGCCCGGGTGGGCATCGAGACGGGGACCGTCATCCTCCAGGTGGATCAACAGCCGGTCAGCAGCGCGGCTGACTTCAAGAAGGCCCTTGATCAGAGCACCGGCAAGCGCGTCCTGTTGCTCCTGCGCAAAGGGGACATGCAGCAGTTCGTGGTCCTGAGCTGGTAAGTCAGGACGGGTCCGGCCAGGGTGGGGCAGCTCGCCCTGGCCGGCCTCTGCCGCGCGGCCCACATTGCGGAGGAATGGCTCCTACACCTCCAGGATATTCACACCCAGGAGCAGATTCATAAAGCTCAGGCCGGATGCGTGGCCAGCCAATGCCGGGCAATTTCCTCGCGCCGGCAGACCCAGACGCCGTCCTGATCCAGCAAGTAGTCGAGAAAACGCGCCAGGGCACGGGCCCGGGCCGGGTGACCGCTAATGCGGGGGTGAAGTCCGATGCTCATCAGCTTGGGGGAGCTGGCGCCCTCCAGCCACAACTGGTCGAAGGCATCCCGGAGCTGGTGGAAAAAGTCTGCCCCGGTGGCAAAACCGTGGGGCATCAGATACTGGGCGTCATTGTTGACCAGGGTGTAGGGAATGATCAGATGGGGCGGTGTGCCCGGGGGTATACCCTGGGCCATATTCGGGGCCATATTCGGGGCAGTTGCGGGGGGCGTGCTCCGGGGTTCATCCGGGGACTCACTCATGGGTTCATCTGGGGTCGTGTCCGGCAGCCAGTAGGGCAGATCATCGTTGTAGGCATCGGAACTGTAGAGGAAACCGCCCTCCTCCCGCACCAGCCGGCGGGTATTGGCACTGACCCGCCCGGTATACCAGCCCAGCGGTCGCCGGCCGCAGAGGCGCGTGATGACCGCCACGGTCTGGTGGATGTGCCGGCGTTCCTCCTCCTCCGGGACCCCACGGTAATCCAGCCACCGGTAGCCATGACCGGCGACCTCGTGACCGGCCGCGGCCAGGGCCTGGGCGATGCTGGGGTTCATTTCTAGGGCCATGCCGACGGCGAAGGCGGTCAGGTGCAGGCCCCGGACGGCGAAGAGGTCCAGCAGGCGCCAGAAGCCGGCGCGGGCGCCGTATTCGTAAAGCCCCTCGACACTCAGGTCGCGCTCCCCCTCCCGGGCCGGACGGCCGGGCAACTCATGCAGATAGGCCTCGGAGCGGGCATCGCCGTTGAGGATGCAGGATTCGGCCCCGGCCTCGATATTCAGCACGAACTGTACCGCCACCCGCGCCCCGCCAGGCCAACGAGGATGAGGTGGCCGGCCCGCGTAGCCGATCAGGTCACGGGCGGGGGTCATGCTGTCTTCCTCAATGCGGATCTGGCCGGCGCGATCGGTCATCCCTCATCCACCTCAACCCAATTCAAAGGTGGTAACGCCGAAGATGCGCTCCTGGGCCAACTCTGGCGCTGGGCCCAGATACATGCGGGCGCAGCCGAAGACCTCGACCATGGCGTGCTTCCGCGCAAGTTCCAGACCCCGCGGGTTGTTCTCCGGAACATCGAGGAAAACCGGTCCGCCCGCGGCGTAGCCGGCCAAACCTGCGAAGAGGGCCTCGGCAGCCTGGGCATCGTCGGCAAACAGGGGCCCGATCTTGCAACCCTCCCGACAGCGCCGCGCCACCCCGAAGCCCGCCAGCCGGCCATCACGCCGGCACCCAAGGGCCAGGCCCGTGGGCTGGTCGATCCAACCCGTTAGGAAGCTGGTCCGGGGGGCGGGGAAACAGGTCCGATCATAGGCCAGCACCTCGGCGAAGGGGAAATCCGCCAGAGGCACGACCACCTCGCCACCCGCCGCCGGCACCGCCTCCGGTCGGGTCGAAATCTCGGCGCGAAAACGGATGTCGCGATGGGAAAAGACAAAGCCGCCCTTGGCGTAATAGGCCTGCATGGCGAAAACGCCATCCAGGCCAATGGTCGCCCCCGGACGCAACCGAGCAATCAGCCGCTCCCGACGGGCGTGCCAGAGGGCGTTGCCCAGCCCCTGGCCGCGAAAGGGTGGGCGCACGATGAAGAAGCCCATGAAACCAAAGGCGTCGCCATAGGCGGTGATGGCCCCGCCGCCGATCAGCTCGCCGTCCAGGTCCGCGGCGATAAAGGCATCGGGGTCCGTGGCCCAGAACAACTCGGCATCCTGGCGCCCGGGGTTCCATCCTTCCTGGGCGGCCCAGTCGACAAGTAGATCCAACTCGGAACGGGTCATGGGGCGGAGGGCAAGGGGGACGTTCATGACAGGGTCCTCAGGGGTACTGGCGGTACCCGCTTCAATAGAGCTGTCAGGCAGAGCACTGACCCTGGCTGCTTTCATAGGTATTTACCCAATGTAGCAAAGATACCGAGGCCAGTGCCCTCCAGGCTTTGGCCAGGTGGTTGGCGGCGATCATAAGGGTAGCCTGTCACGCCGGATTGACCAGCCACGCCATCAGCCTTGCGGGGTTTCCTGATAGATCAGGGTGATATCCACCCGCCGGTTCAGGCGCCGGCCCTCGGGCGTGTCGTTGGAGGCGATGGGATAGTCAGGCCCATAGCCCCGGGTCTGCATGCGCGGCGGGTAGACGCCGGAGGCGAGGAAATAGTTCTGGACTGAGTCCGCCCGGCGATCCGAAAGCTGCATGTTGTGGGCGCGGGAACCTGTGCTGTCGGTATGGCCGGCGATGTCCAGCCGGGTCTTGCCGTAGCGGTTGACGATGCTGGCGATCTTGTCCATGGTCGAGTAGAAGCCGGGCTTAATGACATCGGAATCAACCTCGAAGGCCGTCTCGCCGGTCATGCCCACCAGCAACTCGCCCTCACTGATGCGCTCCACGCGGATCTGGCCGAGGGCGATCTCGGTGGCCAGGGCCTTCTGAAAGTCGCGCTGTTGCTGTTCCATGTAATTGCCGATCAGCCCCCCGACCAGGGCCCCGCCGATGGCGCCGATGACCGCCCCCTGGGCGGAGTTACGGGTCGCCAGGGCGCCGATGGCCGCGCCGGAGAGGGTGCCGATGCCGACACCCTTCTCGGTCTCGGTCATGGGCCGGCGGTTGCCGTATTCATCAGTGGCGCAACCGACGGTGAGCACGGCGGCCATGAGGGCGGCGCCGATCTTCAGGGGATAAGGCATGGTCAAGATCTCCAGGTGGACGAAAGGGGCACGGGTCATTGCGTTATATCAATGGTAGCAGACCAGCCTGCCGCCCTGGCCAGGACACTCGGGAAGCCCTTCCTGCGCGCGGAGGCCTCAGTCAAGGCTCCCGGAATGTAACCGTTCAGACCCCCCTCTTCCCAGTCCTCCCCCGCCATGGGAGTGAGTAAGAGAATCGGTGGCAGGTGCCGCCGAAGCCCTCCTGGGGCGTGAGAGATCTAAACGAATACCCCGGCGCACGCCCAGGGAAGTCCCCAGTGGAGGGTCCATGTTACAAACCGATACATCTTGTAACTTGCTTAATCAGGAAATGCTAATATACTAATCATCAATCTGAACCAACACCCCATCGGGAGACAAAAAATGTTAGGTGCTATCGCTGCTGTCGCGCTTGTGGTTGGTGGAATCTCCGCCGGGGTCTCGGTCTCGCAGGATGACCAGCAGGCCCTCAACCAGCCCCAAGAGGCCGTAATCGAAGTCCAGGTCAGCAACGCCGATCAGATTCACGGCAACTGATGCCTGCCCCCCATCAGCCCCGCCCGGGAGTCCCGGGCGGGGCTTTTTTTATGGCACCGATTTTTGGCCCCTCGTGTTGAGTCCCCTCCGACGGGGGGTCGGGGAGAGGGTCGGGGAGAGGTGGACTGACGGTCGGGATGAGAGAGCCTATCCCGACCCCCACGGGCAAGGCTAAAATGCGCCCCTTTCTTACCCAACCGGACCTGGACAACCTATGGAGCGCTATCACGTTTACGGCATCGGCAATGCCCTGGTGGACATGGAATACGAGGTGGAACACGAGGATCTTGAAGCCCTGGGCATCGACAAGGGCGTCATGACCCTGGTGGACGAGGCCCAGCAACTCGCCATCATGGAGCACTTGGCTGACCGGCCCCACGAGCGGGGCTCCGGCGGGTCCGCCGCCAATTCCATCATCGCCGTCAGCCAGTTGGGCGGGCGCGCCTTCTATTCTTGTAAGGTAGCCAATGACCACCTCGGCCACTTCTACCTGGACGACCTGATCGCCAACGGTGTCGCCACCAACCGCCATGGCGAGCGGGAGGACGGCCACACTGGGCGCTGCGTGGTGCTGGTGACCCCGGACTCGGACCGCACCATGCTCACCTTCCTCGGCATTAGCGGCGAATTCACCGACCGGGAACTGGTCCCCGCCGCCGTGCGCGCCGCCGATTACTACTACATGGAAGGCTATCTGGTGACCACCCCCGGCGCCCGGGTCGCCGCCATCGAGGGCCGCGATATCGCCCAGGCCGCCGGGGTGCGGACCGCCCTGTCTCTCTCCGACCCCAACATGGTCGCCCACTTCAAGCCCGGCATCCTGGAGATGATCGGCCCCGGCGTGGACCTGGTCTTCGCCAATGAGTCCGAGGCCAAGGGCATGGCCCGCAGCGACGATCTCCACGCCGCCATCGACTTTCTCAAGACCCTGAGCCGCGAGTTCGCCATCACCCTCGGGCCCAAGGGCGCCCTGGTCTTCGATGGCCAGGAGCTGATCGAGATCCCCCCGGTCAAGACCCAGGCGGTGGACACGGTCGGCGCCGGGGATATGTTCGCCGGCGCCTTTCTTTACGGCCTGACCCAGGGCTGGGACCACCGCGCCGCCGGCAACCTTGCCGCCGCGGCCTCGGCCAAGCTGGTGGCCAGCTATGGGCCACGGCTACCGGCGCACGAAACTCAAGCCATCCTCAAGGGCTTTATCTAATAGCCTGCAAGAGTTCATCGCCGCGACTATTCCCTCTAATGCCGGCACAGTATGGCCAGCAACAGGATTGTCAAACCTGGACATCAGCCCCTAAACCAGCCATGACAACCCAGCGCCCTGACACCCTTCGCCCCGATTGCTGACCCGAAAAAGGTCAAACCAACCCGTGGGCCCACGGCGGGTATGACAAGAGGATAACTTGAAGCCCTTGGAGCCTATCACCGGCGACTCCGTCACTGAAGACAGGCACAAGGGCACCGGCTAGCTTGCGGAACAGGTCGATTAATCTTCATAACCTTTTGATTTATGAGACTTATCCGCTCATCCGGTGACCGACGCTCCCTGGCCCTTGGCCAGGTGGGTGGAGCGGGTGAAGGTCTTCGTCCTCGCCGATGATCATGAACTGCACCGGGCCTTCGCCAAGCAGGTACTGGGCTTGTTTCCCTATCAGTTGCGTAGCATCTGGGATCGGCAGGTCTTCTCCGGCACGGGTCAGGCCCCGATTCCTGTCGCCGATGAGGCGGAAATGCTCAGGGTCGTAGGCTCCCTGCTGCTGTGGCTGGGCCAGTTTGCCGTGCGGCGGCTACGCCGCGTCGCCACCGCCCTGCCCTTGCTGGCGGAGAGTCGCTATGCGGAATTGCGGCAGATCCTGCCCCAGGTCGGTGGCCGGCTCACGCCCAGCGACGAACTCGACCAACTCAGTCAAACCGCCCAGGCCCTCACCGATCGCATGGAGCAACTCCAGCACGACCGCGAGGAGGCCGAGTCGCGCCTGGTCTGGCTCGCCGATCATGACCCGCTGACCGGACTGCACAACCGGCGGCGTTTCAACGAGGACTTCCAGTGCATCCTCGATCAGGCCCAGCGTTACGGTCACCAGGGCGCCGTCCTGTTTCTGGATCTGGACCAATTCAAGGACATCAATGACCTGAGTGGCCACCAGATCGGCGATGTCATGCTCCGGCGGATTGCCGATCAGTTGACCCAACTGATCCGTCCCAGCGACCTCTTCGCCCGCCTGGGCGGCGATGAATTCGCCTTGGTCCTCCCGGAGTGCGGTAAGGCGGAGGCGCAGGCCTGCGCCGAGCGCCTGCAGCGGGCGATCCGCGGCATCGAGGTCCGGGAGCGGACGCGCATCCATCGGGTGACCGCCACCGTCGGCATCGCGATCTTCCCGGACCAGGGACAGGCGCCTTCGGAACTCCTGGCGAATGCCGACATCGCCATGTTCCAGGGCAAGGAGAAGGGGACGGGGCGGAGCCAGTGCTTTGCGCCCGAGGACAAGGCCCGGGAATTGGTGGATGCCCGGGTCACCTGGCGCGACAAGATTAGCGAGGGGCTGCGCGCGGATCGCTTCCAGCTTTATTTTCAGCCGATCGTCGCCATCGCGACCGGCACCATCCATCACTGGGAAGTCCTGCTCCGACTCCGGGACCCGGGCGGCAATCTGGTCCATCCCGAACGGTTCATCCCCGTGGCGGAAAAACCCGGCCAGATCCTGGCCATCGATCATTGGGTCATGGCCCAGGCCATCCAACGCCTGGCGCGGGACCTGCGGTTGCGCCTGTCGATCAACCTCTCCGGCCGCGCCCTGGACGACCCGGCCCTGCTGGCGGACGTCGAGCGCTTGCTGGGGGAGCACCCGATTGATCCCAGTCGTTTGATCTTCGAGGTGACCGAGACCGCCGCGGTGAACAGCCTCGTCCAGGCGACCGAACTCATGGGCAGCATTCAGCGCCTGGGCTGCCGCTTCGCCCTGGATGATTTCGGCAGCGGCTATGCCTCCTATGCCTATCTACGCCAGCTCCCGGTGGCCGAGGTGAAGATCGACGGCGCCTTCATCTGGGATCTGGCGCACAACCGCGAGGATCGGATTTTCGTCAAGGCCATCACCGACATGGCCCATGGGATGGGCAAGCGGGTGACGGCGGAATTCGTCGAGAACGAGGCGATTTATCGCGTGCTGAATGAATTGGGCGTGGACCATGCCCAGGGCTACTTTCTCGGCAAGCCCGAGGCCGAGCCGGCCTGGGGGCCCTTCCCGGCGCCTAGTTAGCGTGAAAGTCACGGGAATATCTTTCATTATCATTTCCTTGTCCTGCCGGCTCATGAGAGTTAGGGGACTCTAGCTTAGGGGACTCTGGCCCCGTCGGCACGGAGGCGCGGCCTGTTTGCCAGGTCAGAGTACCCAGAAGGGCGGCTATTCCACCAGCGCCTTCAACAACGCATCCCTGGCATCCTGGTAAAACTGGATATCGACCTTCGTCGCCATGTCGTCGGACAGGTCGAAGAGCTGCCGGCGGCTGGAGACCGGCATGAGCACGACCTGGGCGCCTTTCTCGATAGCCATCTCAACCAGGGTGACGGCGTTGTTGATCGGCTCGATGGAGCCGCCCAGGTTGAGCTCGCCGATGACGACCAGACCGCCTCGGGGGGTTTTTTCAGCAAGCACCTCGAGCACATCCCGCTTGGAGAGCTGGATGGCCCGCAGGGCGTCGATACCGAAGGGACGGCCGTGCAACTCCTGGGCGATGGCGGCGTCATAGCTCAGGGTGACCTCGGCGTAGAAGCCCCCGGTCAGCAGCCGCTCGTGTTCCCGCACCCTCTCCGGCGTGATACGAACGTCCTTGAGTTGCAGGCTCGGCAGGTGGGCGAGATAGGCATCCGTTTTCGCATCCAGGCGCGCGCTGATCAGGTCGATGAGCTTGACCGTCCCCTCCTCCCGGGTGCGGGCCTTGAACAGCTCCTGCTCCCCGGCCTTGACGGTGCGGGAGGCGAGCTGGCGCTGGACGATGTCCAGCCCCTCGTTGATTTCCTCCTCGTCGATGGTGGCGCAGTAGCGGCCGAGCAGGAACTCCACCACATAGGTCGGCACCGGAAACTGGCGGCTGAATTGCCGTACCAGGTCCTTGCGCACCAGATAGCCCTCGAAGCGTTCGGCGGCCTTGCGGTCCAAATCGTCTAGCTGCATCGCTTCAGGCTCCACCGATCACCGTCGCCACCCGCGCGACGGCCTGACCCATCTCATTGAGGATGACCAGCGAAATCGCCTCACCCTCCAGCGTTTCGTCCTCGATCACCAGCGACGCCTTATCGTCCTTGAGCGGCTTGCCGCCCCCGGCCTGGCTGGTTCGCGGGTCATTGGCCTTCTGCCGTAAGTCCGCCGTGTAGCCCGCCCGCGCGCCCGCGACGGTCACGCGACAGCGTAGCCCGGTCCAGCGGATCGCCGCGACCGCCACGGTCACCTGGTCCGTGATACCCGCCGGGCGCGTGACGGTCACCACGGGGATGAGGCTCTCCTGCAGGCTCAGCCCCCCGTGGTCGTAGACCTTGCCGGCGATGAAGCTCGCAATGCCTGGCGCCATGGCGATGCGCACCGCCGGGCACCAGCTCCAGGTCAGGGTCAGCTCCGTCGGCTGGGCGGTAGCGGTCAGGGCGGCGCAACGGCCCCAGCGGGTGGCGGTGAGAAATTTCGCCAGCTCGGTCTTCGGCAGGCCCCCCGGCACCAGGAGCCAGCCGTGGTCGGTGACGAGGCGCAGCCGCTGCCAGCCGGCATCGATCAGGACACGGACCTGCTCGACGAGGGCGTCCAGGATCACCGGTATTTCCCGGGCCAGGCGCAGTCCGTGTTCATGACCATAGTGGTCCAGATCGCCCGTCTCCATCCAGCCCCGCCCCGCCGGATCGCCGGGCTCGCCGCCGCCGAGGACCTGCCAGCCCGCGTCCTTGAGCGCCTTGCGCAGCACGGCCGTGTTGAGCGGCTTGTCCAGGGTGCCGTGGCTGGGCACGAAGTCCTGGTCCGTGTCGCGTCCCTGGGCCAGGTGCGCGACCGGCGAGCAGGCGACCTTGCCCGAGGCAGTCACCGTGGGTACCGTCGCCCAAGCGGCCGCGACGCTCACCTCCAGCCCCTGATTTTTCAGCAGGGCGGCAAGGTCCTGGGCGACGTCGTAGCGCAGACCATCGACGAACAACCAGCACTCGCCACCGCCCTGGTAGGCCTCGTCCGGCTCCCTGACCACCCGGGCGCCCGGATAACCGTCCTGGCGCACCAGGTCCTGAAAGCGTCGGTTGGCCTCATCCAGCCAGGGCACGTAGAGGGCACCGAGCGCCGCGCTCAGGGCCTGGGTGTCGGCCTGGGTCCGCACCCGGGCAAGCGCCTCCCGCGCCGCGGCGTCCACCCGCCAGAACTCGTCCCGGTACCTCCCGCGCCGCGGCGTCCACCCGCCAGAACTCGTCCCGGTAGGCGCCCGCCATGTCCTCCAGGCGCAACCCACCAAAGGGTCTGGCGGCCAGCGCCGCCAACCTGGTCAGTGGCTCCAGGGCCAGGGCCAGCGGCGCCTGGCCCATCTCCGCCCACAGCCATTGGCGGCGCGGCCCATGGGCTTGTTCGAGGGCCATGAGCTTCGATGCCTCCTCGCTTGCTTCGAGACCCGCCAGCGCGGCCAGACCGGACCTGAGCCTGTCCTCCGCCTCGGCGTTGACCCCTGGATAGCGGCTGAGATCGGTAAACAGATCCCGGCGCGGCGGCGACGCGAGCTTCAGCCGCTCGATCACCCGTGGGAAGGCCCGCCAGCCGACCCGATAACGCTCCCAGACCAGTGCCCACTCCGGGCGGCCCGCGCTGATCCGCTCCGCGGCGACCAGGACGCCGTCGGCCTCGGGATCGAGCTTCCAGTCCGCCTGACAACGGCTGCGGAAGGCGTCCCAGCGGGCGCCCTGCCACGCGGCGACGGTCCCCTCGGGGTCGTTCATCCAGGTCAGCAGGTCGCGGACCGGGTCGGCGCTCAGCAGGGCATCAAAGTCCGTCGCCTCCAGGCGCCGGCCCCTGAGGTCCTCCAGCGGGGTGTCCAGCAACAGGTCCAGCGCCCGCAGCAGGGCGCGCTGGGTCGCCTGGTCGGCGGCGACATCGAGGGCGAGCCCGCCGCGGCTGCTGGCGAGGAAGGCGTTGACCGTCCAGTCCCGGCCGTTGAGCTGGCTCCAATACAGGCCGCGATATTGCAACTCGGCCAGCGGCTGCAATTCCCGGGGACAGGTCTCGATGGCGCGCAGGTCCGCCCGCGACACGCCGGGCAGGTAGAGGATGGGCACCACGCCCGCCGGCCAGTCGGCTTCGTCGAGGGTCCTGGCGAGCATGCACTTGATCCAGATGGCGGGACCACGGCGCTCCTCCGGCGCGAAGTCCCCCAGGGTCAGCAGTTCGGGCAGCAGGCCCCGCAGCCGCGCCGCGACGCCCCGCCACTGACCCTCGTGATCGGTCCAGAGCACGGCGGCGGGCCGCGCCTGGTAGGTACGGCTGATGTTGGCAGCCGCCCGCAGGGATTCGAGGATGCGGTCGAGGACGCTAGCGGTCATGGGTAACGGCGTTACGCTGTCCAGGTCTCTTTGTCGGTCAAGTCAGTAGTGATAACGGCAAGAAATGATGGTGACCTGCTCGTCGTCGACAGCGTAGACCAAGCGATTCGTCTGGTCGATGCGACGCGACCACAAACCGCTCAGGTTTTCCCGCAGGGCTTCGGGCTTGCCAATACCGGCGAACGGTGTCCGCAGTGCGTCGGCGATCAGGGTGTTGATGCGCTTCAGGGTCTTGCGGTCCTGGGTTTGCCAGTAGACATAATCGTCCCAGGCCTCTTGGGTCCAGGCGAGCGTTCTAGTTGTCATGTGCCAGCGGGTGCTGGGACGTCAGCCCCTGTCGGTATTGGGCAATGGAGCGGGCGAGATGCTCAGCGTTGGCCGGAGAGCGAAGTAGGTGCACCGTCTCCATCAGGCTGTTGAAGCTGTCGAGGGACATGACAACGGCGTCTTCGGCATCACGACGGGTGATAACCGTGTAATCCGCGTCGGCGGCAACGCGATCAAGCACGTGCTTCAGTTGATTGCGAGCATCGGAGAAGGAGATGGTTTGCATGGCGGCACGCCTGACTTGTTCTAAATAAAGTACAAGTATGGCGTGCTCTCGGAAGTCTGTACAGTGATCTCGCCGAGGGGTCGCGGCGGCGGACTCGATGGACATTCGCCGGGGCCAGAAAGGCCCGACCAGGTCGGTGCGCCGCCAGCATGGGCCGAAAAGAGCGTCAGCTTCACCGCCCCGCCCCTGTTGACCAGCTCCGGCCGGCGGCCGGATAGCTCGGTGCCCCTCTGGCCACCCGCTTCTCGGCCAGGGTCAGGTGATGATCGTTGATGCGCTCCCCCTTGAACAGCGGGAACCAGGGCGCGCTCTCGACGTCCTTGCCGCGATCCTTCTCCCACTTGATGTTGGGCTTGTCACGCAGCACCCCGGCGCCCTTCCGGCCGACGTCGCCGGCGAGCATGAAGGGGCGGATGTTCAGGCGCACCCCATCGTTCAGGTCGGGCTCCCAGCCGATGGGCTGCCGGTCAATGGGCTTCCAGCGCACGAAAATGTCGAGGGGCGCCTCGCCCTCCAGGATGGCCTCCAGCCTGGTCTTGAGGGCCTTGGCGGCAGCCAGGCGCTCATCGGCGCCCTGGCGTCCCTCGGCGGCGGCGCGCTCCTGGGTGCGGATCCAGTCGCCGAGATAGGTGTAGATCAGCCGCTCCAGGTTCTGGCGGTCGAGCCGGTGGTAGTTGACCAGAGCCGCGAAACCATCACGCAGGCCGTCCCAGAGGTGCCAGATGAAGGGGCGCTGCTGGAACAGCCGGCAGTGCTGGGCGAAAAACTTGTCGCGCAGCCAGGACTCGAGGGTCTTGCCGCCATGATCGACGCCGCGCAGCAGCGCGGACAGGGTTTCATTGGACCAGGCCTCGCCGTAGGCGGCCGCGAGCAGCTTCAGCAAACTATCGGCCGCCGAGGCCTCGCCCCGCACCGGCGGGATGCAAAGGATGCCGTCGTCGTCCACCTGGGCCAGCAGGGACGCGCAACGCTCGACCCAGGCGCGTTGCTCGTCGGCCAGGTCCATGGTCAGATCTCCTGATCTCCAGGATTTCAATGTGACCCCGGCTCGGAAAAATGGGGCGCCCACGTATGGGCGTCGCAGTGGCGGGGAATTGGTTGCCAG
>SACH01000278.1 GCA_009928645.1 Gammaproteobacteria bacterium | reverse complement strand
GTGGAACAGGCGCTGTTTCCGGATTACCTGTTCATCCGCTTGCAGGCCGGGGTGGACAACTTTGGCCCGGTGCGCTCGACCCGGGGCGTGGCGCAATTGGTGGGCTTTGGCACGGTGCCGGTGCCGTTTGATGCCGCCTTGGTCGAGGGCTTGCGGCGCCACTTGGCGGCGCTGGCGGCCGGCGCGCCGGGCGGGTGCGGGGAGGCGGCCGGCGTGCCGGGCGGGCCAGGGGAGGTGGACGGCGCGCCAGGCGGGCCAGGGGAGGCGGACAGCGCACTGGGCGGGCCAGGGGAGGCGGCCCCTGCGGGGACGATGCGGCGGGCGGCGGCGACCGGAGGGGCGGTGCGGCGGGAGGCGGAGGCCGGAGGGACGCCCGCCCCGGATCCGGGGGTGGCGGCGCTGCTGGGGCTGGCCGAGCCGCGGGAGCGAATTCGGGCGCTGATGGGGCTGGTGAGTCCGCCGCGGGGGCGGGTGGGCGGCGCGGCCTGAGGGCGGGGCGCTTCAGTCCCCTCGCCGTCATTCCGGCCGGGAAGCCGGAATCCCGGGCAGGGAAAGCTGCTTTGCGGTCACCTCTCTAACTGGCTTCATGGCAGCCAGGCGCTGCCGGTCTTCACTGCGATTGATCGAGTCGCCCCTGCAACCGGGCGAGGTTTTTGCGCCTTGGTGTCTGGCGCTCCCATGAGTCACGACCCTGCGCACCAGCCAGCTACGCCGAACTGGACCTCCTCGACCAGGCGGTGGTCAATGACTTCTTCGCCCGTCAGCCCATCGACCAAGTCTACCTGGCCGCCGCCCGGGTGGGCGGCATCCTCGCCAACCACCGCTACCCGACCGACTTCATCTACTAGAACCTGCTGATCGAGGCCAACCTCTTCCACGCTGCCCATCAGCTCGGCGTGCAGAAGCTGCTGTTCCTCGGCGCCTCCTGCATCTACCCCCAGCTCGCCCCCAGCCCATGGCGGAGGCGGCCCAGCTCGCCGGCCCCCCGAGATGACGGCCACCTGGGTTTCGCCGGTCTCCTCGCCAGCATTGCCTCGCGCGGTATTTCCATAGCACCCGGCGGGCGCTGGTCATCCTGGTGGCCCTGGCCTTGCTGCCGGCGGGTATCGGCCTGGGGGGCAAACCCTGGGGGTGGATGTTGAGTCTGGTTGCGGACGAGATCTTGTCCGGCCCTACGGACGTAACTGAAGATGGCGGTGGGGGGCTCAACGTTCTGTTACGCTGCCTCCCTTTGACGCCCGTTCGCAGACCGCTACGCATGAGACACGACGGATGACAGCCGGTGAAGATCACTTGGGACCCTATCAAGAACCGTATTAACCAACGTAAACACCGACTGAGTTTTGAAGTAGCTCAGCATGTGTTTGATGATCCACTGCATCTTTCACGTCACGATCGGGTCGAAAATGGTGAGCGTCGTTGGCAAACGCTAGGAATGGTGGGTGGAGTTACACTGCTGATGGTCGCGCACACGTTCACTGAAGCCGAGGGTGAGGAAATCATCCGCATCGTCTCGGCGCGAAAAGCAGACAGGTCAGAACGGAGGATTTATGAGCAAGGTACCTAATACCGAGCTGACGCTGGATCAGCTGCAAGAACTTGAAGCACTGCATGCCATGCCGGATGACGAAATTGACTACTCCGATCTGCCACCGACGACCGCCGGGCAGTGGCAGGGGGCTAAAGTAGGTCACTTTTTCCATCCCGCCAAGGAGCAGATCACGTTGCAGGTTGATGCGGATGTGGTGGCTTGGTTGAAGGCGCAAGGCCGGGATTATCAGGCCCGCGTTAATGAATTGCTGCGTCAGGTCATGCTCAGGGAAGTGAAACATTGAACAGCGTGCCTCCGCTCCTGGGGCTTGAAATTTGACGAAGGCCTGCCCTGCGCCGCGAATCGAAGCTTCGACTATCGCCGCCAGCACGGGCTGCGCATCAAGGTGGCGCGCCTCTTCAACACCGATGGCCCACGCCTGCACCTCCACGACGGACGGGTGGTATCCACAATGAACGCCAGCTTTACACCCAACTGTACCCGCATGAGGTGGCCACCATGAGCGGTTTTGCCCAGCGTTTTCTGGAGAAAGGCCGAGAGGAGGGCATGCAGCAAGGGATGCAGCAAGGCATGCAGCAAGGCATGCAGCAAGGGATGCAGCGTGGGGAAGCGCGGATCCTGACCGCCCAGCTCCGCCTGCGCTTTGGCGAGCTGCCCGCCGCCGTCTATCAGCGGATCGAAGCGGCCGATGCCGAGACCCTGCTGCGCTGGTCCGAGCGCGTGCTCACCGCCAAGACCCTGGACGAGATGCTGGCCGCTTGAGGGCGGGGCGGCGGCGTCAGCCACCGGCGGCGGCGCCCCACCGGCGGCTTGAGCACCGCCGATGAGGGAATGCCACGTCGCCGTTTCCCTCGTCATTCCGGCCGGGAAGCTGGAATCCAGTGCCATGGAAGGTAACGCCGCCGTCACCCGGGGCGCCGATACTGAACCCAGCCCTACCGTCCCTGGCCTGGGTCCCGGCTTCCCGGCCGGGACGACGGATCACCCCCACCAGAACCCGGATCACCCCCACCAGAACCTGGCCATGGCCAGGTTTTTGGTTTTTTGGGCACTCGATGACGCCGCACGGCCAACGATCACCGGGTCGGAGTCCTATACTTCTGGTCAGCATCAGCATCAGCATCAGCATCAGCATCAGCATCATCAGCATCAGCATCAGCATCAGCATCATCGGCATCGGCATCAGCATCATCAGCATCGGCATCAGCATCGGCATCATCAGCATCAGCATCGGCATCAGCATCATCAGCATCGGCATCAGCATCATCAGCATCGGCATCATCAGCATCAGCAACGGCGAGCATGACCGTCGGTCGGCATCACCCCCTGTTAGCATCCCTCACGGCCCTCATCACTCATCAACGGCTATTGACCTCTCTCTCACCCCAAGCACGGCGCGCGATGAAGACCGACCACCCCATCTATCTCTTCCTCTCCGCTGGCGCGGAGGCTTTTCGGGTGCTCACCGGCGGCTATGAGCTGCCCGGTCCCTACCGTTTCTCCTCCCTGACTCTCAAGAGTCTGGAGCGGCGCCTCGATGGTCTCTTCGAGCCCGAGGGGCACCCGGGGCCGGTCTATGTGCTCGAATTCCAAGGCCAGCGCGCGGAGCGGGCTTGGTACAATCTCTTGACCAAGATCGGGCTCTATGGCGAGGAACATCCCCAGCGTGACGTCATCGGCGTCGGGATCTTTCTGCGCGAGGCGGATGTCCCCACTTATCCCCGGTGGGCGAATGACCCCACGGCGCCGCTGCTCAATGTCGTCCTG
>SACH01000277.1 GCA_009928645.1 Gammaproteobacteria bacterium | reverse complement strand
GCGCCCCGGTGCTGGTGCTCAGCGGGGATCGCGATCCCATCGCCCCCTTGTCCGCCGTCGCGGCCTTGTCCCAGCGCCTGAGCGACTGCCGGCAGGTGTCCTTCCGGGACTGCGGCCATCTGCCCATGGTGGAGTGGCCGGTGCGCTTCCACGAGGAGGTCCGGGAGTTTTTGGTGGCCGGGTAACCTGATCCCTGGTTGCGGGCCCGGCCGCTCATGCAGTTGGCGGTCGCCGCGCGGTCCCGGTAAATCGCTTTGGCGTCATTGGTCCGCCACCCTCATCGCCTTCAGTGAGGCCAAGGCTCGGCTGGAATCGCCTGTGCGGGGTCCGACTGGAAAAACCAGTGGTTATTGCGATACTGGCGGCCTCCGCGCTGAGGCCGACAATTCAAGTCTGTTGAGTATTGCCAAGTTGGGTATTAACCAATGACCATCCCCCGTCTGCGTTTCGCCCATCTGCCTACGCCCGTCGAGCCCCTGCCGCGCCTGTCGGCGGCCCTGGGTGGGCCCCGGCTCTTCATCAAACGCGACGACCAGACCGGCCTGGCCCTGGGGGGCAACAAGACCCGCAAGCTGGAGTTCCTGGTCGCGGAGGCCCAAGCCCTGGGGGCGCGTACCCTGGTGACCGCGGGGGCCTGGCAATCCAATCATTGTCGCCAGACGGCGGCCGCCGCCGCCCGTTTCGGTCTGGACTGCACCCTGGTCCTGGCCGGCCCCGAGCCCGCGGCGGCGACCGGCAACCTGTTGCTTGACCACCTCCTGGGGGCGGACATCGTCCCGGTGGCCGACCGTGCCGACCGGGACCGGGTCCTGCGCCGCACCGGCGAGGAACTGGCGGCCCAGGGCCGGGCGCCCTACGTCATCCCGGTGGGCGGCAGCAGCCCCACGGGGGCACTGGGTTATTGTTTTGGCGTGGAGGAGGTCCTGGCGCAACAGGTGCCGGTCGCGGGGGGTGACTTCGACTGGATGGTGTTCTGCACCTCCAGCAGCGGCACCCATGCCGGCCTGGTCCTGGGGCAGCGCGTCTTCGGGTATGGGGGCCAGGTGCTCGGCATCAGCAACGACCACCCGGCGGCCTGGGTCCGGCGGGAGGTCGCCGCCCTAGCCAGCGCCGCCAGCGAGAAGCTGGGACCGCGGATCAACTTCACCACCGGGGATGTCCTGGTCAACGACGACTACTGTGCCGCCGGCTATGGCGTGCTGACGGCCGCCGAGCGGGAGGCCATCGGCCTCTTCGCCCGCCAGGAGGGCGTCCTGCTCGATCCGGTCTACACCGGCCGCGCCGCGGCGGGCCTGATCGATCTAGTCCGCAAGGGCTTTTTCGACCCGTCGGCGCGGGTGCTGTTCTGGCATACCGGCGGCCAGGCCGCCCTGTTCGCCAGCGATTACCAGACCCTCATGGGGTGAGGGGGTATCTGAACCTTCCCTTCTGCGTCTTGATGGTTCGGGAGGCCTTATCCCGGCGTGCTTGCCGTGCATTGCTTCCGGCGCAGTTCGATATCCGGCGCCAGACGCTCCAGGTCCCCCTGGCTTACCCCGCAGTTCAGAAAGGTTTCCCGCCAGCCGGCCATGGCGGTGGTCACCTGGTCGCGGATCAGGCGTGACTTGCGGGGAGATAGGCCAAAGGCGCCGGCCAGATCCGCCAAGGCGGTGCCGGTGGGCTCATACCCCGCTGGGCCGAAGTGCAGCACATGCTCACCTCGCTGGGGCTCGTCGGGGGTGAGGTCGTAGGCCGGGGACAGGCACCAGCCATCCCCCCGGTGCAGCAGGCAGAAGTTCTTGAGATGGTCGTCGGTATTGCCGATGAAGGCATTGAAGACCATCTGCCGGTAGAGGGCCGGGAGGTCCATCTCCGGCCGATCGGACAGACGCCGGACCAGGTCGGCGAGGTCCGCGTAGCCGAGGTGGTACCAGTCATCCGCCCCCAACAGGGTTTGCATGCTCAGCATGTGGTGGCGCCCTTGCACCCCCTGGACATCGAAGCGCTCGATCAGCAAGGCGGGATGGCGGCCAAACTCGACCTCTCGAAAGTGCGGCACCTCCAGTCCGGCGGTCACCGCCAGGGTGAGACAGGCCGCCTCTACCCGCACCATGTCGACCTGGTCGCGGCTGGAGCCGAGTTTGGCGATGCAACTTCTCCCCTGGTGTTCGACCAGCAACTTGGGTCTGGCCCCGCCAGGCGAACTTGCCGCACGAAACAGGGCGGCCAATTCCGCGTCCCCGAGTTCCGCCGGGTTGCGGTCATACCGCTCGGCGGCCTCGATCAGGGCGAGGGTGTCATGAATGGGTGGGGAGGAGGCTGGCGGCGGGGCATCGTCACGGCCATAAGCCAGGGCACCGAGACCGTTGTGCCCCAGGTACAGTAACAGGTGGGCGGGGTCCTGGTGAGATCTTGGCAACCGATGGCGGCGGATCAGCAGGCCCCGGCCCCAGGCATCGGGCAGTGAATCCTCGAAGACGCCATGGATGCCAGCATGGGGGCGGTCAGCGGTGTGTATCGCCGCTTGGAGGGGGAGATGGATGGGGTCCAAGGGCAGGGCCAGGGCGGGGGGGCCTTCCAGGTAACCCCGGTCGTAGCGAAACTCACCCTGTAACCGGCCCCCATGCCGGGGATCGGGATCGGCGACGCGGATTTCGCCGGCGCGCAGGCTGTCCCCGGTCGCGCGGCGCCGCCACACGGTGAGGGCGATCATGGCTGACGCCGCGGGGCGCGCTGGCGAGTGAGATCCCGGTCGAACAGGGATTCGGGCAAGAAAAGCTCCAGGTCGCCCAGATCACCGTACAAGCGCAGGGCCCGCACCCAGGCGCCGATTTGAGCCGTTGGGTCCCCCTGTTCCAGCTTGCGGAAGGTTGGCAGGGACACGCCAATGCGGCTCGCGGCACGGCTCTGGGGTTCCCCGGCTAACAACCTGCGCCGGCGAAGTCGGTCACCAAGCCGGGTCAGGGCGTCTTGCTCCTGTGGAGTGACGGCAAGCATGATTTCCTTTATGGGGATTTTCGGCGCTTAACCACAATTATATTTTACATTGCTGGGAGCGTGGCGATTCCTGCATGAAACAAGCGTCCAGACCCCTGACTGAGGGCGGATGGCGTGGAGCAGGCTACTCCCGCCCGGCCCGCTTGCGCTCGTGCTCCTTGAGGTGACGCTTGCGGATGCGGATGGCCTTTGGGGTGATCTCCACCAGCTCGTCGTGCTCGATGAACTCCAAGGCCTGTTCCAGGCTGAAGCGGATGGGCGGGGTGAGGAGGATGTTCTCGTCGGAGCCGGCGGCGCGGATGTTGGTGAGCTGCTTGGCCTTGAGGGGGTTGACGGTGAGGTC
>SACH01000276.1 GCA_009928645.1 Gammaproteobacteria bacterium | reverse complement strand
CCAACGAAGCTGCTGAAGATCAGCAGGATGCCGAGGAAGATCGGCCAGTCATAGAAGGAGGCGGTGCTGAAACCGGTAGTAGTGGCGATGGAGACGGTGTGGAAGAGGCCTTGGAGGAACGACTCGCTCCAGTCGGCATAGGTGCCGGTGAAATAGAGGCCGAGACAGACGAGGGTGGTCGTGGTGGCCATCAGGGTCAGGTAGAAACGAAATTCGCTGTCATGCCAATAGCCCACCAGGCTGCGCCGATTCCAGGCCAGGAAGTGCAGGGCGAAATTGACCCCTGAGAGGAGCATGAAGACCACGGCGATCAGCTCGATGGTGTCGCTGTTGAAATAGCCGATACTGGCGTCGTGGGTGGAGAAGCCGCCAATGGCCACGGTGGCGAAGGAATGGCCGATGGCATCGAAGGGGGTCATGCCCGCCAGCCAATAGGCCAGGGCGCAGGCGATGGTCAGCCCCAGATAGATGTACCACAGGGCCTTGGCGGTCTCGGTGATGCGTGGGGTGAGCTTGTTGTCCTTGACCGGCCCGGGGGTCTCGGCCCGGTAGAGCTGCATGCCGCCGATGCCGAGCATGGGCAGGATGGCCACTGCCAGGACGATGATGCCCATGCCCCCCAGCCATTGCAGTTGCTGGCGGTAGTAGAGGATGGCGGGGGGCAGCTTGTCCAGGCCGATGATGACCGTCGCCCCGGTGGTGGTCAGGCCGGAGATGGACTCGAAGGCGGCGTCGGTGAGGGACAGGTGGGGTTCCGCGGCGAGGATGAAGGGCAGGGCCCCGGCCAGGCCCAGCACGCTCCAGAACAGGGCCACCACCAGGAAGCCATCCCGCAGCTTGAGCTCGTCGCGGCTTTTCGCCACCGGCAGCCAGATGAGGGTGCCTAGGCCCAGGAGCAGGACCAGGGCGGTGAGGAAGGCCTCGGCCGTGCCATCCGCGTAGTGATAGGAAACCCCCAACGGGGGCAGCATGGTCAGGCTGAAGATCATCAGCAACAGCCCCAGCACCTTCTGGACCGCGGTGGGCCTCATGATCGCGTCCGCCACCCGCGACGGGCCATCAGGTACCCACCGGGGACCAGGACGTCCCGGGAGGATCCGCCTCGGGCCCTCACAGGAAGGTCACCGGGACCTGGAAGATCTTCTCCACCTCCGCCACCCAGCGCTTGTCCTGGAGGAAGAGGATGACGTGGTCCTCGGCAGCGATGACCGTGTCGTGGTGGGCCATGAGGACCTTGTCGCCGCGGACGATGGCGCCGATGGTGGTGCCGGGCGGCAGCTTGATCTTCTCGACGGGACGGCCGACGACCTTGCTCAGGCGGGCGTCACCATGGGCGATGGCCTCGATGGCCTCGGCGACCCCGCGCCGCAGGGAGTGCACGGCCACGACATCTCCCCGCCGCACATGTTTCAGCAGGCTGCCGATGGTCGCCTGCTGCGGCGAGATGACGACGTCGATGCCGCCGCTCTGCATCAGCTCCACATAGGCCGGACGGTTGATGAGGGCCATGACCTTGCGCGCCCCCAGGCGCTTGGCGAGCATGGCGGAGAGGATGTTGTCCTCGTCGTCGTTGGTGACGGCGCAGAAGACGTCGGTGTCCTCGATGTTCTCCTCCCGCAGCAGGTTCTTGTCCGCGGCGTCGCCATGGAGGACGATGGTCCGCTCCAGGGTCTCGGCGATCTGCTTGCTGCGGTTAAGGTCGCGCTCGATGAGCTTGACCCGGAAGTCGTTCTCCGTCGCGCGGGCCAGCCGGGTGCCGATATTGCCGCCACCGGCAAAGATCAGGCGCTTGTAGGGCTTTTCCAGGCGTTGCAGCTCGCTCATCACGGCGGAGATGTGACTGGGCGCGGCGATGAAGAAGACCTCGTCGTTGGCCTCGATGATGGTGTCACCCGTCGGTTCGATGGCCCCCTCCTGGCGATAGATGGCCGCGACCCGGGCCTCCATGTCCGGCATGTGGTCGTAGAGGGTGCGCAGGGCCTGGCCTACCAGGGGGCCACCCTCGTAAGCCCGTACCGCCACCAGTCGCACTCGGCCACCGGCGAAGTCCAGGACCTGGAGGCTGCCGGGATGCTGGAGCAGGCGCAGGATGTATTGGGTGACCAGTTGTTCCGGGCTGATACAGACATTGATCGGCAGGGCCCCGGGGGCGAAGAGTTCCGGGTGCTCGAGAAAGCCCGGGGACCGCACCCGGGCGATGCGGGTGGGCGTGTGGAAGAGGGTGTAGGCCACCTGACAGGCGATCATGTTGGTCTCATCGCTGTTGGTGACCGCCAGGATGATATGGGCATCCTCCGCACCGGCCCGCTGCAGGACGTCGGGATGGGCGCCGTGACCATGGATGGTGCGGAGGTCGAAGCGGTCCTGAAGCTCACGCAGCAGGGCGGGATTCTGGTCCACCACCGTGATGTCGTTGGCCTCGCCGGAGAGGTTGGCGGCCACGGACCGGCCGACCTGGCCGGCGCCGAGGATGATGATCTTCATATCAGCGTCGTTCCTTGATCTCGATGCCTAGGGAACGGAGCTTGCGGTAGAGGTGAGTGCGCTCCATACCCGCCTCCTTGGCCATCTTGCTGACGTTGCCACCATGCTTCTCTAACTGGTATTCGAGGTAGGTCTTCTCGAACTGTTCCCGGGCCTCGCGCAGGGGCTGATCGAAGGACATGAGGCCCTCCAGATTGGGGGCCGGGGTACTGCTGGTGGCCCCCAAAGTGGACTCCACCTCGTCCTGGGAGACCTCGTCGCCGGCGCCTAGGATCAGCACCCGCTGCACCAGGTTCTTGAGCTCGCGCACGTTGCCCGGCCAGGGGTAGTTGCGCATGTAATTCTGGGCGCCGACGCTGAAACGCCGGTAGGGCAGCTTCTCGTGGGTGGCGAAGTAGTCGACGTAGTAGTTGAGCAGTTCCGGGATGTCCTCGTTATGGTCGCGCAGGGCCGGAACATGGAGGGGTACCACGTTGAGGTGGTAGAAGAGGTCCTCGCGGAAGCGCCCGGCGCGGACCTCGTCCTCCAGGTTGTGCTGGGTGGCGGCGATGAGGCGCACGTCGATGGTCACCGGTTCGGTGCCGCCGACGCGCAGGAAGGACCCGGTGTCCAGGGCGCCGAGGAGCTGGGCCTGGACGCTGAGATCCATGTCGCCGACCTCGTCGAGGAGCAGGGTGCCGCCTGACGCCTGCTCCAGACCGCCGTAGTGGACGTGGCCATCCTGCTCACTGCCGAACAGTTCCCGGGCGGCGTTGACCCGGGCGATGCCCGAGACGCCCAGGTCGATGAAGGGCCGTTCCCGGCGGGCGCTCTGGGCGTGGAGAAAGCGGGCGAAGGTC
>SACH01000275.1 GCA_009928645.1 Gammaproteobacteria bacterium | reverse complement strand
GCAGGCCCAGGTGGATCGCTACGCGCCCGCCCCGTCCGGCCGCCCGCGCGCACTCTCACCAGGCGCCCGGCCCGTGAGCGTGCGCCTCACGGCCGCACAGCACGACTGGGCGGTGCGAGAGGCCGCGACACGAACTCTGGCGACGGGAGAGCGGTGCGACGTGTCAAGGGTGGTCAGGGAGTTGATAGACCAAGCCATGACTAAATGAAAGTAGTAGCGATTTTCGGACGCAAGGGAGGAACAGGGAAAAGCACCATCGCCCACCTCCTGGCGCTGGGGGCGGCGCTGCATGACCAGCCTGCGCTTGTGATCCATACCGACGCACGAGAGCCGGAGAGGCACCACCGAAGGCCGTACCACTATCTCGATGGGCGAGATCCGAGGCGCCTCTATGCCGTTCTGGAGCGCGTGAAGGCGGCTGCGGGGGGGGGGATCGCAGTCCTCGATGGCGGCGGGAACAGGCCTGGGGTGGCGGAGGTGCTCGCGAAAACCGCGGATATCGTCCTTGTCCCGTGCGGTATCGGCGGCCAGGATGTCACGATGGCTGTAGCGGATCTCGCCGCCCTCCCGGGAGCATGGGTCATCCTGAATCGGTTTCCGCTGCTGCCGATGCATCCAAGACGGCCGAAGGCTGAGGCATACATCGCCCCACTTCCGCAGGATCGCATCCTATGCCGGCTCGGTGAGTCAGCCGCTGTGGACCGGCTGACCGAATCAGATACAGAGATGCATCCATGGGTTACGCCCCCCACTCGGGTCTTAAGTGCGACGCGAAAACTATATTCTATTGTTTACGCTAAATTATCTGGAATCTGATCGTGCCATTGGAGCCACTGATGTCTAGCGCGACGCCCACGGGTTTGGATGCTGTTCTTGCTACGTTTCGGGAGGCCGCCACCTCGAACCGGGATCTGGGTGACCTCTTCGAGCGCCTGACGGCGAACTATCTCGTCACCGATCCGCAGTACGCCGACCTGTTTAGCGATGTCTGGCTCTGGGCCGAATGGCCTGACCACTGGGGGACGGATGTCGGGATCGACCTCGTGGCCCGGGAGCACGCCACCGGAGACTACTGGGCTATCCAGTGCAAGTTCTACCTGGAGACGCACAGCCTGCAGAAGGCCGACATCGACTCCTTCTTCACCGCCTCCGGTAAGCAGTTTGCCACCACCGACGGTGAGCGCCGCTTCGCCCGGCGGATGATCGTCAGCACCACCGACCGGTGGAGCAAGCACGCCGAGGATGCGCTGGCCGATCAGGTCATCCCCACGGTGCGCCTCTGGTTCAAGGACCTGGCCACGAGCCCTATTGACTGGAGCCAGTTCAGCCTGGCCCACCTCCAGGACATCCGGCTCAAACCCAAGAAACAAGCCCGGCCGCATCAGGACGAGGCCATCACCTGCGCGATCGCGGGCTTCCGGACCAGCGATCGCGGCAAGCTCATCAAGGCATGTGGTACTGGCAAAACCTTCACCTCCCTGCGCCTGATGGAACAAGTCGTCCCCGACGCCGGACGCGTCCTGTTCCTGGCGCCCTCGATCTCCCTGGTCTCCCAGACCCTACGCGAGTGGACCGCCGAGGCCCTCGCGCCCATTCATGCCCTGGTGGTCTGTTCCGATACCAAGGTCGGTAAGGAGGAGGAAGACCTCCGTTTGCACGACCTGGCCTATCCCGCGACCACGGATGCGCGCAAGCTGGCCGCCGCCGCCCAGGCCGTCACGGCGGACCGGCGTCTCGTCGTGTTCTCGACCTATCAGTCCATCCAGGTCGTCGCTGACGCCCAGCGTCAGGGTCTCGGCGACTTCGACCTGATCATCTGCGACGAGGCGCACCGGACCACGGGCATTGCCCTGAGCGCGGAACAGGATCGCCTCTTGCGGCAGCGCGCCACGGAACGGCTCGAAAGCCAAGGTAAAACGGTCAAGGGCAACCGGCGCGCCAAACAGGATGGGGAGTTGTCGGATTTCCTGAAAGTCCATCACAACGACATCGTCCGGGGCCACAAGCGGCTCTACATGACCGCTACGCCACGCATCTACGCCGAGGCCTCCAAGACCAAGGCCGGCGAGCAGGAGGCCGTGCTGTTTTCCATGGACGACGAGGAGATCTTCGGCCCCGAGTTCTATCGGCTCGGCTTCGGCAAGGCCGTCGAACTGGACTTGCTCGCGGAATACAAGGTCCTGATCGTCGCCGTCGAGGAAAGCCGCATGGCGGGACTGGCCAATGCCTACCACAGTGCGTACAAGCTGGCCGAGAGTGATAAGAAGGCGATCAACATCCATTTCGCCACCAAGATCATCGGTAGCTGGAAAGGCCTGTCGAAGCAGGGGCTGGTCCTGGTCGATGAGGATGGCCAGCAGGAGGCGGCGACCGAAGACCCGGCGCCGATGCGCCGTGCCGTGGCCTTCTCCAAGACGATCAAGGATTCCAAGCTCACTACCGAGACCTTCGCCAGGCTGGCCGAGATCTACCAGGGGACACATGACGCCGCCGCACCGGCCGCCATGGTCGCGTGCCAGCTCCGCCATGTGGACGGGGCCATGAACGCCCGCCAACGCCTGGAGTCCCTGGACTGGCTGCGTGCCAACCCCGGGGAGGGAAACTGCCGCATCCTCTCGAACGCCCGCTGTCTTACTGAGGGCATTGACGTCCCGGCCCTGGATGCCGTGATCTTCTTCGACACCCGCGAATCCATCGTCGACATCGTCCAGTCGGTCGGGCGGGTCATGCGCAAGGCATCGAGCAAGAAGTATGGGTACATTGTTCTGCCGGTCCGTATCCCGTCCTCTAAGGTCGCCGACTACAACAGCTACATCGACAACGACCCTCAGTTCAAGGGCATCTGGAAGGTCCTCAAGGCCCTGCGCGCCCACGACGAATCGTTGGTCGACGAGGCTGAGTTCCGCCGCAAGATCCAGGTCATCGGCGATCCCGGCGAGAAGGGGGGCGCGGGGGAGGGCCAGGGCGACGGTGGCCAGACCCTGGAGCTGGACTTCCCGGCCCTGCCGATCGATGACGTCAGCGAAGCAGTCTATGCCGCCATCCCCAAGAAACTCGGCGACCGCGAATACTGGAGCGAGTGGGCCAAGAGCATCGCCCTGGTGGCCGATCGCCTGATTGGGCGCATCACCGCCCTGCTCGACAGCAACCCCCAGATCGCCGCTGACTTCGCCGGCTTCCTCAAGGGCCTCCAGGACACCCTTAATCCCGCCGTCAGCCGCGCCGAGGCCGTGGAGATGCTGGCCCAGCACATCCTCACCCTGCCGGTGTTCCAGGCCCTCTTTGCCGGGAGCGACTTCCCCGAGAGCAACGCCGTCGGCAAGGCCCTG
>SACH01000274.1 GCA_009928645.1 Gammaproteobacteria bacterium | reverse complement strand
CGGAACGACCGGGAAGGGATGTGCGCTGGCTAAATCGGCTCTTTCCCCGCTAACGCTTCATTCGTCATAGGATTTATTTACCATGGCCCACCTACCCCAGATCAAAATCCCCGCTACCTATCTGCGCGGCGGCACCAGCAAGGGCGTCTTCTTCCGCCTCCAGGACCTGCCGCCCGCCGCCCAGGTGCCCGGGCCAGCCCGGGATAAGCTGCTGCTGCGCGTCATCGGCAGCCCGGACCCCTATGGCAAGCAGATCGATGGCATGGGCGGGGCGACCTCCAGCACCAGCAAGACGGTGATCCTGGCCAAGAGCAGCCGGCCCGATCACGACGTCGACTACCTCTTTGGCCAGGTGTCCATCGACCAGGCCTTCGTCGACTGGAGCGGTAACTGCGGTAACCTCTCCGCCGCCGTGGGCCCCTTTGCCCTCGCCAACGGGCTGGTGGCCCCCGAACGCATCCCCGCGGATGGCTTGGCGACGGTGCGCATCTGGCAGGCCAATATCGGCAAGACCATCGTCGCCCAGGTGCCCATGACCGATGGCGCGGTGCAGGAGACCGGGGACTTTGAGCTCGATGGCGTGACCTTCCCCGCCGCCGAGATCCAGCTCGAGTTCCTCGATCCGGCGGACGAGGGCGATGGCGAGGGCGGGGGGGCCATGTTCCCCACCGGCAACCTGGTGGACGAGCTGGTGGTGCCGGGGGTGGGCACCCTCCAGGCGACGCTGATCAATGCCGGCATCCCGACCATCTTCGTCCAGGCTGACGCGATCGGCTACACGGGGACCGAGTTGCAGGAGGCGATCAATGGCGACCCCCAGGCCCTGGCGCGGTTCGAGACGATCCGCGCCCATGGCGCCCTGCGCATGGGGCTGATCAAGGACCTGGCGGAGGCGGCGACCCGCCAGCACACCCCCAAGGTGGCCTTCGTCGCGCCGCCGGCGGACTATGTCGCCTCCAGCGGCAAGGCGGTCCGGGCCGCGGACATCGATCTGCTGGTGCGGGCACTGTCGATGGGCAAGCTGCATCACGCCATGATGGGCACCGCCGCGGTGGCCATCGGCACCGCCGCTGCCATCCCCGGGACCCTGGTCAACCTGGCCGCTGGCGGCGGGGCGCGCACCGCGGTGCGCTTCGGCCATCCCTCGGGCACGCTGCGGGTGGGCGCCGAGGCGCGGCAGGTGAATGGCGACTGGGTGGTGACAAAGGCGATCATGAGCCGCAGCGCCCGGGTGCTGATGGAGGGCTGGGTGCGGGTGTCGGGGGATGCCTTTTAAAGCGGGCTCCTGAGCTCAACAACCACCCGCTCCATGCGGATGGGTTGAGGATCGGAGTACTGAACCGCCCGCTGAAAGATCATGGGGCGGGTAAGCCAGTGGTTTGGACCAGGGACCGGGCGCTCTGCGGGTGGGCTAGAGCCGCCCCGTGGCAATCCATCTGGTCAACGCCGCAATGGATGCCCGCAGCCCTGCGGATTTCGGTCCGACCAGGTAGGGCCAGGGAAGATCAGGAGGCGTTTGGCGGGGATGGGCGACGGATGTGTGCGCCACTACCCTCGGGCGAGCTGCATGAAGACCTGTCAGGATCGACAAGGTGAGAAGGCCGACCCAAGGATCGTGGGAGCATCTTGACCGCGTCAAGAGCCTGGTCAGGAATCTGGCTCAAGGAACTGGCGGCAAAAAGGGCGTCAGCGAAGGAGCTTGCTACTGCCACGTAATGAAATCCTCCACCGACGCCAAGAAATCGGTGAGGGCTTGCGTGCACCTCCCTGTGCACGTTTATTGGGTCAGTTCAAAAGCGGCTTACTTGGTCTGAGCAGCGGGGGCGGCCGGCGGAGCAGGCGGAGCGGGGGGGGCATAAGGAGCGCCGTAGGGGGCGTAGCCATAAGGGCCACCCCAGTAGGGGCCATAACCGTAGTAGTCGTTATAACGGTTGTAGCCACGGCCCCAGCCGCGTCCGCCACCACCGAAGCTCATGCTGAAATCACCATAGGCATCTCCATCGCCAAACATGTCGTTCGCCCAGTTGTTGTTGCCATAGCCGGGACCACCATAGCCTGGGCCGCCCCACCAGGCGGAGGCGGAGGCGGAGGCCCCGAGGAGGGCGGCGATAGCGGCGGCGGTAGCAAGCTTCTTCATCTTTGTACTCTCTAATTGTTGGTTGGGTTGTAGGGCCAGCCTGATCGCTGTCCATGGGGAAGTAGAATATTAGTTTATTCTGATATTGTCAAATGCTCTTCTCCACCGATCCATAGATCTCAAAAAACAAGGCAAGAGCCTGTAGGCTTAGGGCCTTGGCCTGGAACTTAGGGTCTCACCTTCGGCTCCAGGGCAAGCGCACGCCACCGGGGTTCGTGTTAAAAAGGGATTGTGGTCCAGAGGAGTAACTACCCTAACCATCAGGACCAGCCTAAGAGGCACCCATGATCAAACCGCTGTTCAACGCCCGCCTGCTGGCCGAGGCCCGGGGCAAAACCGCCCCGGGCCTGGATCTGGATGAGGAACGGCGGCGCCTCGTCGCCAACTGGGCCGCCAGCGCTGCCAGCGGCGCGCTTCTGGGCCAGAAGGAAAAACCGCTCCAGGGTCAGTTCCTCAGCGAGATCATGGACCGCCTGCTCGGCTACCGCCTGATCGTCGGCCCGGACCAGCTCCACCACCAGGAGCCCGAGACCAGCTCCAAGGTAGTGAAGGGTTACCGGCCGCCGGACGCCCGCCTGGGCTGGTATGGCCCGGCGATCGACCTGACGCGGGCGGTGCTAGAACTCAAGGCCCCGGGCGCTGACTTGGATGCCCGCCAGGGCGCGGGTTATGGCCGGCTCACCCCGGTGGAACAGGCCTTTGGCTATGCCAGTAAGGTGGACGGTTGCCGCTGGGTCCTGGTCAGCAATTTTCTCGAGCTGCGCCTTTACCGCACCGACCGCGGCCAGGGTTACTGCCAGCGCTTCCTTCTCGCCGATCTGTCCGACCCGGACCGCCTGGCCGACTTCCTCTTCCTCCTCTCCCGGGCCACCCTGCTCGGGGCCGATCCCGCTGGCGCGAGCCCGGTCGAGCGCCTGGCCAGCCAGACCCACAGCGAAGAGGAGCGCATCACCAAGGCCTTCTATGTCTTCTATCGGGACCTGCGCCTGGACCTCTTCCACCAGCTGCGGCGCGACAACTCGCCGCCCTCGGCGACCCAGGCCGCGGTCCACCAGGAGCGCCTGCTGGAGCTGACCCAAAAGCTCCTCGACCGCTGCCTCTTCATCTGCTTCTGTGAGGACACCCGCCTGCTGCCGGCGAAGATCCTCACCCAGGCCCTGACGGCAACAACCGCGGGCTTCGTCCCGGTCACGCGC
>SACH01000273.1 GCA_009928645.1 Gammaproteobacteria bacterium | reverse complement strand
CAGCAGATTGCGCAGCACCACCGCCATCAGGGCCCGGTCGTGCATCAGGTGCTGGTCCTCGCCGTAGAGCCGCAGCCGGATGCCTTCCCGCGTCGCCAGAGGGGCGAATTGATGCCGCAGGTCCTTGGCCAGGGGGGCGACACTCTGCGGTAGGCAGCGCGCCAGCAAGGCGTCGTAATCCAGTTGGGCCAGTTCCAGGGCTTTGGTCAGCATCTCGCTGAGTTGCTGATTGATCTGGTCGATCTGGCCGCTGACGCGGACCAGTTGGCGAGCGATCCGCGGCTCCAGGGCCTCGGCCTGGTAGCGCAGCGCGGTCTGGTAGTAGCACAGGGCGCTCAGGGGCTGGCGCAGGTCGTGGCCGATCAGTTCCAGCAGGCGGGCGCGAAAGCCCTGAGCCTCCTCCGCCCGGCGCTGACGCAGCCGGGCCTCCTCGGCGGCTAGCCAGACTTGCCGATATTGCCGGGCCTGGCTGACGGCGGTGTAGTGCGAGAAGCTGATCAGCCCGAAGAGCAGAAAGGGTGTGTAGAGGAACAGGGTGTCGCTGGCGTCGAACCAGCGTTGCAACAGGACGAATTGCAGACCGAACAGCAGGGCGTTCACCAGCAGGGTGAGGCGCCCGGGGGAGAGGAAGGTGTAGTAGGCGGTGATGGTGAAGAGGTAGATCGCCAGCAGGAAACCGGGGGTCGCCATCCCCTGCAACGCGGGATGGTGGTAGCTGGCCATGACGCTGTTGCTGGACAGCATGCAGAACAGAAAAAAGTACTGGGATGTCCGGCTGATGGGCAGGTGATCGAAGATCAAGGTAATGATGATGAAGAGGGAGAGGATGAAGGTGCCGCGGCTGGCCAGACGCCAGAAGAGGACCTCGGGGTAGTTGGCCAACAGGTGGATATCCAGGCCGATGAGCAGGCATTCGAGGCAGCAGATAATGGCCGCCACGTAGCGGTCGCGGCGGACGAAGTTGCCCTCACAGGCTTCCAGGAAGCGGCGCTCCAGGGCGGGGTCGCGAAAACTCCCCGTCAGCCAATGGTAGTCCGGCGGGGCGGGGCGGCAGACGCTAGCGGGCGGTGCCTTGGGCCAGGCTGGGCCGCGTGTGGCCTTGGTCATCTCCCGACCTCGCTGCGGGGCCTCTGGAGCGCAGGCATGGACATACCTTTTCCCGTTGTTTCTGTTTCAGATCGTAGGATCGTCCCTGCGGTTTTCGCCCGCCAGATACGGCTAGGCTGACGAAGTTTAACGGTTATCCCGCCCCGGAAACTATACGCCATGGAGCGTATTTGCCCCTATCGCTTTGGCGGTCACGCCACCAGCGCCACACGCTTTCGATTGGCGGCCGGCACCCGGGCTTTTGCTAGAATGCTGACCTTTCCCGTCCTCTTCGTGGATTGCCATGACCGTCCGTACCCGTTTCGCTCCATCCCCCACCGGCTATTTGCACGTCGGTGGCGCCCGCACCGCCCTGTTCTCCTATCTCTTCGCCCGCCGCCACGGGGGGCGCTTTATCCTGCGCATTGAGGATACGGACCTGGAGCGGTCGACGGCGGAGTCGGTCAATGCCATCCTGGAGGGCATGGCCTGGCTGGGGTTGGGCTACGACGAGGGGCCCTTCTATCAGACCCAGCGCTTCGACCGGTACAACGCGGTCATCGACGACCTGCTCGCCAAGGGCCTGGCCTACCGCTGTGATTGCCCCAAGGAGCGCCTGGATGCCCTGCGCGAGGAGCAGATGGCGGCCAAGCTCAAGCCGCGCTACGACGGCCGCTGCCGTCACCGCGAGGTCGATCCCACCCAGTCCCACGTCATCCGCTTCCGCAACCCGGACGCCGGCCTGGTGGTGGTCGATGACCTGATCCGCGGGCGCATGACCTTCGACAACGCGGAACTGGATGACCTGATCATCCGCCGCACGGACGGGGCGCCCACCTACAATCTGTCGGTGGTGGTGGACGACGCCGACATGGGCATCACCCACGTCATCCGTGGCGATGATCACATCAACAACACCCCACGCCAGATCAACATCCTGCGCGCCCTGGGCAGGGAGGTGCCGCGTTACGCCCATGTGCCCATGATCCTGGGCGAAGACGGGGCGCGGCTGTCCAAGCGCCATGGGGCGGTCAGCGTGGTGGCCTACCGGGACCAGGGCTACCTGCCCGAGGCCCTGCTCAATTACCTGGTGCGCCTGGGCTGGTCCCACGGCGATCAGGAGATCTTCTCCCTCGACGAGATGGTCGCCTTATTCGATATCGGCCAGGTCAACAAGGCGGCGGCGGCCTTTGACACCGACAAACTCGACTGGCTCAACCAGCACTATATCCAGCACGCCGATCCCAAGCGCATCGCCCACCTGCTCCGGCCGCACCTCGGTGACCTGGGGATCGACCCTGCCGAGGGCGCCGATCTGGTGGCGGTGGTCAAGGCCCAGGCGGCCCGGGCCAAGACCCTGGTGGAGTTGGCGCGTATCAGCGCCTTTGTCTACCGGGACTTCGAGGATTACGAGGAGGCCGCGGCCAGGAAACACTTGCGCCCGGCGGCGGAGGAACCCCTGGTCCATCTGCGGGCGGAAATGGACATGCTGGCCCTGGAGGACTGGGAGCCGGGGACCTTGGAGCATGTGGTCCACCGGGTGGCGGAGGAACTGGACTTGAATCTGGGCAAGGTGGCCCAGCCGTTGCGCGTCGCCGTGGTTGGCCGCGCCGCCTCGCCAGGGATCGATATCACCCTGAGCCTGGTGGGCAAGGAGGCGACCCTGCGCCGCCTCGATCGGGCCCTGGCCTACATCCGCCAGCAGGGGGGCGACAACCTGAGGGGCGGTTAGGGTCGCCAAAAGGCGGGGGTCAGCAGCACCAGCAGGGTGAAGACCTCCAGGCGGCCCAGGAGCATGGCGAAGCAGAGAATCCACTTGGCGGTGGGGCTGATAGTGGCGAAACTGGCCCCCACCTCGCCCAGTCCCGGTCCCAGGTTGTTGATGGCGGCGGCGACGGCGGTGAAGGCCGTGGTGAGGTCCAGGCCGGTGGCGGCCAGGGCCAGATACATGAGGGTGAAACAGGCGACGTAGAGGGAGAAGAAGCCCCAGACGGCGTCCACCACCCGGTGGTTGACGGTACGACCACCGACCCGCACCGGGATCTGGGCGTTGGGATGGATCAGCCGATCGATCTCCCGCAGGCCCTGCTTGATGAGCAGCAGGAAGCGGATCACTTTGATCCCGCCGCCGGTACTGCCCGCGCAACCGCCAACGAAGCTGCTGAAGATCAGCAGGATGCCGAGGAAGATCGGCCAGTCATAGAAGGAGGCGGTGCTGAAACCGGTAGTAGTGGCGATGGAGACGGTG
>SACH01000272.1 GCA_009928645.1 Gammaproteobacteria bacterium | reverse complement strand
CAACTGGGTCCCAACTTTGCCCGTCAATTGCTCGGGGCCTTGCCGCTTAGTCCCTACGGTAGCCCCGCCTGCCGCGAGTGCGGCCTGTGCGGGCTGGCCCAGGACAAGATCGCCGACCATCTCCAGGTTCCGGCGGGCTGCCTCTTCAAGCACCGGGCCAAGCCCGAATAAGCGTTCTGGCGCCCGTGGTTCCGCCGGCCGCGGCTGGCGCGGGGAAAAACCCCTCAGGCGCGCTCGCCCACCATCCTGATTTCAAGGGGGCCAGCCGTTCCCAGATGGACCTGGCGCTGGGGGAAGGGGATGTCGATGGCGGCGGCGGTCAGGGCTGCGAGGATGGCGTAGCGCAGGTCACTGGCCACCCGGCGTTCGTCGACGCCAGGCAACATGCGCAGCCAAAAGCGTAGGGTGAAGACCAGGGCGCTGTCGGCGAACTCCTCGAACAGCACCAGGGGCGCCGGCTGGTCGAGGATCGCGGGATGGGCGCGGGCCTGGGCAATCAGGATCTCGGTGACCTGATTGACGTCGGACCCATAGGCCACCCCGATGGGGATCTCCCAGCGGACCTCGTGGTTGCTGTAGGTCCAGTTGATGAGCTTTTCCTCCACCAGCATGCTGTTGGGGATCAGCATTTCCATGCCCTTGGAGGTGGAGATGGTCGAGACGCGGATGCCGATGGTGCTGATGCGCCCGCGGATGGTCCCCACCTCCACCAGATCACCGACCCGCACCGGGCGCTCGGCGAGCAGCATGATGCCGCTGATCAGGTTCTTGAGCAGGGTCTGGGCGCCAAAACCGGCGGCGATGGCCAGGGCGCCCCCCATGAAGGCGAAGACCTTCATGGGGATGTCCACCAGATGGACGCTGAGCAGGACCAGGGTGGCGACGGCGATCAGGCGCAGCCAGCGCTGGCCCAGGGAGGCGTTGGCCGCCGACAGCCCCAGGTGCTTGACCAGCAGGGCGAAGACCAGGCGGATCGTCAAGGAAATCAGCAGATAGCCGACGATCAGGATTAGGACGGCGCCGATGCTTTTGCTCACCGTCACGCTGCGGGTCGACTGGACCTCCCGGCCCTCGACCTGGACGGTTTCCTCGATGGACAGCAATTCGTAGTTCCAGAGCGCCGCCGCCCAGAGCTTGGCCTCGACCCAGAGGTTGCGCAGCCAGAGGAGGGCCGTGCCGGAGCGGTAAACCTGATCGATCTCGCTGCTCACCAGGCGCAGGGTGACCGTCAGTTGCTTGAGGTCCTCCAGACCCTCGCGCGCGTCCCCGGCCAGGCTGATGGCGGCGGTGTAAAGGGCGGACAACCGCTCCCGTTCCGCCGCCGGGGGGTCGAGCGCCAGTTGCTTGCGGGCCTCGTGGGCCTTCTGGCCGTTTTCGTCGATCACCTGATGGAGATAGCGATTGCCCTCCTCGATCCCCCGCTGGGCCTCCTCGATCTGGGTGGCCAGCTTGAGCATCTCGGTGTGATCGGGTTTATCCGTGCCGTAGAGACTGGCCCGTACCTCCCACAAATATTTATGGATATCGAGGAATTCGGTCTGATTGCGCAGTAGCTCGCGACGAAATTGCCAGCGCTCCACCTCGGCTTGGGCCATCTCCAGACGGCGCCGCTCAGCCACCTGGGTGTCGCCGGCCGCGCCCGCGGGCACGGAGGTCTGTGCCAGGTTGGCCCGCAGCCTTTCCACCCCCGCCTGGGCCGCGTCGAGTTCCGCGCTGGTCTGGGTCTCCGCTGCCTGGAGTTGGGTGATCTGTTGGTCGATCTCGCCAGTGATGCGGGCCAGGTCCGCGTCACTGAGGACAAAGCGGCCCGCGAAGTGGTTAAGCCGCCGTTGCAGGCCCTCGATCTCCAGGTCCTTGAGTTCGAGTTGCCGCTGGAGGGATTCTTCCTCCAGGTCAAAAAAATAGAGCCGTTCATCCGCGAGTTCGGCTTCGCTCCGGGACAGGGTCAAAGGCAGGTCCGGAGCCGGTGGCAGGTCCGGTCGGGAGGTGGTGTCTTGGGGGTTGGCCTGTTGCTTTTCCCGCTCCAGCCGGTAGTTGGCTTGGGCCTCCTCGCGTTGCGCGCGGGCCTCACGGCTGTGCTCGCGGGTTTCGGCCAGGCGCTGGACCACCTGGGTTCTGGTCTCCTGGGCGCGATAGAGGGCGATACGGATCTCGTCACCCGCGATCAGCGGCCAGGGCGGGTTGCCGGGAGGGGGCTGCCAGGCGGCGAGGGCCTGCCGGCTTGCCCCCAGGTCGCGCTCCCGCGTCTGGAGTTCGGCCAGGGTGTCCAGTTCCTGTTTATAGAGCGCCACCAGCGCCTGCCGCAGCCGGTGCAGTTTGGACTCGGGGCTGCTCTGGGAACGGGCGCTCTCGCCGTCTCCTTGTGGTTGGGAGCGGGCCGCCGCCAGTTCCTCCTTGACGGACGCCAGGCGCTTTTCGATCGCCAGGCGCTGCGCCTCCCAGGCCGACGGGCTCGCGGTGGCTTGTTCCGCCCGGGCGGTTGCGATCAGGCCGGCTCCAGGCGGGAACAACCCCGCCGTCAGGAGCAGGAGCAGGAGGAGAAGCAGGCGCGACCCTGCCCGGGGAAGCAGGCGCGACGCTGCCCGGGAAAACAGGCGCGATCCTGGCCGGTGGCGGGGGAGGCGGAGGGGGGGCGGAGTAATCAGGGCAGTCAGACCTCCGCCCCGAAGCGCATCAGCCACTGCTCCAGTTCCGCCGCCGGCAGGGGACGGGCGTAGAGATAACCCTGGCCCTGGTCGCAGCCCAGGGCGCGCAGCCGGTCGGCCAGGGCGACGTCCTCGATGCCCTCGGCGATGGTCGTCAGGTTGAGGCTGCGGGCGATCTGGATCATCGCCCGCACGATGGCCTGGTCCTCCTCGCTGTGGAGCAGATTGCGGACGAAGGAACGGTCGATCTTGAGTTTGTCCACCTTGAAGCGCTTCAGGTAGGCCAGGCTGGAGTAGCCAGTACCGAAGTCATCGATGGACAGGCTCACCCCCTGGGCCTTGAGGCGCTCCACCGCGCCCAGGACCCGCGCCTGGTCCTCGAAGAGCATGGTCTCGGTCAGTTCCAGTTCCAGACCCGCCGGTTCCAGCCCGGTCTCCGTCAGGGTCTGGAGCACCAGGTCGGTGAGTCGTGGGTCGTGGAATTGCACCGCCGACAGATTCACCGCCATGACGTGGATGGGCAGGCCCGCCTGGCGCCAGGTAGCGGCCTGACGGCAGGCCTCGCGCAGCACCCAGGCGCCGAGGGGCAGGATCAGGCCGCTCTCCTCGGCGATGGCGATGAAGTCGCCCGGCATGACCAGGCCCCGTTCCGGGTGGCGCCAGCGCACCAGGGCCTCGGCGCCGACGACCCGATCGGCTTCCCCCGCCTGGCCCAG
>SACH01000056.1 GCA_009928645.1 Gammaproteobacteria bacterium | reverse complement strand
CCGGACCGCTCCTTTCCGCGTAAGATGAAACCCGCGAAACTTCAGGGTTTCCACCGGAACTACAAGCGCTGCCGCTGAGCCTTAAGTTAATGGCATTGATGTACTACCTTCTTATGAACCGCCTAGGGCGGACCCGCATGCTCGGTGGTGTGGGGAGGGCGGGCTAAACACCCGCCCTTACCCGATTTGGCTACAAGGGTGCTGACCGTTGGTGTGCGCGGCGGGAAGGCAGCGACGCGCTCAGGGTGCGCGGCTTGCTTTGCCATCAAATCTTTGAAAATACCATTGATGTCGTAATTGAACTGGCGGGCGTACTCATCTCTGAGTGCTCGTGTTTCTGCAACAATAGGATCTTACCACATAGTCAAGGCTCTATGAGTTCAAGAGGCGTACAGATGACTGGCGGTTCGTAGCCAAGAGTCCTGCAGGTGTTCTCAATTTTAGGCCGAGTGTGCGCATTCGCAATATGAGTACAGTTCCAAGTGAGCAGATACGCGACGCCGTTCACCGCTGCTATAGCTACGTGATACGCATCCGCTTCCGCCTTCTCTGGAAGCGCATAGCTCTCGATTAGGGCCTGCGCCAGTGCTCTGACATCTTCGGAGATTTGAAGTAATGGAAGGTCAGCGATGGCAGCCATGCGACGCTGCGAAGCTTCTGGGTGACCTTTGCTTGCTTCCGATATCACTAGTTCAGACGCGAAGACGCTGTAGCTCGACCTACGTGTTTCCCACCATTCGGTCGTCATGCTCTGATTTGCATCGCACGCAAGTCGTTGCTCGGTCGAACTGTCAGATAGCTTATAACCGATGTTTCAACGTAAACGGTTTCCTTCACCGGGAACCCCTACTTCTTGGAAGCCCAACGCCCTGTTCACCGGACCAGGGCTGCGCTACACAGAACGTCGGACATGATGGACCCGGCGCGCAGCGCTGGGTCCGAGTGGAACAGAACGTTAGCTGACAGAATTTGCACGATTACTATGCTTCGCCATTGCGGCTTTGCTCAACTCTTCAACACTCAGTTCAGGCCAAAGGCTTCGCTGCCATTCCGTATAATCAAACGGCTCTCGGCTTAACAGCGCTATGAATTTCTCCGCCATAACTTCGCCAAGAGCATCAATTAAAGCCTTTACGCCTTGGACGCGCAGCTCAGTATCAGTTAATGCGTTCATCGATTATCGCCACCAAGTCAACAGGGTTAATGCCGATTACGTTGGATTCTGAAGCTAACTTCTTTAGTAAACGATCGTCTGTAGTCATGAAATATTCAGCGTTTCCAGCGATAGCCGATGCAACATGAAGCGCATCCTTTGGCTTGATTCCAATTTTTACGAGTTCATTAGCCTTCCGAAGAATTTCATCTGATTCGGTCACGTATTCAACCGAAAACTTTCTCCACTCTTCGATTGCTAACTTCTTTTCTGCAAATGGATTTTGATCGTTTTCAAGATCTAGAATTTAAGACCAAACGATTTCAATTTTGGCGGCCCTAATCATCTGCTGGACGAATAGCTTTGCCTCAGCTTCTAAACGCACGCGGATATGCTTCTGATCATCGAACGGTCGATTAAAAGCACAGACATCAAGATAAATACGCACTTTCCAGACTCTTAATTTACAACTGACTGTGGTCGCTCTGTCAGCTAACGTTTGAGTTCAGGCCGCGGCCCGTCAGGGCCGTCGCGCCTGCAGCGAATGGTTAGGTCCCTTCCGCTCAGGCTTTGCCGCTATACCGATCAAAGTACTCAATGATTTCCGCGAGGTCAGTACCTGCGCCACCGCGTACCCCTTCAGCCAAATCATGCTTCAGCTCCGACAGGACTTGGTGGAGCGGGACTAGCTCGATGGAGGATGCCCCAATGGTTTCCAACTCCAACGGATAGCGGATTTCAGCATGGACAAAGATTAGGCGCCACGACTGACCTGGCCATGCTTTTTCCCTCACCGCCTTCTTTGATGCTGATGTGAACTTGTTCTCGACCCACTTTTTGGCGCACTGAATCACCAACTCGTCGGTACGTTTCTTGGCACTACGCCGATTGACGCCCAATTCAGCGGCTAACTCACTTGGCATTGGGCTGAGATAGCCCATGGGCCGGAAACTTGCCTGCACTTCAACATGCCAAGCCTCATGCCCGTTTCCATTCGGACGAACGCCAAGAAGATCAATTTCTTCAACGCCATGCTTGATGCCACGAACCGTAAAGAATCCTTTCCGATTCAGCCATTCATCAACTAATGCTTCAGCTAGCAGAGCCATATGCAAAGGAACCTAACGTCCCGCATCACCTGGCGGCGGAAGCGGGCCAAGCCCGCTGTAGCCGGTCAGGTGCATGCGAATGTTATGCGGCATTTGCTTGAAGCAGCATTCAGCGTCCGCTTTCGACCCCATCCAGCCACCGCACGGTGACCGGGCGTTCCGCACCTCCTCCTTAAAAGCGACCATCCGACAACGCTATCCCGTTCCCCCTGCAAGCGCCAACGCTACTTCTTGCTGCCCTTCACAATCCAGAGGTAAAAGTTCAACGCGGCGATCACGAGAGCCGCCGCTACACCGATGCCGAGCAGCTGCGTCTCGCCATCCCAGGAAATAATCTGCCCGAGGAAGGTTACCGCCATGACGGCAATCACCACCGAAACCAGGTTGGCCTTGAGGTCGTCGAATGTTTGGATGTGCAGTCCGGAAGCTACTTTCACGTCGGCGTCGATGAACAGCTCGTAGAGACTGAGTGCCATGATCAGCATCACGGTGCCGAGCAGGAACAGATCGAATATCTCGATGAAATAGAGCATTATTGCCTTCGAGGTCTTGGTCGACACATCGCCGTTGGCGAGCGCCCTCGAGATGACCGCGACGGTGTCGATGAGGCCATACACGAACAGCGCCGTCGCCGACGCGAGCCCGCCCAGCACCGCGAGAAGCACCAGGTAGCGACTTGATTTCAGCAACGGCTTGAGCATGGCGAGTCCCCTATTGAGATTCACGGAGCATTCCGGTTCGCGATAAGCTCGATTCATCACGGCAGCGTCTCGGAGCTTGTCCGCATAGGTGATGGTAGTCCGGGCCGCTGAGATCGATGAGGTTCGGGCGACTCCCGGGTGGCGTCCAACGCCGCATAGCGCCCAGGTTCAGCCGCGTTGTGGAGCGCAACGGAACAACGTCGGCTGCAACCTGTTGTTAGACATTTTCTCGTCGATCATGTTGTGATCAGCATCTCGGCTTCAACCGCATCTGCATCGCCTGCCACATCTACACCCTCTTCTGACGCATCTCCAGTGTAGGCAGCCTTACCGGTCGCTTTTTCGATCAGCTCAAGCAATCGCATCTGCCGGTATCCCATGAAGGTTTCGAAGTCATCACTGCGCAGTATGTCTGGGTCGATCAGGTGTGTGCGAAGGTAGTCGTCCAACCTATTCCGCTCAATCGCCGGGGTCTGTTTATCGCCCTTCTCCAACTTGGCAATGTATTCGGAGGGTGCCGCACCGCCAATGATGCGGTTGGTGCGGAACGATAGAGGCGTCTTGTTGATGATGGAGTCGAATATCGCTGGCTTGATGCCCTGTTTCTTGCACCAGTCCTGCGGGAAAATATGGTGGATATCGACATTCTCGCCGAAAAACACCGTATGGTCGAACTTCTGTCCGGAGCGGAAATCCTGAGCGCCTTCTTTCATCAGCAGCGCGTTCACACCCTTGTAGGCGGCAGACAGACGCATGCGCATGGTCTTCAGGCGGTCGGCGCGGAAGATTACCTCGCTCACCGTGGATGGTTCCGGCCCACCCTGTAACCAGCGAGGCACCTCCATGAAATCGCGGGCGATGCGAGACTCGACTGCCGAGCCGTACAGTTCGCCAAACACGCCATTCCAGTACCATTGCACGAGCTTGGCGCGGTTCGCCTCATGCTCCCATGCCTCGCCGATATCAGCAATAATTGCCGCCAGCGGCACGATCTGCGACTGATAGGGCAGGTCGAAGACGCGGTAGATGTGTAGCATATGCAGGAACTTCGCCGCCTGCACGAACCCATGCTCCACCTGTTTTTCATACTGCTTGTAGGCCGACAGCGGCAGGTTCAATAGCGCTTGGCGGTTACCGGTCACGGCCGGAAGCTCCTTGCCTGCCTTCCCTGCGCGTTCCGCCTCCCGCCGGCGCTGGCGCGTGTAGAACAGCGAAATGGCCTGCAGGAAGTCGGTATTGCTCACGTTGGCGATGATCCCTGCCTCAGAATCGGCCGGACGCATCGTATCCACGAAACGTCGGTGTCGGCCCTTGTGCTCGTCGTCGCCGTACCAGTCCTTGCGGAGCTCGTGACCCTCTGCTGCATACATCGCGGTGACCAGTTCGAAGGCATCCAGCGCCTTGCCGCCCGTATTCACCTTCTCGAACACCACGCATACCGCTTCCTTGGACGTTGCGCGGTCCAAAGAAATTACCGGAACGCGGTAGGACTTGAAGTTCTCCAGAACCTGGCGCTTGAAGGCGCGGAATGTGTCGCGCATTCCCTCATGCTCATCGCCGCGCCAATGCTGGTCGAAGCCGTCCTGCCAGCGATCCCAGTCGAACACCTCAGTCAGCGGATACATTAGCGCCGCGTACTCGTTGGCAGGCGCGGACAAGTCCAGAGTCACCTCGCGGCCAAAGTCGGCGCGCATGATCCGATCCTCAGGCACGCCAACGATGGCCTCCTCCCGGTCAACCATCGGGTCCAGCGCCTTGCGGATGTCTATGTAGAACCAACGCCTTACCTTCTTGTTCTTTGGCGTGACTGTCTCGACTACCTTGTTGCGCAGCGTCACCTGATACAGCGAGGTCATACGCTGCTGACCATCTAAAAGCAAGGATTGCGGTGTCGCGCTCTTCGCTTCAGTCGGAGCACCTTCAACTGGACGTGGTTTGAGGTTCACTTCGCCACCCGTGTCCAGCGACATCAGGGCACCGACTGGAAATGAGCGCGAGATCGACGCAATCAGGCTTCTGATGCGATCTTCGTCCCATACCCAGCTACGTTGAAAATCGGGAAGTTGCAGCTTACCGCGGTGGCAATCTTCCAGCAATTCGATCAGGTCGATGGGGTTGGTTTTAAAGGTCGAGACAGCCATCTATGTCCATTCCTTGTAAGTGAGAATGTCTAACGCCTGAATTAAGCCGCGCCGCGAAGCGGCGTCGGCTTGAATGAATTGTTAGCGCCCCGCGACATACTCACGCACTTGGCAAAAGACGGACAAAAGTTTTTCACGGTTGCCGGGCGCATTATTGACAAAAAGCGGGCTGGGATGTGGTGACGTGAACACGCGATATTTGACGCGATTGATCTGACGCAGGGCCTTTTCAGCTTTTCGGCCAACCAAGACGATTGTCTTTACTTTTGGAAGTAGTTCTAGCAGGCGAGGTAGCGGTTTAAGCCCGGCCTCAAGATCGGCGGGCGTAGCAGCTCGAATTTTGCTGCCGGTACCGATGTACCAAGGTACTGCATTCCAGAGAACGGTAGATTTTCGATCAAGCCCGGCTTCTTGGCAGATCTCGAACATATTTTTTGCGGTTTCGTCTGGGTTGTTGCGTGAAATGAACCCGGAACTGACAGCCTTCGCGCCAGGGGCTTCGAGCAGGAAAAGAACCTCGGCCTCAATGCCACCATCCCAAGGGTCAAAGTATGGAATGCCGGCCCCCGGGCCGGCTTCCTCTCGCAGCCTTTCTACGTAATCTGTCAGGGGAGCGATATGAGGTTCGCGTAGCAACTGCATGTGCTCAATCTTGGCGCGGGCATCGCCGAGCAATTTTGGGACATCAGTGCGCATGAAATCTCATGGGCGCTAACAGTGGAATAGACAGAATAGGCCAATAGTGTGCTACACAGAATCTGCATATTGCAGCTTTTCGATGTTCTGCGTAGCATGTCTGAAATTCTGTGTAGCACCTCGCCCGCGACCTACTGGGCCACGGATTTTGGCCTACCCAAGCAGGAACCTATTCCATGCCAAAACCCGTGTCAAGCGAAATAAAAAGCCCTGCCCACCCCGCGGCCATCCAGCGATTCTGGGACAAGTATCTGGCATTGCTGCGCCGTTATGGGATCGACCCGCGCGCGGAGCGATGGTACGTGCGACGGGCGGAGCGCTATATAGAGTCGGTGCCGGGCGGCGGTTGACCGAGCACCAACCTGCGGACGTGAACGGCTATCTTGCCGAGCTTGGCAGGCTAGGCCGACTGGAAGCCTGGCCCTTTCGCCAGGCTGTCCCGCACGGGCATCACCCCCGGAACCAGGTCTCCCGGATACCCTCGTGAATGGCGCAGATGCCGATCTGCAGCCCGTCGAGACCCTGGTGTAGGCCAGCCGCATCCAGCTCCGCCGGTTTGATCTGAGCCAGCAAGTGGCTGGCCGAACGCACCCGCCGCAGCATGTCCCCATGCAGGGGCAGGTTGCCCAGACTGGCCTCGATCTCGTTGAGGCAATGGCGCACGGAGCGGGGGAAGTTGCCGTCATGGAGCAGGTAGGCGGCGACGTCGGTGTCGTTGACGGCGATGCGCAGGTCCTTGCGGTACATCTGATAGGCGGTCAGGGCCTTGAGGATGCTGGTCCAGACGTGAACGTCGAGCTGCACCGCCTCGTCCCGGGGCAGATCGCTCAGGGGGTGGCCCTGGGTGCCGATATCGATGACGCGGGAGGTCATGTCGGCGCGCTCCAGGTGGCGGCCCAGTTCGATGAAATCGTAGGCGTTACCGCGGCTCATGACCCCATGGAGCAGGCCGGTGAGCTGCTGGCAGCGACGGATGACGCCGCTGAGAAACTCGAAACGCCCGCCCCGGGCCAGGGCGCTGGCGACCCCTTCGGTGACGAAGAGGTGCAGCTCGTTGATCCGCTCCCAGGCCTCGCCGGGCAGTTCCTCCCGCGAGGTCCGGAAGTTTTCCCGCGCCCAGGCCACGGAATTGGCCAGGGAGCCGGGGTTGGCGGCATCGGCGAGCAGGAAGCGCAGGGTGTTGCGCTCGTCCGCCCGCGCATAACGCTCGGCGAACTGGGCCTGACCGCCGGTGATCACCGGCAGGGCCCGCCAGCCGACCTGGGCCCCCTTGGGCAGGTCCAGCAGCAGGAAATGGTAGGTGCTGACCAGGCGGGCGGTATTCTCGGCGCGCTCCAGGTAGCGCGCCAGCCAGTAGATACGTTCAGCGACTCGGGAGAGCATCGGCGTTCTCGCTATCGACGACCCAGGTGTCCTTGCTGCCGCCACCCTGGGAGGAATTGACCACCAGGGAACCCTTGCGCATCGCCACCCGCGTCAGTCCGCCGGCGGTGACGTAGGTATCCCGACCCTGGAGGATGAAGGGGCGCAGGTCCAGATGGCGCGGTTCCAGGGCCTCATCGCAGAGGGTGGGGGCCGTGGACAGCTTGAGGGCCGGCTGCGCGATGTAGTTGCGCGGGTTGGCCTTGAGCAGGCGGGCGAATTCCTGCCGCTCCCGGGCGGTGGACTGGGGACCCACCAGCATGCCGTAGCCGCCGGACTCGTTGGCGGGCTTGACCACCAGGGTCGGCAGGTTGTCGAGGACGTATTCCCGGTCCGCCGCCTCCAGGCAGCGGTAGGTCGGGACATTGGGCAGCAGGGGCTCCTCCGCCAGGTAGTAGCGGATGATGTCCGGGACGTAGGAATAGATGACCTTGTCGTCCGCCACCCCGCAGCCGGGAGCGTTGGCCAGGGCCACCTTGCCCTCGCGCCAGGCGCGCATCAGGCCGCGGACGCCCAGCACCGACGCGGGGTTGAAGACCTCGGGGTCGAGGAAGAGGTCGTCCACCCGCCGGTAGATGACATCCACCCGGGTCAGGCCCTGGATGGTCTTCATGTACACCGTGTCATCCTTGCCCACCACCAGGTCGGCCCCCTCCACCAGTTGGGCACCCATGCTGCGGGCGAGGAATGCGTGCTCGAAATAGGCCGAGTTGTAGATGCCCGGGGTCAGCACCGCCACCTGGTGGCGGGGCCCCCGGGCGGGGGAGAGGGACTGGAGCATAGCCAGCAGCCGCTCCGGATAGTCATCCACCGGCAGGATGGTGACGTTTTCGAACAGCTCCGGCAGGACCCGCTTGGTCACCTCCCGGTTCTCGATCATGTAGGAGACGCCGGAGGGCACGCGCAGGTTGTCTTCCAGGACGTAGAGGGTGCCGTCGGCGTCTCGCACCAGGTCGCTGCCGCAGACGTGGGCCCAGACGCCGTGGGCGGGATGGATGCCCACGCACTCCTGGCGGAAGCCCTTGGAGTCGGCGATCAGCTCCCGCGGCACCACGCCGTCGGCGAGCACCCGCTGCTCGTGGTAGAGATCGTCGATGAAGCGGTTGAGGGCCTTGAGGCGCTGCTTGAGGCCGGCCTCCACCCACTGCCACTCGCTCAGGGGCAGGACCCGGGGGATAATGTCGAAGGGCCAGGCGCGGTCGATGTTCTCGCCGTCGCTGTACACGGTGAAGGTGACGCCCTTGTCGATGATGGCCAGTTCGGCGTTGAGCTTGCGCAGGCGGATCTCCTCGTCCGACAGGGATCTCAGCCAGTCGGTGAGGTGGGTCGCCGGGGCGCGGGCGGTGCCCGGGGCGCCGATGAGCTCGTCGTAGCCGCCCTGGGGATCGTACAGATTCCAATTGATGGTCATGGTGGGTCACCCTTTGGCTCAGGTAGAAGATCCCTGGGGAGTCTTTATCTCTTGCTGTGGTTTAGAAGCAATAGGAATGCCAACCTATGGCGCGGCTCTTCCGGAGCGGGTGGCGTCTGGCGGGGGACGCCGTGAATACGTCCCTGTAGGCTTGCCAACCGCATCCATGCGGTTGACACCCCCACCAGACGCCACCCGCTCCTCCCTGAAGCCACTCGTGGGTTGGCTGACAAAAGGGAGGGCTTCGGCTGGTGATGGGATAAGGTTTCGATTTCAGCTCAATCAGGTTCGTCGGGAGGAGGAGAATTCTCTCCTCGCCTGTCCATGCCCCAGGGGTGGGCATGAGGCGGCGGTTCCTGCCTGATTCTGGCGCATGGACGCACCGCCAGCGTCTTCTTCCCTGCGGCGGGATCTTACTTTTCGTGCCCATTCCGCTACCCACGGGGGGGCTATACCGAATGGGGGGGCGAAGTCTGGGGAAGGATCTGGACTCTTTCCCCCTATTAGTGGGCTGGCGAATCTGGCTGTAGGGGTGACTTTGGGTTTGGTACTGGCCCGGACCTTGCTTAGCGGTAGTGTCACCTGCTGGCCCAGCCGTCCGGGAGAACCCCTTGTCCATCCACGTCGCCCTCAACCATGTCACCCGCTATCGCTACGACCGCCTGGTGTCCCTCTCGCCCCAGGTGGTGCGTCTGCGCCCGGCGCCCCATTGCCGCACCCCTATCCTGAGTTATTCCCTGCGGGTCGCGCCGGCGGACCACTTCATCAACTGGCAGCAGGACCCCTTCGCCAACTATCTGGCGCGCCTGGTCTTCCCGGAGCGCACCCGGGAGTTCCAGGTCAGCGTCGACCTGGTCGCCGAGATGGCGGTCTACAACCCCTTTGATTTCTTTCTGGAACCGGAGGCGGACCACTACCCCTTTCGCTATGCCCCGGAGCTGGAACGGGACCTGCTGCCCTATCTCGCCAAAGGCGCGCTGACGCCCCACTTCCAGGCCTTCATCGCCAGCATCCCCCGGGAGCGGATGCGGACCATCGACTTTCTGGTGGAGCTCAACCAGCGGCTGCAACGGGACATCCTCTATCTGATCCGCATGGAACCCGGGGTCCAGACCCCCGAGGAGACCCTGGCCCTGGGCTCCGGCTCCTGCCGCGACAGCGGCTGGCTGATGGTCCAGACCCTGCGCCACCTGGGCCTGGCGGCGCGCTTCGTCTCCGGCTACCTCATCCAGCTCAAGCCCGACGTCAAGTCCCTGGATGGGCCCTCCGGCGCCGAGGCCGATTTCACCGACCTGCACGCCTGGTGCGAGGTCTATCTCCCCGGGGCCGGCTGGATCGGCCTGGACCCCACCTCCGGCCTGCTGGCCGGGGAGGGGCACATCCCGGTGGCCTGCACCCCGGAGCCGGCCACGGCCGCGCCCATCTCGGGGGCGGTGGATGACTGCGAGGTCGAGTTTGGCCACTGGATGGCGGTGACCCGCATCCACGAATCGCCGCGGGTGACCAAGCCCTACACCGAGGCGCAGTGGGCGGCTATCTCCACCCTGGGCCGGGCGGTGGATGCGCAACTGGTGGCGGGGGACGTGCGCCTGACCATGGGGGGCGAGCCCACCTTCGTCGCGGTGGACGACCGCGATGGCGCCGAGTGGAATACGGACGCCCTGGGTCCCACCAAGCGCGTCCTGGCGACTGAGCTGATCCACCGCCTCCGGGGCCGCTATGGCCAGGGCGGTTTCCTCCACTTCGGCCAGGGCAAGTGGTACCCCGGCGAACAACTGCCGCGCTGGGCCCTGTCCCTGTGCTGGCGGGCCGATGGCCAGCCCTGCTGGCAGGATCCCGGCCTCTTCGCCGACGAGCGCCAGGGCCAGCGCTACGGCGATGCCGATGCCCGCGCCTTCCTCCTCGCCCTCTGCCGGCGCCTGAACCTGGACCCGGCCCATGTCCTGCCCGGCTACGAGGACACCTTCTATTACCTGTGGCGCGAGCGCCGGCTGCCGGTCAACGTGGACCCCTTCGATTCCCACCTCGACGACGAAATGGAGCGGGCACGCCTGCGGCGGGTCTTCGCCCAGGGCCTGGACCAGCCGGTCGGCTATGTCCTGCCCCTGCGCCGCGACCTGATCGCCGGCGAGGAGGGACCGCGCTGGATCACCGGCCCCTGGTTCCCGCGCGACGACCGGCTCTACCTGCTTCCCGGCGACTCGCCCATGGGCTTCCGCCTGCCCCTGGATTCCCTGCCCTGGGCGGAGCAGGGCGATCAGCCCATTACGCCAGTCCCGGACCCCTTCGCCCCCGCCGCGCCTCTGCCGAGCGCCGCCGAACTGCGCTACCAGACCGGCTATGACGCCCGTCATCTGGGTTACGGCTTCGCCGAGGGCGGGGCCGTGGCCCTCCAGGGCCAGGCCTGGCCGGAGTTTCTGGACGCTGGTCAGTCTAGCTGGGGGGGTGGCCGGGGGGATGGCAATACGCAAGACCCCGGAGCATGGCCCGGGGAGGCTGGCGGGACTGCGGCTACTGACGGTACCGGCGGGACTGGAGAGATTGGTGGGGCTGGCAGCAATGAGCGTACCCCGCCCCATCAGCCCGGCAGGCCCCATCCGGTGGCCGCGGATACCCGGCCGGAACGCCATCAGTCCGCCGGCTGGCTCACCCGCACCGCCCTGTGCGTGGAGGTTCGCGATCCCCAGCGCGCCAATGGCCCCCGAGCCGAGGCCGAACACGGGGGCCAGAGTGGTGTCCTTTACGTCTTCATGCCTCCCTTACCCTACCTGGAGGATTACCTGGAGTTGCTGACCGCCATCGAGGCGACGGCCGCCGCCCAGGGCGTCAAGCTGGTCCTGGAGGGCTATCCGCCCCCCCGCGACCCCCGGCTACGGGTGTTGCAGGTCACCCCCGATCCGGGCGTCATCGAGGTCAACATCCACCCGGCCCATGACTGGGACGAACTCCAGGACCACACCGAGTTTCTCTACGAGGCCGCCCATCACACGCGCCTGTCGACGGAGAAGTTCATGCTCGATGGCCGTCATACGGGGACCGGCGGCGGCAACCACTTCGTCCTCGGCGGCCCCACCCCCGCCGACAGCCCCTTCCTGCGCCGCCCGGACCTGCTCGCCAGCCTGCTGGCCTATTGGCACAACCACCCCGCCCTGAGTTATCTCTTCAGCGGTCTCTTCATCGGCCCTACCAGTCAGGCGCCGCGCATCGACGAGGCGCGCCAGGACCAGGTCTACGAGATCGAGATCGCCCTGGCCGAACTGGAGCGCCAGCGGGATGGCCGGCCCGGCGCCGTCCCCCCCTGGCTGGTGGATCGCGCCCTGCGCAACCTGCTCATCGACGCCAGCGGCAACACCCACCGCAGCGAGTTCTGCATCGACAAGCTCTATTCCCCCGACGGGCCCACCGGCCGCCTGGGCCTGCTGGAGCTGCGCGCCTTCGAGATGCCACCCCACGCCCGCATGAGCCTGGTGCAGCAGCTCCTGCTGCGGGCGCTGGTCGCCTGGTTCTGGCGCCAGCCGTACCGCGGCCCGGGCACCACCCGCCTGACGCGCTGGGGCACCGGCCTGCACGACCGCTTTTTGCTCCCCACCTTTGTCGAGTACGACTTCGAGGATGTGATCGCCGCGCTCAACCAGGCCGGCTTCGCCTTCGATCCGGCCTGGTTCGCGCCCCACTTCGAGTTCCGCTTCCCCCTCATCGGCGAGGTGGCGACCCGCGGCATCGGGCTCACCTTGCGCGCCGCCCTGGAGCCCTGGCACGTCATGGGGGAGGAGGGGGCCGCCGGCACCACGGTGCGCTTCGTCGACTCCTCCCTGGAGCGCCTGGAACTCAAGGTCCAGGGCCTGGACGATAGCCGCTATCTCATCGCCGTCAATGGCGTCGCCGTCCCCTTGCAGCCCAGCGGCCGCGCCGGGGAGTTCGTCTGCGGCGTGCGCTACCGCGCCTGGCAGCCGCCCTCGGCCCTCCACCCGACCATCGGCGTCCACGCCCCCCTGACGGTGGATATCGTCGACCGGGAACTGGGCCGCTCCCTGGGCGGTTGCCGCTATCACGTCGCCCACCCGGGCGGTCGCCACTACGAGACCTTCCCGGTCAACGCCTATGAGGCCGAGAGCCGCCGGCTGGCGCGTTTCTTCCGCTTTGGCCACAGCCCGGGGCGACTGGAGGTGGCGCCGGCCCAGCCCAGCCGCGACTTTCCCTTCACCCTGGACCTGCGCCGCGCGGGCTGAGCCATTGTGGAACGGCACCCAAGCAGTCTTGTCCCGCATGAGCTGATGGCCGACCCCGACGGGCCAGCGTCTAACATGGTGGGGCTGACATCCGACCACCAGGGACCATCGGCTGGACCCCAGGAGACAAGGTCCGATCCCGAGAGGTCATCGTCCCCATCCGGGGGGGCGGTGTTCAGTTCCCGGGAGCCGGAGTCTAAGCCCAAGAGACTGGTCGATAACCCTTTCGTCGGGATAACCGCCCCACCTTCCCCCGATGCCTGGGACGAACTGCGCGCGAACGACGGATCGCTCCGACCCGCTTGGGCGCGCTTCGCCGACCTCCTCCCTTCCTTGCCGCCAGGGCAGGACCTGGCCGCCGAGCTGGACCGCCGCCGGCACCAGGTGGACGAGCGGATCCTGCGCGACGGCGTCACCCACAACGTCTTCGGCCCCGAGGGTGCCGCGACGCGCCCCTGGTCGGTGGAGCTGCTGCCCTTCCTGATCGCCCCCGAGGACTGGGCCCGCATCGAGGCGGGCCTGACGCAACGGGCCCGCCTGCTCCAGGCGATCCTGGCGGATCTCTATGGCCCCCGCCGACTGCTGGCGGAAGGTCTGCTGCCGCCGGCCCTCGTCTTCCGCCATCCCGGCTATGTCCGGCCCCTGCATGGGGTACGCCCGGCTGGGGGCCATCATCTGCTCATCATCGCCTTCGATATCGCCCGGGGGCCGGAGGGCGGCTGGTGGCTGGTGGCCCAGCGCACCCAGGTCCCCTCGGGGCTGGGCTATGTCCTGCACAACCGGCTGCTGGTCATGGCCCAGTTCCCCGAGGCCTTCCGCGACTTGCGGGTACAGCACATCGCCAGCGGCTACCGGCGGTTACTGGATGCCATCGAGGGGCCGGCGCGGGAGCTGGCCGGCGGCCAGCCGCCGCGGCTGGCCCTGCTGACCGCGGGCCCTTACGGCGAGACCTGGTACGAGCAGGCCTATCTGGCCCGCTATCTGGGTCTCACCCTGGTCGAGGGCAGCGATCTCCAGGTGCGGGACGACCGGTTGTGGCTGAAGACGGTGGAGGGGCTGGAACCTGTTCAGGGTCTGCTGCGCCGGGTCGACGACGACTGGTGCGATCCCCTGGAGTTGCGCCCTGATTCGGCCTTGGGTGTGCCCGGCCTGGTGCAGGTCGTCCGCGCTGGCCAGGTGGTGATGGCCAACGCCCTGGGCAGCGCCGTCCTGGAGTCGCCGGCGATCCTCGGCTTCCTGCCCGCGATTGCCCGCCGGCTGCTCGATCAGGAGTTGCTCCTGCCCGCCCTGCCCACCTGGTGGTGCGGCGAGCCGGCGGCCTGGGACGCGGTCAAGGACCGGTTGGACGACAAAAGGGCGCGGGGCACCTTTCCCCAGGGGGGGCGGACCTCGCCGGTGTTCGCCGCGGACCCGGCGCGCATCGGGTTGGACCCGGATGCCTGGACCATCCAGAGCCGGTTGCGCCTCTCCCGCACGCCCCTCTGGCAGGGCCGGGGCCTGAGGCTCCGCCCCGCCCTGGTGCGGGTCTATGCCATCGCCGATGGCCAGGGCGGCTGGCAGCTCCTGCCGGGCGGCATGACCCGGGTGGCCCGCCGCGAGGAGGCCAGCGTCTCCATGCAGCGCGGCGGTACCAGTCTGGACACCTGGGTGCTGACGGAGGGGCCGGTGGATGCCTTTTCCCTGCTCCCGGGAAAGCTGTCCGTGGACGAGGTGCGCGGTCGCCGTCGTCCCCTCAGCAGCCGCACCGGGGAGAACCTCTTCTGGCTGGGGCGCTATACCGAGCGGACCGAACAACAGGTGAGCCTGGCGCGGGCCACCCTGCTGTTCATCGCCGACGACGGCGCCGCCAGCGGGCCCCTGCTGGAGGCCCTGTCCACCCTGGGCGTCAGGGCCGGTCTGGTCGGGGCCGGCGTTGGGGTCGGAGTGGGAGTTCGCGCCGCTGCCGGAGACGGGTCCGTTGCCGGGGGCGGAGTTCGTGCCGCTGCCGGAGACGGGGCCCTTGCCGGGGCCGGAACAGGAGTCCGGGTTGCGGGTGGGGAGGCGGGTCCGGGGGTCTCGCCCCGGGATTACGAACGGGCCCTGCTGCGGGGCCTGGCGGCCAGCGGGGCGGAGGTGGGGCTGATCCCGGGCATCCCCTTCAACCTCCAGGCCCTGGAACGGGTCTCCCTGGCCCTGCGCGACCGGCTGTCCACCGAACACTGGTCGCTGATGCAGCGCATGCGGGTCATCTTCGCCCGCAGCCTGAGCCCGGCGGAGGAGGGCCTGCCCGTCATGGCCAAGGTCCTGCCGGCCCTGGACCGGCTGGCGGTGCAACTGGCGGCGGCCACCGGGGCCCAGTCGGACCGCATGACCCGCGACCTGGGCTGGCGGCTCCTGATCCTGGGCCGCCTCCTGGAACGTCTGGTCGGTCTGACCCAGAGCCTGGAGGTCTTTCTCGCCACCGGCGCCCTGGCCAGCACCGCCGGCGTCTCCCATCTGCTGGAGCTGTTCGACAGCACCATCACCTTCCGCGCCCGTTACCAGGGGCACGAGGACCTGCTGGCCCTGGCGGACCTGCTGGTGCTCGACGATACCAATCCCCGCGCCTTCGCCGGGGTGCTGCGGCGCCTGCGCACCGAGCTGTCCAAGCTGCCCGGTGCCGGTGGCGCAACTGGCAGCACCACCGCCAGCGCTACAGTCACCGCAACCGCCACCCCCAGCGCTTTCAACAGCAAAGGCGAAGCGGGGCCGGCATCCCTGGTGGCCCGCCTGCCCGCCGTGGGCGTGGGGATCAGCCTCGAGGATCTGCGCGACGTGGATGACGAGACCCTCGCCGTCATCCTCGGGGATCTGGCGCGGGACCTGCGTCAGCGGGCCCTGTCCCTGGCCGAGGAGATTGGCCATCGCTATTTCGCCCTGGCCGACGGGCCCAGCCAGGTCCAGCACACATGAGCCACCACCCGGATGCGGATGAGGGGCTGGCGCTGGCCCATGGCCAGGCAGGGCTGGTAGGAGATCAGGCTCCGGCCTTGGCGCCGGGCCCGTCACCTGCCGTCCTGGGGGAAGCGGGCCCGGGCGGAGAGGCTGTCCGGACCGCCCCAATGGCCGCGCCTCAAGCCCCCGTCGTCCTGGAGATCCGGCACGAGACCCTGTATGACTACGAACTGGCGGTCTCCCTGGCCCACCACCTGGCCTTTCTCCAGCCGTTGAGCGACGCCCATCAGCGTTTGCTGGCCCATGAACTCCAGGTCGACCCGCCCCCCGCCCGCCGGCGCGAGGGGCGGGATGTCTTCGGCAACCCCTGCTGCTATCTCACCCTGCTCAAGCCCCATCGGCGGCTAAGCGTCAGCGCCCGCGGCCAGGTGTGGGTGGCACCGCGCTTCACCGGGCTGGAGCCGGAGGCCGCGCCGCCCTGGGAAACGGTGCGGGACCGGTTGCGCTACGTGGCGGGGGCCCCCTTCGACCCGGCGGTCGAATTCGTCCAGCCCTCGCCCTATCTGCCCCGCCTGGCCGACCTGGGCGATTACGCCGCCCCCTCCTTCCCCCCCGGCCGGCCCCTGGCGGCGGGGGCGATCGACCTGATGCGACGCATCCATGGCGACTTCCGCTACGAGGCCCGCAGTACCGAGGTGGACACCCCCGTGGCGCAGGCCTTCGCCCAGCGGCGGGGCGTCTGCCAGGATCTGGCCCACGTCATGGCCGGCGCCCTGCGCCTGCTCGGCCTGCCCGCCCGCTACGTCAGCGGCTATCTGCGCACCCTCTCGGCGACGGGCGCCACGCTGGTGGGGGCGGACGCCTCCCATGCCTGGGTCCAGGTCTACACCCCGGGCACCCCGGGGGTGCCGGCGGACGGCTGGCTGGATCTCGATCCGACGAATGACCTGATCCCCGGCGTGGACCACGTCCGGGTCGCCGTCGGGCGTGACTACGGCGACGTGGCCCCCCTGCGCGGCGTCATCCGCGGCGGCGGCCGGCACCGCCTGACCGTGGGGGTGACGACCCGGCGGGTGCCGCCGGTACCGGATACCCCGGATCGGTCCGAGGTTCAGGCGACCTGAGGACCAGGTTCGGTGTCATTCGCCCGCCGGTCGGGTTTTTTGCCGATCCGTCAAGGCCAGGCGTTTGCTTACGGCGGGTTGGGGAATCCCCGGCAAGGACCCTGAGAGTACAGCATTGAACAACAGGAATACTGATATGTGGCGGGTAGCGCGATCTGACACGCAA
>SACH01000271.1 GCA_009928645.1 Gammaproteobacteria bacterium | reverse complement strand
GCCGTTGGCGTGGACATCGCCCCAGGCGATGAGGGCGAGTTGGGCGACGGTGGACTTGCCGTAGCCGGAGTCCTGGGACCAGAGGACGATGGGCACCCCGAGGGGGCCGTTCCACAGCAGGGGCAGGAGGACGCTGCCGAAGCCCGCCAGCCAGGCAAACTGGTAGGGCTGGTACTTGGGGCGGTTGTAGAGGTGGTCGATGCCCTCCAGGTACTGCCACATGTCGGCGCCCTGGGGTGGGATGTGGGCGCGGGTGTAGGGGTAGAGGTCGCGGGCGATGGCGACATCGGTGGTGGCGCTGCCGTCCGGCAGGTAGAGGGTGTCACCCAGCAGGAAGGAGTTGTCGGGCTGCCAGCCCAGGTTCTGCCGCACCAGCAGGGTGTCGGTCGTCTTGCGCAAATGGTCGATCCAGGTCCGCATGTACCACTCCAAATGCTCATACTTGTTGGCGACGATGCCGCCGATGCCCGCCAGCTCGCGGCGGAACGCCTGACCCCCCTGCCCTATCGCCGCCAGGCGCAGGTCGGACATCACCCAGTCGTGGGCCTTGATCAGGGTCTCGACGCGGACGTAGTGCTCGTTGCTGTTGGCGTCGCGCCAGATGTAGCGCAGCACCGGGAAGGCGTCGCAGGCCCGCTCCCATTCGTCGGCCTCCTTGTCGATCAGCCGCACCAGGCCGGACTCCTCGGTCCACTTGAAGCACCAGGCCAGGGGGGCGGGCAGTTCGGGGACGCTCTGGGCGGCGTGGGTGGCGGTCGCCGGGATCAGGGTCTGGTGGCGCTGTTCGGGCAGACCCAGGGAGATGGGGCTGTTGACCGTGCGGGTGCAACCCTCGCAGCTATTACCGTCCAGGGCGCGCAGGGTGGCGCAGGTGTAGGGTTGCAGATTGTCGCGGGCCTCGTCGATCTTGGCCTGGCACTGGGCCTCGTCGTAGCGGTCGTCGCCTTGGGACCACTGGTGGCAGACGGTGTCGCCCTGGATGGTGCGGCTCAGGATGGTCAAGGCCCCCATCCACAGCGGGTAGGGCTGGCCGTCGCCGCGCCGCAGGCGCATGTCGCCCAGGGTCTGGCACTTGCTGGCGATGACCTCGGCGTCGACCGGCTGGTAGTTGGCCTCGGTGCCGCTGACTAGGGTCTGGAGGTTGTCCGTTAGGGGGACGCGGCTGGCCTTGGGCCGGGTGATCAGCCCCAGGGCGTCGGCCTGGTCTTGGAGGCGGTCGAGGAAGGTCAGGGGCAGGCGGGGGCGCGGGGTGATGAGGGCGTAGACGGGGACCGGGTCGCGCTTCCAGTTATGGGTCCCTGGCGGGCGCAGGACGGCGGCGCCGTTGGCGGTCAGGGCTTGGTCGCAGTGCAGGCCGTGGTGCAACTCCAGGGCCTTGAGGGCGTGGGCGGCGCGGTTCCAGGTGGGGTGGTCGACCGTGTCTTGCAGCACCCAATAGGCGTGCAGGCCGTAGCCGGAGCGCACTAGCAGGGTGGGTTCGTCGATCTCGGCGGCGGCGCAGAAGTCGATCAGGCCGGTTAGGGCGGCACGTAAGTCGGCGTAAGACGACTTGGCCAGTTCACCGGGTTTGTGCTTGTCGTGCTTGCCGATCTCGATGTCGGCCCACAGGCACTTGAGGGCCTGGATGTTGGGCTTGGTGCGCTTGCGGTAAGTGGCGGACTTCTCATCCCAGACGCGGGGCTCGCGGTAGCTGGCCAGGGCGAAGTAGGCGTCCTCCCCCTCGCGGTCGTAGGCGCGCAGCTTGGCGCACAGTTGGTCCACCCCGGTGCAGGCGCTGTTCCACCAGAGCCCGCCCGTCCGTAAGCGGCTGGCGAAGAAGTAACCGGTGTCGGGAAGGACTTCGCATAAGAAGTCCTCCATGGTCATGGCGCTCTGCATCATACCCTCCCCAGGGTGTGGTGTTAGCCGGCGGTGTAATAGCTCTGGGCGATCTGGTAAGTCAGATCGAACACCTCCTTGGGTGCGAGCGTGCCGTCGTTAGGGACCGGCAGTCTACCGTCTTTTAACGCGCGGCGGATAGCCTCCGCCAGCTCGGTGAGGGCGCGACTCTGCTTGGTGTCGTCCTCGAAATTGGGCTCGGCCTTGCCGTAGACCCACTTGTAGATGGTGGTGCGGGTCGCGGGCAGCAGGCGGGTCAGGTGCATCGGCCGCAGGCCGGCGTCGAGCAGCACCTGGATGTCAGGGTGTAAGGCCATGGCGTTCTCCGGGAATAGGGGGGCAGTTTCGACACATGCCCAGGTGCGGGGGAGGGTTCGGTTAGATGTCGTCGAAGGCCAGGTCGTCGATCTTGCCCAGCAAGGACTTGAGGCTGTCCTCGGTCAGGGCGCCCTTGGCCGGCTTGGTAGCGGGCTTGGCGGCCGGCGCGGCGGCTTCGGGCTCCTTGCGCGGACGCCCGCGCTTCTTGGTCTCCTCGACCGGAGGCGGGGGAGGCGTCTCCTCCTCGTCCTCCTCGTCGGCCTCGTCCTCTTCGTCCTCTTCGTCCTCCTCGGGCTCGGCGGCGACGGCCTTGGCGACGGTGGTGGGGGCGACCTTGCCCGGCTTGGCAACCGGCTCAGCGGTCTCTTCCTCGGGGACCGGGGCCAGCCCGAGAATCTGCTGGACGATGTCGGACTCGATGGCCTCTTCCGCCAGGGCAAACGCCTCGTCGTCGAGGAAGCCCTTAGGGATGAACACCAGCTTGGGCGAGGACTCGCCGGACTCGAACTTCAGGCGGGTGACGACGCAGTGCATCTCGGGGATGCCCTTCTCGCCCAGCAGGCGGGCGTACTCGGCCAGGTTCTTCAGAGACGCAGGCGGCACGCGCAGCAGCATGGGCTCGTTGGGGGTCCCGGAGGCGGCGACGGCGACGCGACGGCTGTCGCTACATGCCTTGCCCTTGCCCCCCGCGCCAGTGCCGAAGACGTTGTGCGGGCAGGAGGCGCACGCCTTGGATTGGGGCGTGGCGGCAGCGGCATCGGGGCGCACCCCGTCGTTGGAGAAGCAGTCCGGCTTGGCGTTGGCCGCGCCCTCCTCGTAGCCCTTGGCGTAGTAGACCTTGCTCAGGTTGGCGTTGGCCTTGAGCAGCACCAGGTCGACATAGGTGGCCGGGACCAGCTCGCCATCGGCGTCCGGGAGTTGGAGTTGGGTGCGCACGCCGTCCCTGGTGACGCTGAACTCCTTGCCCTTGATGTGCAGGACCGGGAAGCCGCCGCCGACGTTAGCGGAAAAGGCGGCCAGGGACCCGCCGCCCTTGGCCTTGAGCTTGGCCAGGTAGGCGGGGACTTTGGAGGAGGAGAAGGGAATCAGAGTACCCATGGTGTGCCTCTAGTTAACGTTTGACGTTGACGGTGGCCCAGCTCGACATGTTGACGCCGGGCGGGAGTTGGTCGTTTTCGTCCAGATAAGCCCGGACGGC
>SACH01000270.1 GCA_009928645.1 Gammaproteobacteria bacterium | reverse complement strand
TGACTCGAACAGGTGTTTGTGGCGCGGGTCGAGAGTGGGGTCCTTGTAATCTGCCACGTCGGAAGCGACGGCGATCTCCTCCGGTGCCCAGTTGTTGTTCTCCTGGGCGCGAGCCATGGTCCAGGCCCACTCATACTGGAACGGCTCAAGCTGATACGAGTCGCAGGGGCCAAGAAGGGGTTTAAGCATGGTTACTCCTATTGGTTTGGTTCGCTCTTGCATGGTGGTTCTGTCCCCATGTATGGCTCGCTCACGAATGATGTTTCTATCCGGATCAGTGGCTCGCTAGACATTGTTGGGTTTATCATCGACTTTGGCTCGCTCTCACCACTTGTTTCAATCTACCAGGGTGGCTCAGTCCACCATCAATGGACCGAAGGTTTGCTGTACTCCGCCAAGGGGCTGACCTGCGGCGGTTCGATAACATGAGCGTGCCCGAGCTGGGCAACGGCAAAGGGTTTGGGTGGCGCGGTGTGGAACTCGGTCTCGTACCAGCGTTGCTGCAAGTGAGACAGGAAGAGTTTCACGGCGTAGCGGCGGGCACGCATGTCGATCTGGGCCGGTGGCAGCATTGGCACGCCCATGCCAGGGGCGGCCTTGCACGCGGCAGCGGTGGGGGCCTTTCCTTCGGCCAGTAACTCGCGGACCTTGGTCGGATCGCACTCGCCGGAGTACCAGGCGCGGGCGTCGGTGTCCTTGCCGAAGTTCTTGGCACTCAGGTACTGGCTGGCGGGCAGGGCCATCAGGCCGGCGACGTTGCGGTCCCACTCGAACTGTTTGCGCTGGCGGTAAATCTTGCCGTAGAAGTCGTTGGGGCGGCTGGACTGCTTGACGAAGGAGTCGCCAATCTTCCATGCCAGCTTCTTCAGCTCGGCGTTCCACGGGCGCTTGGTCTTGGGCGCCCACTTGATGTCGGGGTTGAGCCCGGCGAAATTCCAAATATGCCCAGCCGTCGGCGCTTTTTTGATGTCGATATGGGCCAGCAACCCGGCGGACAGGATGGGGCCAACGCCCACGGTCTGCTCGAAGAACCAGGCCATGGGGTGATTGGAGACGTAGACGGCTAGGAGCTTTTCGATCTGCTGCTCCAGGGTCTTGAACTGGGTGAGGGTCCAGGCGATGGCATCGTGGGGCTCGGCAGGGGTGTCGGCCTTTTTGGCATCTCTATCCAGTCCCTTCACCTGGTTGTTGCAACGGATGCGCTGGTCCTGCATCGTGTAGAAGATGTCGACCAGATAGCGGGCCTCGTTGTCGGTGATGCCGCCACCGTTCTGGCGGATGGCCTTCATCACGTCGCGGTTGAGTTTGTAGACGGGGGTTAGCAGGGATTCGATCTCGGGGTGCATGGTGCTCTCCTGTGGCGGGGTCAATGCCCCGCCGCGTTAGTTGTTGTTAGGCAGGCTGGGCCATAGGGTCGAAGGCCAGGGCCTTGAGGTCCTCACCGGCTTTCATGCCGAACTTCATCAGCTCGGCGCGGCGGGCGGCAAGGTCGCGGGACAGCATGATCTGGTTGCGGACCCCGGCGGAGAAGGTCTTCATCTTCTCGGCGGCGGTGAGCTTGGGGTCGGTGTAGACCTCGGACATGAGCTGGGCGTTGGCCGTCATCATGTCGTTGTAAGACTCAAGGTTTTGCATGGTGGTGACGTTCTCGGTCATGGTGTTGATCTCGTGTGATGGTGGAGGGGACGCTCGGCGCTCATGGTTCTATCTGGCTTGACGGCTCGCTCGGCATTCATGGTTCTATCTGGATTGACGGCTCGCTCTATTGCTTTGTTTCTGTCAACCATTGTGGCTCGCTCTCGGAGGGTGTTTCTGTCGTCCCACATGGCTCGCTCCCGAGGGGTGTTTCTGTCGTCCCTTATGGCTCGCTCTCAGGGATTGGTTCTGTCCCGTTACCTGGCTCGCTCTCAGGGATTGGTTCTGTCCCGTTACCTGGCTCGCTCTGGCCGAATGTTTCTGTCCCCAGTGATGGCTCGCTCGTTTTACCTGTTTCTATCCATGTCCGTGGCTCGCTCTGTTGCCGTGTTTCTGTCTGTCCCCTTGGCTCGCTCGTTTGCTTTGTTTCTGTCCACTTCTGTGGCTCTGTTCTCGGTCACCGCGTAAGGAGGGTAGCGGCCCGAGATGCCGGGGTTTCGCGGCAGCGTCTACCTGTACTGCCGCTGCTATACACTCGCCGGCTAACGCACTACGTGGGAACCTACGTAGGAAGGTTACTGTGTTTACAGTGTAAGCCTGTAAACTTAATCTGTCAAGCTCTGTTAGCCGACTTGCGCAACGGGATGACGTTCTGGTTCTGCGCGGCGTCGGTGACCTTGTCGGCCAGGGCGTCAGCGACCAGCTTCCAGCAGGTGGGGCGACCCGAGGGGATGCGGGTGCCCCGGCCCAGGTAGTACCGTTCGTTGAAATCCTTGAGGAAGCCCTTGGCCAGCAGCGCCTCGCGGAAAGAACGCAGGTCGATGCCGAGCTTGACGCACCACTCCTTGATGACCGAGGTGGGTATCCAGACGCTGTTCTCGCGGACCACCAGGCGGCCGGTGATGCTGCCACGGGGGGTGGAAAAGCCCGGCGCCAGGGGCACGGCCTGGGTCAGGCTGCCAGGGTCGTCGGTGACGATCAGGCCGGGGAAGACGTGGGCCAACAGCTCGTTGTACAGGTCCTCCGGGTCCTCGCTGGCGCCAGCGGCCTGGTCGGAGAGGTAGCGCAGCTTCTTTTTGATCCAGGCGTCGAGGCGGGGCAGGTCAAAGCTGTGCATCCCCATCTTGTCCATGAGCAGGGCAGCAACCCACACCGAGGCGGCGGTGGCGACCCAGAAGCGGGCGCTGGTGTCGAGGCGACACTCCTGATAGTAACGGTGCTCGTGCTGGCGCAGGAGGGCGATGACGGTCTCGCGCTGGCCGACGATCTGGCTGACGAAGTGGTGGCCGGTGATGCTGTGGTGCTTGATCAGGCCGTCGATGATCTGCTTGTCGTCGGTGTTGAGGCCGAGCCGGGGGACCTCGATCTCGAACAGGCGGGCGACCCGCGCCCCGGCGTTGCGGATGCTGGCGGTGATCTGGCCCACGGCGGAGCTGTTGCTGGTGAGGAAGGCGATGTTGCACCAGCGGCGGTGGTGGTTGTCCCGCAGGCCGCCTTCGGCCTTGGCCTGAGCCTTGGGCTGGCCGGACGCATAGGCATAGGCGAACTTGCCGAGCTTGTCCCCTGGCCAGGTAGTGGTCTCATCCACCAGGGCGGGCAGGTGGTGGCGCTGGCCGAGGATGGTCATCAGCGCGGTCTCGGTGGTGTTGTCGGCGTGGATGCTCTGGCCGTTGGCGTGGACATCGCCCCAGGCGATGAGGGCGAGTTGGGCGACGGTGGACTTGCCGTAGCCGGAGTCCTGGGACCAGAGGACGATGGGCACCCC
>SACH01000269.1 GCA_009928645.1 Gammaproteobacteria bacterium | reverse complement strand
GAGATCCAGGCCCTGGCCGAGGATTTCAACCGCATGACCCAGAACCTCAAGGACCACATCCGCGACCTGGCGCGGGTCACGGCGGAAAAGGCCCGGGTGGACGGCGAGCTGCGCGCCGCCAACCGCATCCAGGCCAGCATGCTGCCGCGCCTCTTCCCGCCCTATCCCGACATCGCCAATCTCGACCTCTACGCCACCATGGAGCCGGCCAAGGAGGTCGGCGGTGACTTCTACGACTTCTATCCCCTGGACGACCGTCGCCTCTGTTTCTGCATCGGCGATGTCTCCGGCAAGGGGGTGCCGGCGGCCCTGTTCATGGTCATCGGCATGACCATCCTCAAGAATCTGGTCCGTCAGGGCCAGCCCCTGGCGGAGGTCTTCGTTCAGGCCAACAACATGCTCTGTTCGGAAAACGACATGTTCATCACCGCCTTCATGGGCATCCTCGATGCCACCACCGGGGAACTGGAGTATGTCTCCGCCGGCCACAACCCCCCGCTGCTCGCCCGCGCGGGCGGGGATTTTGCCTACCTGGACACCCCCATCCACCTCTTCCTCGGGGGCATGGAGGGGGTGAGCTACCAGTCCTCCCGGCTGACCCTGGGCGCGGGGGACGTCCTCTTCCTCTATACCGACGGCCTCACCGAGGCCCAGGACGCCCAGGGCGCCTTCTTCACCGGCCCGCGCATGATCGCGGCCATCAACGCCCTCCCGGAGCGTCGGGTACGGGAGCTGATCGGCGGCATGCGCGCGGCGGTCGCCCAGTTCGTCCAGGAGGCCCCGGCAGCGGATGACCTGACCATGCTGGCCCTGACCATCACGGCCGGGTAGGCTGGCCCCCAGCATGATTCACATCGCCACCCTACCCGCCGAGGGACTGGACTTCGAGACCTTTCTCGAGGTCCCCCGGACCATCCATGACCAGGGTTCGCGCTGGCGTGAGCACTCCAGCGCGCGGACCCGGCGGATGCTCGCGCGGGGGCTCAATCCCTTCTGGCGACAGGCTGAATCCGCCCTGTTCCTGGCCTGGGAGGGCGCACGCCCCGTCGGGCGGATCGGTGCCACGCGCCGCATCCTCGCGGGACAGGAGGCGGCTGGGACAAGGGATGGTTTTTTCGGCTTTTTCGAGTCCATTGCCGATCCCGAAGTCGCCCGCGCGCTGCTGACCGCGGCGGCGGACTGGCTGCGGGAGCGGGGTTGTACCCGCCTGCTGGGCCCCTGTCAGCCGACGCCGGATTTCGACGGTTTCGGCCTGCTGGTGGAGGGATTCGACGCGCGACGCCTGAGCGGAGAATCCTTCAATCCCGATTATTATCCGGCCTTGTTCGCGGCCTGTGGCTTGCACCCGGAGAAAGATTATTTCTCTTTCCAGAACAACATGCTCGACAACCCGGTCTTCGAGCGCGAGATGGCGCGGCTGGGGCGGTATCGAGCGCGTCACGCCTCGGCCCGGGTGCGGTCGTTCGATGTGGCGCGGTTCGAGCGCGACACGGCGATCGTGCGGGACATCCTGGCGTGCGCCTATGCGGATCAGCCACTCTATGTGCCGCTGGATTTCGACACCTATGCCTTCCATCTCCACACGCTCGCGCGCCGGGAAGACATGCACTGGTTCCTGATCGTGGAGATCGACGGACAGCCGGTAGGGGTGAACCTGCTGGCGCCGAACGAGGACGAACGACTGCATGGCGCGGCGCCCCGGGGGATCGGCACCAGCGAATTCAGCATCCTGCCTGAGTATCATCACACCCAGGCGGCCGCGGCGCTCTTCCATGACAGTTGGGACCGGGCGCGACGCCAGGGTTTTGCCTGGGCGTCCATGGCCTATCAGGACGAACACCATGTCAGCATGCACCACATGCTCGAAAAGGTCGGTTCCTTCCGGGCGAAACGCTTCCGGCTGTATCAAATGCCGCTGAATGCCGCAACCGAGCCGGCCAGCACGGGGCTGGCGTCGGTTCCTCCGCTCACACCCCGCTAGGCTGGGCCCGTCCGATGTCAGACCCGCACGGCGACCCCTTGCGCAAACAGGAGCGCGCGATCTTCCTCAGCTTTCTGCTGGCGCTGGGCGGCTTTCTGCCGACGGCCCTGGTGGCCGTGTTCTCGGGTTCGATCCTGCTCATGAGCGATCTTCCGGCCTACGCCCGAGGCCTCTTCACCACCTTCATGGGCTGGGAGGTCCTGCGCTCCATTCGTCGCGGGCGCATCCATGGCTACGATTACGGCACCGACAAGATCCAGTCATTGGCGGCCATCGTCGGCTCGCTCCTGTATCTCGGCACCTTGGGTTTGTTCGGGGCTTGGGCGATCGGACGCCTGTTTGCGCCGGCCGAGCTGGATCCGACCTTCACCTTCTTCGGCCTGTTGATCCAGTTGGTCGACTGTGCGGTCAGCGCCTGGTTGTGGCGGTTGCATCGCAACCTCGCCAGGCTGCAGGTTTCACCGGTCATGGAGATGCAATGGCGGGCCTATCGCGGGGACACCCTGCTGTCGCTGGCGCTCGCCATCAGTCTGGCACTGACGCTGCTGTTGGACGGCTTTTCCTGGTCGGTGTATCTCGATCCCATTCTGGCGCTGATCTTCATCGCCTATGTCGGGCTATCCTTCCTGCCCGTCCTGGCCAACGATCTCAACGACCTGCTGGATAAAACGCTGCGGGAGGATCTGCAACTGCGCATCGATCGCCGCCTGGCCGAGCATTTCAATGACTACACGGCCTTTCATGGCGTGCGTTCGCGCCGCGCGGGGGGGCGGATCTTCATCGATCTCGCCCTCAGTTTCGACCCTGATACCCCCACGGCCAGCACGCTGGATACCGTCAGGCAACTGCGCGAGAAGCTGGAGGGTGATATTCCCGGTAGCGAAGTGCGCGTGGTGCTCATCCCCTGAGCGATCCGAGTGGAACCCGCATCCCGGGCGTGGCGTTCTCGAGTTGGAAAGTACCTACCAACAGGGCGGTTCCCCAACTTTCTGTTTCCCGGATGGCTCCTCGGGCGTTGTCACCGCCTCGCGGTGGATCAGCTCCCAGCCGCTGTAGAGCAACAGGATCGGGTGCAGCCGGGCCTCTCCGAGTTGGGTCAGCACGCGCGCATCGCCGGCATAGCGGCGCAACTGGGCGCGGCCGGCCTCCAATAACGACTCGCGTTTGGCGGGATTGTCGTCGGCGCGGCTGAGGTACTTCAGCTCGATCAGATAGGCGTGGCGCATGTCCGGGTAGCGGAAATAAAAGGGCGCCAGATAAAGGTCCACGAAACCGCCAGCCTGCTCGGCCTCGGAATAGACCTGGAAATAGGGCGAGAGATTAAGCCAGGCGAGCAGGAAGCCCTGGATCATCTTCTCGCCCTGCAGAAAGTCCCGCACGCTGGCCTGACGGGCGATCTCCTCGGCCAGGTAGTCGAAGAAG
>SACH01000268.1 GCA_009928645.1 Gammaproteobacteria bacterium | reverse complement strand
CATGGCCGGGACCCACGCCTGCGCATCCAGCGCAATGGGGCCAATCTTGGCTTTGCCGGCGGGCACAACCGAATCCTGCCCCTGGCCCGGGCAGCTTATTTGCTGTTTCTGAATCCGGATTGCCTCGTCCGACCGGATACCCTGCCCCGGATGCTGGACTTTCTGGACCGGCATCCGGCGGTCGGCATGGCCGGGGCCATCATCCGCGATCCGGATGGCAGCGAGCAACGCGCCTCGCGCCGCCGCCTGCCGGACCCCTGGGTGGGCCTGGTCCGGTTTCTCCATCTGGAACGGCTCCGGCCCGCGCTGGTCGCGGCCAAACGGCTCAACCTGCACGATGAGCCCCTGCCCAGGGCCCCCCAGGTGGTGGAGGCCATTTCCGGCTCCCTGATGCTGGTGCGCCGTCAGGCCCTGGAGGAGGTCGGCCCCCTGGATGAAGGCTATTTCCTGCATTGCGAGGACCTCGACTGGTTCATGCGCTTCCGCCAGGCCGGCTGGCCCATCTACTTGATCCCGGACGCCGAGGCCCGGCACCACCAGGGGGCGTGCAGCGCGGACCGCCCGCTCCGGGTGGAATGGCACAAGCACCGCGGCATGGTCCGCTTCTTCCGCAAATTCCAGTACCGACAGTACCCTTTGCCCTTCAGTTGGCTGGTGCTGGCGGGGATCTGGGCGCACTTCGGCGCCCTGCTGCTCCACCACGGAGCACGGCGCCTGGTAGGGCGCGTGACTCCGTCATCGCGCTTGACCCAGCCATGACAGGTGGCGTATCCATGCTGATCGTGTCGGCCCGTGCCCGGATCAGGATGGCCCAACAATGGCTGGAGGTGCCAGAGGACGGCAACGGCAAAGGCAAAGGGCAAAGGCAAGGGCAAGGGCAAAGGCAAGGGTCGCGAAATCAGGCAAGTGGCGGTGCCGCTGAACTCCCTCCCCCCTCGTGGGGGAGGGCCGGGGAGAGGGAGGGTGAATGATGACGAATGAGGACGGATTGGCCACCAACCGGCCAGGAGAAGAGGGTCAAAAGGATGTCGATGGCTTGCCAGTCAACTATTTCCAACACCTGCCGGTACTGGTGACCGGCGCCACCGGCAAGCTGGGCCGCCATCTGGTCCAGGCCCTGCTGGCCCGCGAGGCCCGCGTCGCCATCCTCACCCGCTCGCCGGCTCGGGCGCGGACCCTGTGGCCGGGCGCGGCGGTGGACTGCCGGGAGGGGGATCTGGAAGACCCCGCGACCCTGGGGCCGGCCCTGGAGGGCATCGCCCTGGTCTTCCATCTTGCCAGTTACTCCCCGGCCCCGGACGAGGCGGACATCTACGAGGCCCCCGCCCACTGGGCTGTCAGCGCCGAGGGCACCCGCCATCTGGTCGCCGCCGCCGGGGCGGCCGGTGTCCGTCGCCTGGTGTACCTCAGCAGCGTCAAGGTCATGGGCGACGCGGCGGGGGCGGGTAGCCAGCCGGCGACGGAGGACACCGTCCCCGCCCCCGATACCCTCTATGGCCGGGCCAAACTGGCCGCCGAGGGTGAGGTGCTAGCGGCGGGGCGGACGCCGGGGGTCCATGCCTGCGTCCTGCGCCTGCCCATGGTCTATGGCCTGGAGGGCGGACAGGGCAACCTCGGGCGCATGATCGCCGCCGTGGCTCGCCATCGTTTCCCGCCTTGGCCGCGCCACGCCAACCGGCGCTCCGCCATCCATGTGGCGGACGCGGTCCGCGCCGCGCTGCTCTGCGCCTGGCACCCCCGCGCCGCCGGGCGGTTGTACCTGGTCACCGACGGCGCCCCCTATTCCACCCGCTGGCTCTACGAACGCATCCGCCTGGCCCTGGGCTGGCGCGTCCCCGCCTGGGGCATCCCCCTGGTCGTCCTCCGCGCCCTGGCCACCCTCGGCACCCTGGGCGAAAAGGTCACGGGCCGCGCCATGCCCCTGACCCTGGCCACCCTGGAGAAACTCACCGGCAATGCCTGGTACTCCGCGGCCAGGATTGGCCAGGAACTGGGCTTCCAGGCCCGGCACCAGCTCGACGACACCATCCCCCTCCTGGTCAGGCAGGCGCGAGAGGGTTCGTAGGGTGCATCAGGTCAACCCCGCCAAGGCACCCACAGGTAGCCTCGCCGCTGGCGGCCGGGCAAACATTCACCTCCCCCTACCGCCAGGTCCAGCAAGATAAGTACCAGCCGCTAATCCCCCTACCGCCTGGTCTGGCACGATAAGCACAAGCGGTTGATTCTCATGCTCCCTCCCCCCCTGGCGGGGGAGGGTTGGGGAGAGGGGGTCAAGGAGAGGGGCTACGAGCGGTTACGTCGCCGGCACCGCGCTCGCCTCCAGCGCCGCCCGGGCCTCGCGCCAGGCTTGCGCCTCGCGCAGGGCCTTGAGGGCCTTGTAGAGATCGTTGTCCAAGGTCGTCTGGTAGCGCGTCAGCAGTTCGGTCTGGGTCGGCAGGGCCTGGCTCTCCATCACCAGCAGGCTCACCTCGCGGATGCGCTGCTTTTCGATCAACTCATCGAACAGCCTGAGGTGCTGGGCGACCAGTTCCTCCCAACTGCCGTATTCCGCCAGGATGACCGCATCGATGCCCCCGGCGTCGACCCCATGTATCTGCAACAGATGCGCCTGCATCGTCTCCGGCAGGCGAGCGAAGGGCGCGGGCCCGATGATGACCTCCTCATCGATCAGCGCCTGCCAGGCCGCGCGTTGCTGAACCAGATCCGCCAGCAGGTTCGGGTCCTCGTCCTCCCCGGCCGCCAGTGGCGCCGGGATACTCCGCCAGGCCTCCTCGGGCAACCCCAGCCGCTGCGCCACCTCCCGCGCCTGGGCCTCGCCGAACGTCCGCCGGTTGAGATTCACCATCGCCGCCTCCGCCCGCACGAAACGTGCCTTGCGCCACAGGCAGATGGCCACCTGCTCCACCAGGCCTGTCTCCACCACGCCGACGGGACGATATTCCCTCATCAATTCATCCAGCAATTGCTGGAAATCCGCCGCGGACTCCCCCTTGATAAGCAGATGACGACTGAGAAAGCCGTGCTTCAGGGCATTGTCACGGGCCACCGCTTTGCCGGCCGCCGTCCGCGGCCCCGAACTGCGGAGGGCGTTGCGCCGATTGGCTGCCAACTGCTGGTTACTGAGGGGCGGCGTTGGTTCCTGCGGGGTGGCGAGGTCCGGCTGGGCAGGATGGTCAGCAAGGGAATCGGTCATGGGCTTTGCCTCAAAAAGAACGAATAATCAATGAAATTGGGGCCAAAGACATAAGTTATCAAGGGGAATCTGGCGTCCTGCCACCGGGGGGGGAAAAATGGGTTCGTTTCGCAAAATGGCCTTTTTTGCGGCCGCTAAGGGTTCACCCTGGGCCGCTGGCGACGAGCGCGTTTGTACCCTGTTGGCGCATGGCGGGGTAAGCCTGTTCGGACTGGGCAAATTCTCCGCACGCGCGGTCGAAATCCAAAACACTCAAGCCCAGTCTAT
>SACH01000267.1 GCA_009928645.1 Gammaproteobacteria bacterium | reverse complement strand
GCCTGGTCCGGCAGGCAGTCCGTCGCCACCCGCGCCTCGCCAAAGAGGGCGTTGATCAGGCTCGATTTCCCGGCATTCGCCCGGCCCAGGACCAGGATGCGCAGGGGTTCTTCCGCCCGGTGGGCCGCCGCCCGGGCTTCCCGCTCCGCCTCGGGCTGTGAGGGGGCGGCGATCGTGGCGGCGGCCGCTTCGTCCAGCACCAACCGCCCGCTGTAGAGCTCGATGGCGTAGCGCCCGATCTTGCGGACATACTCCTGCAGCAACCAGCGCCGCAGGTCGGTCCAGGCCACCGCAAAGGCACGGTTACCCAGGGCGGACTTGGCCTCGGCGAGGAGGGCGCTGGCGGGGTTCACGACCAGCCGGCCGGCGCGATAGAGGGGGTAGAGGCGCTCCGCGGTCCGCTTCCAGCGGTTGATCCGCACCAGGTCACCGAGGGTCAGGCGGTGACTGAGGGGGATGTTGTCGGCCAGGTCGCTGCGCAGCTCGTGACAGGCCCGTTCGATGATCAGCAGGCCATGGGGCAGGGTCAGTTCCAGCAGCGGCTGGTCCCGCTGGGGATGGTAGGTCCGTGCTACCCGTTCCAGGGCCTGGTGGCCGAGGCGCCAGAGGCTTTCATCCAGGGGCCAGTCCTCCGGTCTGAGGGTCGCGGCCAGGGCCTCGATGGCCTGCCAGGCGGCCTGGTCGCGGGGCGGCCAGTCCGGGTCGGGGGCGGTTACATGCGCCGCCAGCAGGCGCCGGTCGCGCCGCCGCAGCCAGGTCTGGAGCCCCAGACCCAGGGCGGCGCAGAGGAGCATCGCGATCAGCCACCAGACGAGGTCGCCGTTCTGCCAGAGAAACCAGAAACCGTAGAGGGGCAGGGCTAGCAGCGGTGCCAGCCAGCATACGAGGGCGACCAGGTGCAGCCAGTGTTCGCGTGTCAATCGGGATTTGCTCATGGGGTGACCTGATCGGGAAGTCCCTCCCGCCGTTCAGATTGGAGCATCGCGACGCCACTCGTCAGGGCATGGGTATAGATGGCGCGCAGGGTGGTGGCATCGATCCGCTCGCCAAGCCGGACGGCGCGAAGGTAATAACAGGCCGCCTTTCCTAGGGCGAAGGTGACCGCGCCGCTAGCCGTGGCCGCATAAACGGCCCCCAAGGATTGACCGAGGTAGGGCACAAGTTTGAACAGTTCCCGGCCAAGCAAGCGGGCCAGATAAGCGATACCGATGCCCGTGCCGAGAAAGCCGAGAAATTCCGCGATCTGGCGCCCTTTCCAGGGCACCTGGTAGATCGCGGCCAGGCTGTGCAGGAGCTTGGCCTGGATGGCCGGGACGCCGGCCAGTCCCACCGCCGGGAGGGCGCCGACCGCCGCCGCGGCCAGGGCGTGGCCGACGATGTGCGGGTGGGCGGTGCGGGCGAAGAGGTCATGGACGTCGGCATCGGCCCCCAGGCGCGCCCGCAGATCGTCGGCGGTGACCGCGCCGATGGCCGCCCACAGGGCCGCCAGGCCGTAGTCGGTCGGTTCCAGGCCGTCCTCCGGCTGGGTCAGGTCGATCGGCACCCAGCGGGACGGACCTGACCCGGGCAATGTGCCCAGGGTCGCCCGTTGCGCGACCAGGGCGCGGCTCAGGTCGGCGGGGAGGCGGCTGGGCCAGTCGTCCTGGTCAAACGGGTAGGGCAGGACATGCCCCTGGCCCGGGGGATAACCCTCGTTGAGCCCGGTCTGGGCGATGACCACCGGCCAGGTCGGGTGGCGCGCGCGGACCTGCCGCAGGACGCAGGTGACCGGTTCCTGGGCGAGGTCCATGGCCTTCATGACCCCCAGCACCAGGTGGGCCTGGGATTCGCAGTACTGGATATCCTCGTCCGGGTCATAGGCGCGCTCGCCCAGACCGCGGGTGTCGAGAAAGCGCACCACCGGCGCATCTTCCGGGTAGTCGTAGAAACGGGCGGTGCGGGTGCAGGGGCGAAAACCGGTGCCGATCTCCGCCAGGGGGCTACCGGTCAGGGCCTGGACGATGGCGGTCTTACCCGCCTGGGTCTTGCCCAGAAGCCAGATCACCGGCAGGGGCTGGCGTTGTCGAGCAGCAGCAAGGGTGGCCTCTAGCGCTTGGTCATCGACGGATGGATTCAGCAGGAGGCGGCGTAAGTCGGTGAAGTCCGGTAACCAATTTTTCAGGGAGGAAAAGGGGTTCATGCCCAATTGCCTAGGGTTGGGTCCGTCGGCAAGGATTCAGTAATCTTCCATTTTCCAATTCCTGATTTGTCTCGTATTGGGCTTTCCCAATTCGGCAAGCCATTGAGGGAGAGTTTCTTAACCTGATAGGCACCGACCTTGGGCGCTAGCAACCCAGGGGAGTCTTCAATCATCAGGGAGTTGGCGAGCCCCTTCATAAAGGTGGGAGGTGCTCGAACTCGAAGCCGACGACGGAACGCCGGTCGCGGCTGAACTCGATGCCGATGAGATGAATGGGCAGGCCCGCGGCGCGGTAATTGTCGGCGTAGCCGCGTTCCTTGATCTGCTCCAGGGCCTCACCGGAGGAGACCAACTCCACCACTTTGAACTCGAACAGATAGAGGTGACCGTTGAAGCGTACCGCCATATCCAGCTGGCCCTGGTTGGAGCTGTCCTCCAGGGTGATGTCCAGACCCAGGGCGGCAAAATAGGCATAGAAGACGCTGGCGTAGAAGCCCTCGTAGCGGGCGATGGGATTGTTGCGATACCAGTCGCTGGGGATGCTGGCGAAGAAGGCGGAAAAGAGTGCTTCCATGCCGGAAAAGTCATTGGACAACAGTAATTGGCCGAGGCGCGTCTTATGGGCCAGGGTTTCTTGTGCGTTCGCGGTCCAGGCGCGCAACAGGCTGTTGTTGAGGCTTTGATAAACCTCGCGGTTGGGGTAGCGCAGGCGATAGTGATATTCACCGAAGAACTTCTCTTCGGTGTCGATGGTCAGATAGCCGGTTTGGAACAGCAGCGCTTCAGATGGAATGTTGCCCACTTCGAAGGTGGAGAGCAGATCGGCGCTGGTCTTCAGTCGCCCCAGGTCCGGCAGCCACGTCTGGCGTTCCGTGAGGATGTCGACCAGAAAGGTCGGCGTGGCGGTCTCGAACCAGAAGGGCAGGAATTTGCGCTTCTGAAACAGCAGCAAGACGTCGAAGGGGTTATAGACCGCTTCCCCGGTCCAGTTGTAGCCGTTATACCAGGCGCGGATCTCCGCGCGATCAAGTCCGGCCAGTTCCGGGGCGAAGTCCTGGTCCAGGTCGGCCTCGGTGTAGCCACAGATGGCCGAGTAGCGGCTATCGACGGTGATATCGTTGAGATTGTTGAGCCCGGAAAAGAGGCTGACCTTGCTGAACTTGGAGACCCCAGTCAGGATGGCAAAGCGGATGTGGGCATCTGAGTCCTTGATCACGGAATAGAGATTGCGCAGGCCATCACGCATCTCGCGGGCGATAGCGGGGTTGGTAATGTTGTCGAGGATGGGTTTGTCA
>SACH01000266.1 GCA_009928645.1 Gammaproteobacteria bacterium | reverse complement strand
GCCGAGCTCCACTCCCGGTTGCTCAGCGAGGGCCTGTTCCGCGATTTTTACGAACTCTGGCCCCATAAGTTCAACAACAAGACCAACGGGGTCACACCCCGGCGCTGGCTGGCAATGTGCAACCCCGGGCTGCGCGACCTGCTCAACGAGAGCATCGGCCGGGACTGGGTGCGTGACCTCGGGCAACTGGCACGCATCACCCCCCTGGCGGACGACCCGGCCTTTCGGGAACGCTTCCGCGCCATCAAGCACGCCAACAAGGAGGCCCTGGCCCAATTGGTGGCCCGGGACTGCCAGGTCGAGTTCGACCCCGCCGCCCTCTTTGATGTCCAGGTCAAGCGCATCCACGAATACAAGCGCCAGCTCCTGAACCTGCTGCACGTCATCCACCTCTACAACCGCATCAAGCATGGCGATACCGCCGACTGGACGCCGCGTTGCGTGCTCGTCGGCGGCAAGGCGGCGCCCGGTTACGCCATGGCCAAGCTGATCATCAAGCTCATCAACAACGTCGCCCGGGTGGTAAACAGCGACCGGGCCACCGAGGGCCTGCTGCGCCTGGCCTTCATCCCCGACTACCGCGTCTCCGTCATGGAGGTCATCGCCCCCGGTACCGATCTGTCGGAGCAGATCTCCACCGCCGGCAAGGAGGCCTCCGGTACCGGCAACATGAAGTTCATGATGAACGGCGCCGTGACCATCGGCACCCTGGACGGGGCCAATATCGAGATCCGCGACCAGGCCGGGGCCGACAACTTCTTCCTCTTCGGGCTGACGGCCGAAGCGGTGGAGGCCCGCCGGCATCGCTACGACCCCCATGCCATCATCCAGGGCCACCCGGAACTGACAGAGGTCATGAGCCTGCTCGAATCCGGTCACTTCAACCAGTTCGAGCCCGGCCTGTTCGATCCCATCATCCAGGCCATCCGCAGCCCCCAGGACCCCTGGATGACTGCCGCCGACTTCCCGGCTTACATCCAGGCCCAGTCCGCCGCCGCCGCCGCCTACCGCGACGCCGAGCGGTGGACACGCATGGCCATTCTCAACACCGCCCACAGTGGCCGTTTCTCCTCCGACCGGACCATCGGCGAGTACAACCGGGACATCTGGAAGCTGCCCGTCGTCAAGCCCTCACCCCTCTGAGCCACCCGCCTCCTCCGCCAGGCGGTGCGCCGGCCCGAAAGGACCGACTAACGCCGCCCGACCCGTGGCTTGCCTTCTTGGGTCGTCCTTGCGGGGTGTCTGCTTGGGTTGCCCTTCAGGGTTTGACCGCAAGGCGACTTGGGTGTAAGAAATTGCCCGACCGGCCACCAAGGCCGGCGGGACTCGCGGCCCGAGGCGCGAGCCATGAGGAGACTCCCTTGCACCACCGGAGGACAAGCCGTGTCATTGCTCAAGTCTAGGATCGCCACCGCGCTGGCCGCCGCCGGCGCCGCACTGCTCTTTCAGCCCGTCGCTCAAGCCTTCAACTTCGGGGACATGATGAGCCCCGGCAAATGGATGGGCGGCAACAAGTATGATGACGAAGACTATTACGACCGCGACTATGGTCCCTATGGTCCACCGCCCGGGGCTTACGGTTATCCCCCTTACGGGGCGGCCCCCTATGGTGGGTCCTACGGTGCACCCGGCTATGGCGCCCCCTATCCTGCACCTTATGGGGCGGCACCAGCCTGGACGGCCCCCGCGCAGCCGGTCGCGCCCGCCGCCAGCGCCCCGGTGACGGCCCCGCCCGCGGTGGCGGCGCCCGCGGCCAGGGATGCCAAGAGCCAGGAAATCGAGGCGCTCAAACGCCGCATCGATGAACTGGAGGCCCGGCAGGCACCCCCACCCCCGGCCTACCCCCCCTTGCCGCCCACGGAGCGGGGGACCGGTCCGGCCACCAGTGGTATCGGGGCCGGCACCGCCCTGCCCCCACCCAGCTTCCGGCCCCTCGACAAGTACTGACGCCGGTTTATTCACCCCCATCTTCAGGCCCCGCTTGCGGGGCTTGGAGTCCGACGAGGTAGCGCAAGCTGCCCAGATTTTTATCTCCAGACCCGCGCAGGCGAGGTCTGGAGTTATGGGCCCAGGCCCAGTGCCTGGCCGCCCCCTCCCGCCACCGGATTTTTTAGGTGTCCAGCCACCGCACCAGATACCAGACCTGCTGCCCCTCAGAGGAGCTTGAGGGGCCATATACCAGGGCCGGGTAGAGGTGGCGCCCGGGATCCGCCCCGACCAGGGCGCTGGCCGCATCGGCGACCGGGGTGACGCAACCGGTGTGAAAACGCGGACGATCCCGACGCCGGGACCTCACCAAGGCAAAGCGCTCGCCGAGCGCACGGGATTCAGGGTCGATCAGGATCTCAGGCATGCCGCCAACCTCTTCAGTGCCCTCCCGGGGCCGCGCCGCGCCAATCGGCAAAGTTCGGCCGTGGGGGTAAAATAGGGCCCCTCCGGGTCGCTTGCCCCATTCGCGGAGTCATGACGGATGATCGCCCATCACGCCCTAGTCCTCAATCTCCACCAACCGCCCGGCAACCTCCAGGCCATGCTCGCCGCCGACAACTGGGAGGCCAAGGAGATCCTCTACGCCTTGGACCGCATACCCCGCAGCCTGTGGGGCCACGAAGACCTGGCGCGGGTGCACCTGTCCCTGTCGGGCACCCTACTGGAGACCCTCTCGGACCCGGCCTTTCAGGAACGGGTCTACGGTATCGTCGATTGCGGCTCCCTGCTCTGGCAGTTTCAAAACCAGGACATCTTCGAGATCCTCGGCACCGGGTACTACCATCCGGTGCTGCCACTGATTCCCGAGTCCGACCGCCCCCTGCACCTGCAGCGCTGGCTGGACCTGGCCCGCCACCTCTTCTGGCGTCCCGGCTTCCAGGGCTTCTGGCCGCCGGAGATGGGCTTTTCCATGGAGCTGATCCCGCTGCTGCGCGCCATGGGCTATCGCTATGTCCTGGTGGACAGTGAGCATGTCGAGCCCGTCACGCCGATGAAATGGCACGAGTTGCGTTACCGTCCTCACGTCGCCCGCCATCAGGGCGCCGAGATCCTGGTGATCGTCCGTGATCGGGACCTGTCGAACGCCCAGGAAGCGGGCATGGAACTCGACTGGTTTCTCAGGGAGGTGGAGGAACGCACCAAATGGTGCGACTGCCCGCCCCTGGTGACCACCTGCACCGACGGCGAGAACGGGGGCTGGTTCCGCAACACCACCCCCGGGGCCAACTTCTGGACCGCCTTCTACCTGCCGCTACTGGAACGGGTGCGCGCCGGTCAGTCCCCGGTCAAACCGTCCTTCATCTCCGCTTACCTCAATGCCTACGGCCCCATGGGCGAGGTCTGGGTCGACACCGGCGCCTGGAACACCGGCTGGCATGACGGCCGCGGCTTCGTCCAGTGGACCGGTTCCGCCAGCCAGAAGGCCAGCCTCAACGCCCTGCGCATCCAGAACCGCGCCCTCGACGAGGTGCGGGAACGGCTCAAGGCCCTGGGTCTAGGTCAGGG
>SACH01000265.1 GCA_009928645.1 Gammaproteobacteria bacterium | reverse complement strand
GCCGACTTCGACGAGATGACCTCCGGCCTCCAGCCCTCCGACCTCATCATCGTCGCGGGGCGGCCGTCAATGGGAAAAACGAGCTTCGCCATGAACTTAGCGGAGAACGTCGCCCTGGCGGTCAAACGCCCGGTGGCCATCTTCAGCATGGAGATGCCCGGCGACGCCCTGGCCATGCGCATGATGTCCTCCCTGGGGCGGATCGATCAGCACCGGGTGCGCACCGGCAAGCTGGAGGAGGACGAGTGGCCGCGCCTGACCTCGGCGGTCAACATGCTGGCTGATGCGCCCCTGTACATCGACGACACGCCGGCGCTGTCACCCACCGAGGTCCGCGCCCGCGCCCGGCGGCTGAAGCGCGAGCACGGCGACCTGGCGCTGATTGTTTTGGACTACCTCCAGCTCATGCAGGTGCCCGGCAACAGCGAGAACCGCGCCACCGAGATCTCCGCCATCTCCCGCGCCCTCAAGGCCCTGGCCAAAGAGTTGAAAGTCCCCGTCGTCGCCCTCTCCCAGCTCAACCGCAGCCTGGAACAGCGCCCCAACAAGCGGCCGGTGATGTCGGACCTGAGAGAATCGGGCGCCATCGAACAGGATGCGGATCTCATTGTTTTTATTTACAGAGATGAGGTCTACCACGAGGACAGCAAGGACAAGGGTGTGGCGGAGATCATCATTGGCAAGCAACGGAATGGCCCCATCGGCACCACGCGGCTGACCTTCCTCGGCAAGTACACCAAGTTCGAGAACTACATCTCCGACGTTTACGGGGATGAGGGCTACCATTGATCGGCAACCCCATCGCGAATCAAATTTTCGGTTTTCCAGCCTCCCTTTGCTTGATCCTTTGCCCGATCATCCTAGGGTGTGAGCAGCGATAGCCCAACCGGTTACCTGGAACCGATGAAAAATCATTCCCTCATGCCGGTCTCCTTGCCATTGACGGCGATCGAACGCGACAAAGTAAAGCTAACTGGCGGCGAGGATAAGCCGTGATATTCGTCGGCCCTAGCGCTCACATCGACCTTTCGGCCCTGGGCCACAACCTGGAAGTGGCGCGGCGCCATGCCCCCCGGAGCCGCATCTGGGCGGTGATTAAGGCGGACGCCTACGGGCACGGCATGGAACAGGCCGCCGCAGCCCTGACGGCGGCGGACGGCTTTGCCGTCGCCAGGCTGGAGGAGGCCCTGCGCCTACGCGCCGCGGGGGTCGAGCACCCCATCCTGGTGCTGAACGGCGCCCTCTCCGCTGAGGAAACCGCAGTGGCCTGGGAGGCACGGCTCGACCTGGCGGTGCATCAAGCCGAGCAGGCTGACTGGCTGGCGGCCCTGCCCGTGACCGCCGCTGTTGCCCACCGCCTCCTGCGCATCTGGCTCAAGGTCGACACCGGCATGCACCGGTTGGGGCTGGACCCGGCCGAGGTACCCCGCCTTCAGGCCCGCCTCGCCGACTGCCCGGTAGTGGCGGCACCCGGACCGGGACTCCTGACCCACCTGGCCAACGCCGACGAGCTCGCCGACCCCCTGAGCGACCTTCAATGCCAACGCCTGCGCGCCCTAGCCCAGCCCGGCCAGGCACTCAACATCGGCAACTCCGCCGGTATTCTCGCCTGCCCCGCCGCCCGCGCCGACTGGGTGCGGCCGGGCATCATGCTCTATGGCGGCTCGCCCTTCGGTGACCGCGGCGCGGCGGCACTGGACCTCAGACCGGTCATGACCCTCAGGACCCAGATCTCCGCCACCCATGTCTACCGGGCCGGCGAGCGTATCGGCTACGGCGGCACCTTCGTCTGCCCCGAGGACATGCCCGTCGGCGTGGCCGCCATCGGCTACGGCGACGGCTACCCCCGCCACGCCCCGACGGGGACGCCGGTACTGGTGAAGGGCCGGCGGGTACCCCTTATCGGCCGCATCTCCATGGACAGCGTCACCCTAGACCTGCGCCCCTGCCCCGAGGCCAGGCCCGGCGACGAGGCGATCCTCTGGGGCCCGGGCCTGCCGGTGGAAGAGATCGCCACCACCGCCGGCACCATCAGCTATGACCTGCTATGCGGGGTCAGTCCCCGGGTGCGGCGGGAGTACCACTGAGCCCACTGAACGCCACTCCTTGAAGTGGCCCACCTGTCCATCGCCTGGCGTCGTCCCGGAGTGATAGATCCTTAGCATTCTCGTTTTCGGGCCTCCCAGGGAGGAGCGGAAGGCGCCAAGCAGGGTTTCAACAGGAAGGTTACCGCCCATAACTCTCTAAAATGGAAGTCGAAGTGGGCTTCACTACTGGGCTTCAGCGATCAGCATAAAGCGCCGCGGTCTTCGCCGCCTGGGCCGCCACGACCCGGCGCAACGTTTCCGGCGCCACCACCTGGACATTGTCCCCCGCCCCCAGCAGCCAGCGCAGTAACTGTCCGGTGGACGGCAGCCGTGCCTTAACCCGTAAGGTAAAGCCCGCGTCCTCGGGCTCATCCGCCAGCTCTTGCTCGTCAGTCAGCGGACAGGCGCTCAGCAGGGTTGCCAGATACCCCCGCACCCGGATCTCCAGGTCGATCATCTCCCCCTGGCCGAAGTCGGCCCGGCCCTGGGCGATGGCCCGGTCCAGGTCGAAGCCCGCCGCCGCGCGCGCCGGTTGTCCCTCCAGGGCCTGGGCGCGGATCATGCGGTGCAGGGCATAGAGCCGCAGGGGCTCGTCCTCGTCGTTCTTGAGGGCGAAGAGATAGGGCAAGGGCCCGCGCTGAATCAGGGCCTGGGGATGGATCACCGCCTCCCCGCGCTGCCCGGCGGCATCCTCGTAGAGCACCCCCAGGGCGCGGGACTGGGCCAGGGCGCGGATCATCGCCTCCAGGACCTGGGGATAGAGCGCCACCGGGCGCAGGCGCAGGCTATCGGGGACGATGCGCACCCGCTGTTCGTCGAGCAGGGGTCCGTCCAGCTCATGGAGCAGCCGCTCCCACAGCCGTTCCAGCCGCCGTGCCGGCACCGCCTCGGCGATCAGGTCCCGCACCTGGCGCAGGGTGTACTCCCAGACCAGCTTGTCTTCATGCACGTCCTCGCCCAGGCGCCGGTAGCGCAGGGGCTTGCCGCCGGGATTGACCACCTGGATACGGTCCGTCTTGACCAGCTCATCCAGATCCCGCTGCAGGGCGCGGCGGCGGGCGGATTCCGCGGCCGGGCCATAGACCGCGCCGAGCACCGTCAGCAGGCGAGTGCCATCCGGGCAGTCGGCGGGGGCCGCGGTGGCCCGGGGCAGGAGGGCCTCCAGCCGGCGGAGGCGATCGATACGGCTTTGGGTGACGGCGCTCATGGGGGATGAGTATAGGCCAGCTCATGAGTAGCAAGCAGGGTCTTATGGTACTAGACTGTTTTATCACCCCCTTGCGGTGGTAAGACCTCAACAAACCGAGGAAGAGGATACCGTGGGTACCCCATACGAAACCGATATCATTGCCTGGGCCAACGAGCAAGCGGCCTTGCTGCGGGCAGGCAAGCTCTCGGAAATTGATAGCG
>SACH01000264.1 GCA_009928645.1 Gammaproteobacteria bacterium | reverse complement strand
CAGGCCCAGGACCGTCAGCGGCCTGAGGCGGAACAGGCCGAGAAGGATAAGGCGGGCGAGCAACAGGCGAGTGAACCACCCTCGGAGCGGACGCCGGAGGCCAGTGGCGGCGATCAGGAGCAACAACCCGAGGCCAAAGAGGGGGAAAAGCCCCAGGATGAGCAGGCCGCTGGTGGTGAGCAGGCGCGTGAGCCCGAGGACCAGGGGCAGGGTGAGCCCCAACCGGAGACCGAGACCGGCCAGGGCCAGGCGCCAGAGCCAGGCCAGGAGGCCCAGGGCCAGGCCCAAGACCAGCAAGAGCGGGAAGGTGAGCGGGGCCCCGGCGCCCTGGATCGTCCGCCTCAGGGGGGTGGTCCTGGGGAGCGCCCGCCCGAGGAGGCGCCTGGCATGACGCTACCCGCCACCGCCCCGGAGCCGGGCAGCGCCGAGGCGGTGGACCAGTTCGACCAGCTCGGACAGCAGCCGGCCCTGGACGCGGGGGAGGGCTCCGCCGTCGGCGCCCTGGGCGGTCAGCCCAGCTCCGGCCCCGGTGCCGCCATCCTCGAACAGCGCTTGCGTCAGGTGGAGGGCGATCCCTCGGAACTGATCCGCAACCAGTTCCGGATCGAAGAATTGCGCCAGCTTCGCGCCACGGGCGGTGCCCCGCGCGAGACACGGCCTTGGTGAGGCCCAGGTGGTCATGAGCCCAAACTTCCCGCCATCTTGCCAGCGGCCGTCCCCCAGGACCCGGCGTCTGCCCCGCCCGACCATCCAGGCCCTGTTGAGCGCGCTGGGCATTGCCACCCTGGGTGGCGGTCTTGTTCCCTGGCATGGCGAGGCGTTGGCGCAGTACCAGCCCCAGCCCTGGGGTTACGGTGCGCCGCCCTATGGCCCACCCACCAGGCAATACCGGCCACAGGAGCCCAGCAACGCCCGGGGGGTGCCACCGGCCCAACTGCCCGAGCCGCAAACCCCTCAGCCCAGCCAGGCCAAAGAACCCGTTCAGGCGCTACCTCCTGACCAAACCAGGCAACCTGGCCAGGGGCCGGGGACCAGCCCCTCGCAACCGGGGGGAGCGACGCCAGCGGGTGTATCCACCCCGGTCATGCCCCTGCCCTATCCGCCGGGACCCGTCGGGATGCAACCTGGCTTCCCACCAGGCATGCAACCCTCCTTGCCGCAGGCCGTGCCTTATGGCCAGCCGCCGGGTACCGCGCCCTTCGGTTACCCTGCCATGGGCCCAGGGGGTTGGCCTGGCTTCCCACCCGGGGCACCCCCGATGCCGACCCCTTGGTCAATGCCCGCCGGCGTCACTGCACCCGCCGCCTCATCGCCGCCTGCTGGCCAGGTTAAGCCACGGCCCGCGGCCGCGACCTCAACCCCGGGCCAGGCTCCCGCCAGGGTCCCTGCCGCGGACTCCGCCCCGCCGGGTGCTCCCGCTCCGGCGCCAGCGGCCGTCACCTACCCAGCAAGCCCCCCGACCATGGCACCTGGCGCCGTGACGGCCCCGGCCAATGTCACGAGTGTTCCCCCGTCCTATGGCTCCTTTCCGGGCTGGGGCATGTCCGGTCCCGGGGCCGCCAGCCCCTTTGCGGGCCCCCCCGGAGGTATGTATGGTTCCCCCTGGGGTCAGCCCGGTACCGCCCTCGCCAGTGGCCGCGGCCCGCGCCTGGAGGTGGAACTCAAGGAGCGCCAGCCCTTTGTCCAGGAGAACGTCCTGCTGAATCTGTGGGTCGTCAGTGACCAGAACCTGGCCACCGCCACCCCGGAGCTGACCAGCACCAGCGACCTGATCGTGCATAAGCTGGAGAGCACCAAGACGGGGAGCCGCGGCACCGCGGATGGCCGGCGCGAGATCCTCACCGAATTCGTTTACGTCCTGACCCCGCTGCGCGCCGGGGACCTGGCCCTGCCCCCCCTAAAGGTGACGGGGGATACCGCGGGTGACGCCTACGGCTTTGGCCGCCAGCGGTTCGAGGCCAGCGGCGGTGAGGGTATTCGTCTCCAGCCGCGTCCGGCCCTGGCCAGCGTGCAGCCCTGGCTCCCGCTGCGCTCCCTGACCCTCAAGGCCAGCCTTGATGGTGGCGAGGAGATCCGCGCCGGAGACCCCGTCGCCCTGGTCCTGGAACTCCAGGCGGTGGGCGCCATGGGGAGCCAGTTGCCCAGTCTGGAACCCTTGCTGGTTTCACCTGATTACCGCGTTTATCGGGAACGGACTCTCACCGAGGCCAAGGTGTCCCCGGATGGCGAGCGCCTGGAGGGCTCCCGCGTCGAGCATTACACCCTGGTACCGCGGGCGGGGGGGCGGGTGCGCCTGCCGGAGATCCGTATCCCCTGGTACAACGTCACCACGGGCAGTCGCGACTGGGCCAGCCTGCCGTTGGGCCTGGGGAACGCCAAGGCCGCGGCGGAGGAGTCCTTGTTTTTCCGCGAGGGCGCGGGCTTCATCTGGCTGAGTCTCGCCGGCCTGTTGCTGCCGGTCCTGGGTTTCGGCGTCGGTCTTTGGTATCGCGGCCGCCTGTTAGCCCCCGCGGCGCCCGGCCAGGATTCCATCGGCGCGCGCCTGGGGCGTGGCGCCCGCGCCGCCGCGGGGGCGGCCAGCCGGCGCTGGGATCAGGTCCGCGATCGCCTCCAGCCGGCATCCCTTTGGGGGCGGTTGCGTACAACCCTGCGTGGGGTACTGCCGCCCTCCAGTCGCTTCCTGTCCTGCCTGCGTACCGCCAATCGCGAAGCGGAGCCCGCGGTCTGGGCGCGCCACTTCCAGGAACAGGCCTGCCGTCACCTGCCCTCTGGGCCTTTCCGGCCTCAGCCGGGCGCTTTGCCGGGCCTCGCCAGCCAACTGCTGCACTTGCGTCCCAGCGCGGACCCGGAGCAGATCAGGCGGCTGCTGCGGCAACTTGACGGGGCCCTTTACGGTGGCCAGGACATCGACTTTCCACGGTGGAAAAAGGAATTTGCCCGCCAGTTCAGCCGCGCCCAGGGTCTGGTGGGCTATGGCCAACGCATCCGCAATCGCCGGCCCCGGGTTGAACGCCCCCGCTTACCGGCGCTCAATCCCCGGCCGGCCGGGTGAGTCGCCGTTGCTGATGTCCCGGGGGGACTGACCACCTTGTCCGTGCGGACCGGATCAGTTACCCGTCCAGTCTATAGCCCCAGGTTATCCGGCAAAAAACCGGCCATCAATTACTTCCCGAATCAGAAAGCCCCCTTGGGCGCAAATCGGGAACGAGAAAATGGACGCTTTCTAACGGCCGCTTGCGGGCCTGATGAGGGGAGGGTCTCAGATCTCGTCCTCCACGCGTTGCTCTTCCAAGGCCCAGGCGCGATCCTCCTGGGTCAGCTCGTCACGGGCGGCGTTGCGCCGGACTAGGCCATAGAGGAGGCTGATAAGGGTGACCAGGATACAGCCCAGGAAGGCGGTCAGGACGATGGGGTCTGGGATGCCGAGCATGAGTCTCTCCGCAGGAATTCGGGGCGAATGTCAGAAGGGCCAACGGGTCCCAGGGTGCTGGACCAGCGCGTC
>SACH01000263.1 GCA_009928645.1 Gammaproteobacteria bacterium | reverse complement strand
GGTTCCTCCCCCGCCGGCATCTGGTCTCCGCGGTCTGGCCCGGCAATCACCAGAGCTGGGGCCATCTAGCAGACCATGGCCTGCTTGCCAAGAAACTGGCACGGATTGGCAGCGGCTTGAAACGTCTGGTGTTGCATCGGGATCTGGACGGACCCGTCCCCGAACCGGACCTGGCCAGCCGCCTCCTGATCAGCCTCGACCAACTGGCCGCCCAGGAGCAGCGCTTTGACGAGGGTTATTGGCTATGGCGGCGGATTAAAAGGGCGGACGGCATCTTTGCGGAGCTGGCTCGTCCCCGGCAAGGAGCAGCCTGAGGCCCCTGCACCTGGGACTCACAGGCCCATCGCCGGGGAGTCACGGTCGATGCCGATCTATCTGACGATATCACGGCCTTCGTCGTACACTGAAAGGGTTGAGACCATGGCAGGCCGTACGCTGCCCCCCTGCCAGCGGGCCGGGAACCCTAACCACCCGATAAGACAACGATTAGCACCCGAGGCAGTTCAGTTTTCGGTCGAGGCAGGGATAGCCAGGAAGGGTCGGGAACCACCGAAGATTGATTTGTGATGGGTATAAAACCTCACCACGACCACTGAACAGGAGTTTCGCCCCATGGGCCAGCCACTCTCTACCCCCACCCTCGCCCTCGCGCCCGCCACGCTGACCCTGGGCGACAAGAGCTATAGCCTGCCCGTGATCGAAGGCAGCGAGGGCGAGCGCGCCATCGACATCTCCAAACTACGCGATCTGACCGGCCACATCACCCTTGACCCGGGTTACGGCAATACCGGCAGTTGCGAAAGCGCCATCACCTTCATCGACGGCGAAAAAGGCATCCTGCGCTATCGGGGGATACCCATCGAGCAGTTTGCCCACGGCGCCACCTTTATCGAGGTCGCCCTGCTGCTGATCCTTGGTCATCTGCCCACCGACGCCGACTATGACAGCTTTTCCAAGGACCTGACGCGCTTCGCCTACCTGGACGAGGGCATGAAGCACCAGTTCGAAGGCTTCCCACGCACGGCGCCGCCCATGGCCATCCTTTCGGCCATGATCAACTCCATGTCCTGCTTCCATCCCGAGCTCTACGAGCTAGAGGATGAGCAGCAGTTTCTCATCGCCGCCGCGCGCCTTATCAGCAAGGTCCGCTCCATCGCCGCCTATGCCTACCGCCACTCCCGCGGCGTGCCCTACATCTACCCGGACCCCAAGCTGCGTTATGTGCCCAACTTCCTGCACATGATGTTCTCCCAGCCCTACGATCAGTATGTCTGCTCGGATCTCATCAACCGGGCCATGAACCTGATCCTGATCCTCCATGCCGATCACGAGCAGAACTGCTCCACCTCCACCGTGCGCATGGTCGGCTCCAGCGGGGCCAACCTCTTCGCCTCCTGCGCCGCCGGGGTCTGCGCCCTCTGGGGTCCCCTGCATGGGGGCGCCAATGTCGAGGTCCTGGAGATGCTCGACAAGATCCACCAGGGCAACATGACCCCGGAGGAATACGTCAAACTGGCCAAGGATAAGGACAGCAAGGTCCGGCTCATGGGCTTTGGCCACCGGGTCTACAAGAACTTCGACCCGCGGGCGCAGATCCTGCAGAAGGTGGCCGAGGAACTGGTACCGCAATTGTGTGGCAGTGATCCGCTGCTGGACATTGCCCGCCGCCTGGAGGACATCGCCCGCTCCGATCCCTACTTCATCGACCGCAACCTGTACCCCAACGTGGACTTCTACAGCGGTATCATCCTGCGGGCCATCGGCATCCCGGTGAATATGTTCACCGTCATGTTCTCCATCGGCCGCCTGCCGGGATGGATCGCCCAGTGGTGGGAGCAGAACCACACCCCGGGGACCCGCATCGCCCGCCCGCGGCAGGTCTATGTCGGCAACCGCCAGCGGGATTATCTGCCCAAGGATCAGCGCGGCTAAGCCCGGCCTCCTCCCGTCCGTCCCGCGACCTGGCCAGGGAGGTCAGGCCCGGGGCGGAGGCTAATCCGGGAGTGGGCACCTACTCGGCCGCCAGCGTAACCTTTCAGACCCCTCGCGCCCCAGAGGGACTTTGACGGCACAGGCTACTGATTCTCTTACTCCCTCCCCCCTGGTGGGGGAGGGTTGGGGAGAGGGGGGTCTGAACGATCACCCGCCAACAGGTCGTGGATGGCCGCGACGATGGCCGGGTCGTCGAACTCCTGCTCGCCGGTCAGGCGATAGGCCAGCCGCCCCTGGCGATCGACCAGGAAACTGGTGGGCAGGCCCTTGACCGGCCAGGACATGACCACCCGGGACTCGGCATCGAGCAGGACCGGAAAGGCGGCGGTCCCGGCGAAGGCCTTGACCGTCTCCGCCTCCTCTTCGACGTTGACGGCGAGGACCTCGAAGGTTTCCGGCGTGAAGAGCCCCCGCACCCGCCCCAGGGAGGGGAACTCCTTGCGGCAGGGCGGGCACCAGGTAGCCCAGAAATTGATCAGCACCACCCGGCCGCGCATCCGCGCCAGATCGACGATCTGGCCCTGAAGATCCGCCAGTCTCAGGGCCGGGGCGGTGGGGCGCTCCGCCAGGGGCACCAGTCCACCGGGCGCCGGCCAGGCGGCCGGGGAGCGGCCAACCAGGGCCAGACCGGTGCCGGCGAGGAGCGCGCCGAGCAACCGGCGGCGCCCCAGGTTCCGGGGCAGGGTCCGGGGAGCGTTCCGGGATTCAGATTGAAGAAAAGGGAAAACCGTCATCGTGCGCAACCCCGCGGGGTGATGGTGGATGGACATCGTCAATTTGATTCTCTGGCGCCGGAGGGGTCCCGCGGCGACGGTGCTGGCACGCGCACCGGACCCACGGGGTTTGGGTGCGCGCGGGCTTTGATCCGGCCGGGGTCGTTTTGTCCCGCAACGGCATGATATAGCCCTAGGCGGCTTAGGTTAACGTCCATCACCCGGTGGATTTGTCCCACTGGCCACCAAATGACCAGAACCGCAACCCGCCCACCAGTTATCGGGGCTCCGGGCCAATCGGCACGCCTTATGGACAGGCTTATCCACAGCGACTGGGGAAAAGTGGCCACAACCGGGCCTGGAACTCTTGCATGAAGGGCCGGTGAATGCCCACCATTCCCCCTGCATCGCCCCCCCGCGGCCTGTCAAAAGGAGCAAGCAACGGATGTCCTTGAAAGAAAGCGAACTTGAGCGCCATCTGATCCAAAAGCTCGACGACCTCAAATACACCTATCGCCCCGACATCCGCGACAAGGCCGCGCTGATGCGGAACTTTCGCCAGAAGTTCGAGGCGCTCAACCAGGTCCAGCTCACGGAGGCCGAGTTCGCCCGGCTGCGGGACGAGATCATCAGCCCCGATGTCTTCCAGGCCGCCCGGACCTTGCGCGAATACGGCTATTTTCAGCGCGAGGACGGCTCCGCCCTCCATTACATGCTGGTCAACCTCAAGCACTGGTGCAAGAACGAGTTCGAGGTCATTCACCAGTTGCGCATCAATACCGACAGCAGCCATCACCGCTATGAC
>SACH01000262.1 GCA_009928645.1 Gammaproteobacteria bacterium | reverse complement strand
CAGCCTGACCCAGGGCCTGACTCACTGCCCGATGACCTCAAGTCCGGCTCCCGCCGTTGGCGACATCCTGAGCATCACCCTCGCCCCCCGCGATTTCTGGCGCGTCGGCCAGGGCAGCCGATCCTTCCGGTCAACCGCCCAATTGGCCCAGGGCAAGGTCCCTTATCTGCTGCCCAAGCAAGAAGCGGTCGTGATCTGGGACGATCATGGCCATGCCCGCATCAGCCGGCGCTTTGCCCTGGTACCCGGCTCCGCCGTCAAGGGCGCCCTGGCGCATCGCACCGCCTATCACTGGAATCTGCTGGCCGGGCAGTTCGCGGAGGAGATGGCAGCGGACACCTTCGCGGCCTGGGACAAGTCGGACCATTGTCCGGGGGTTCGGGCCCTCTTTGGCCATGCCAAGGACCGGGCCCCGCACCTTCCTCAGATTGCCCAGGACAGTGAACCGTCCGACGTCGGCGCGCCGGTCGGGCGTGCCGGCCTGGTACTGGTCGACGATGCCTATGTCGCCATCGACCCCGCCCGCCTGGAGGAACAGGTGCAAACCCTGATCCACAACAGCATCGACCGCTTCACCGGCGGTGTCCGCAAACGCATGCTGTTTACCGAGGAATTGATCTATCGCCAGCCGATCCAGCTACGCATCACCCTGTTGCCGGCAGTCGCTCAGGCCGAGCCGCACGCGCGTCGTGCCTTCGCCCGCGCCCTCGGCGATCTATGCGCCGGGCGACTGGCCCTCGGCGCCGGGGCGACCAAAGGCCATGGCAGCTTCCAGGGGCAACCCGATGAACACACCCGCGCCTGGCTGGCGGCGCAAGGAGAGACATTGGCATGAACCTTCAGCAACTCGCCGCAGCCTACCATCAGGTCGCCAGTCGTCACCATCTGCCCCCCATGTCCGTCGCCGGTATGGAGATCAGCACCCCAGCGCCGGTGGATAGCGCCACCGCCTGGGCGGAACTGCAAGCCTTCGCCCCCGTGGCTGGTTGGCTTCAGTTTCAATCCAGGGTGGTGGCCTTTAGCGGCGGCGCGCTACCCCAACCGGCACCGGACTGGGGCACCCTCCTCGATGCCGCCGGCCACGATGCCGCCGGACGCAGCATTCACTGCCGCAGCCTGGGTACCGGCCTCATCGCCCTGGTCATTGCCACACCCGCCCCGGGCGATGACCCGGGCATGACCTACCTGGTGGATGAAGTTCGCCATCTTGCTACGGGCAAGGTCCCTGGTGCCTGCCTGCGTTACCAGCGTTATTGGCGATCCGACCCGGATCATCCGGAGCCAGGTGTACGCCCCTGCTTCGCCGCCCTGCACGGTTTTGCTCCCCAGGAGGACGCCTGACATGATCACCGCCCCCTACAATTTCGTGCCGCTTGCCCCCTGGGTGCATCGTCCGTCCTGGGCCAGGCAGGTATCCCAGGACATCCCCTTCAAGGACGGACTGTGTGGACACCTCGAGCTGCGCATCACCGCCTGCAGCCCGCTGTTGGTTGGTGGCGAGCAGGAGCCAGCGACCGATGAGTCCCCCGGCGTTGTGCGCCCGTTCCGCCTTCCCGGCCCGGATGGCGGCTACGCCCTGCCGGGAACAACCCTGAAGGGCATGATCCGCGCCGTGGTGGAGATCGCCAGTTTTTCCCGCATGAGCCTGGTCGATGACCAGCGGCTGAGCCTGCGCGATCTCACCTCGCCCGCCCGCCCCTTTTATGGCGATTTCATGACCCGCCAATCCGCAGCCAGCCAATTCCAGGCCAACTCACAGGCCGGCTGGTTGCATTTTGACACTGAGCGCAAGGCCTGGATGCTGAAGCCTTGCCATTACAGCCGGGTGGAGCAGGCGGACCTGGACACTTATGCCGGGAATACCTGGTTCCAGGACACTAAATCCGCGCGTAAGATCGCCCGTGACAAATACGCCGCCTGGCCGCTGTCACGCGACGTGAAATTCGACCCCGGCCCCGAAACCGCCCATCCGCATAGCTGTGGTTCGCTGGTCTACAGCAAGGCGTCCCGCCTGGGCAGCGGCGCCACCCTGGGGACGCTGGTTTTCACCGGTCAGCCCAGTCCCAAAAAGCACCTGGAGTTCATCTTTCACGGCAGCCGGGGCAGGCCGGTTCCCGTGCCGGAAGCGGTGTTCCGTGGCTTTCTGGACATTCACGATCCGCAGTCGGAAAACGTCGGCGGCTCCACCGATTGGGCCTTCTGGCGCAACCAACCCCGCATACCGGTTTTTTACCTGGAGGACCCCAAGGTACCCGGAAGCCCCGCCTCCCTGGGCCTGGCCCTCATGTACAAATTGGCCTACCGTCATTCGCTCCACGAGGCTATCGCCCACACCAGCCCCGACCATCTCAACGACGAGATCGCCGATTTCGCCACCACCCTCTTTGGCAAAGTGGGGACGACCCCGGAGCAGGCATTGAAAGGTCGGGTCATTTTCCACCATGCCCGCGCCGCGAGTGCCCCGACGCCCGAGGTGCATGCTCCCACCATTCTTAACGGTCCCAAGCCGAGTTATTACCCCAATTACGTCCGCCAGCCCTTGGCCACCAATGGCCAGATCCCTCAGGACAAGAGCTATCAAACTCTGATGTCTGACACGAGTGAACTGCGCGGCTGGAAACGCTACCCCGTCCGCCCGTTGGACAAAACCGGCGTCCAGCCACTGACCGGGGAGCAACTCCCAAACCCCAGAGTGCAGGTGCGTCTGCACACTCTGCCCGTGGACACCACCTTCCAGGGTCGGATGACCTTCCACAACCTCAAACCGGAGGAACTCGGCGCCCTCTGCTGGGCCCTCACCTGGGCCGAACAGGAGGATCTGCGCCACAGTCTCGGCATGGGCAAGCCTTTTGGTTTCGGCCAGGTAGCCATTGCCATCAGCGCCGCTGACATCCGCCCCAACCGGGCGGAGGAGACCGCCCCCACCTGGCAGGCCTGCTGCGCCAGATTCATCGCCTACATGGAGGATGCCGCCAAGCACCATAAGGGTTGGCGTAATTCCCCGCAGATCGGCGCTTTGCTGGGCATGGCGAACCCGGCCAAAGCGGCGGTATTCCCGGGGGATCTGCGACACATGCGCCTGAGCACCGGTGGCCCAAATGAGTTTCAGGAGGCCAAGAAAAATCGCTGGGTCTTACCGGACTACCCCCGAGGGCTGCATCCTCAACCCGCCCTCCCTGGCGGGGAACGGATCACCTGGATGAATGTCGAGCTCAAGCTCAATCCAGGCAACGGTGAACTGTCCATCCTCCACGAGGGCAAGACGGCTTTTGCGCGTAACACTGAAGCCCAAGCCTTGCGGGATCGCTTACCCGAGGACCTCAAGGCCCGCCTCAAAGCCAAAAAGGCGCTCAAGTCCTGCACCGTTGAAGTGATAGCGGAGAGTAACGCCTTGAGACTGGTCGCCATCCTGGCTGTTGGCGAGAACCGCCTGCAGGCCGCGCCGGACGCCGCTGCCACCCACCAGGGGGCCTGATGTCCAGCCGGGGCCATGTCTACATCGCCCTCTCCACCGGGCAGAATAT
>SACH01000261.1 GCA_009928645.1 Gammaproteobacteria bacterium | reverse complement strand
GGCCAATCCAATAATCGCGGGTTGCAGGATTGGTCCAGATTTCTTCGTCAAACTGGCGCGACACCGGGCTTAACCAATTGGTCTGAAAATCAGTCCAGAAATCGACGGCCGGCATGAGAGCCGCGACTCCGGGGAGGGGGCTAAAGCTGTCGTAAGGGTTGACGAGCATGCTGCTAGTGCGCCAAGGCTGACTGATGACCAGTTCCTCTGGCCCCACGGTTACCTCGGACTCGATAATCACGCGCGCATCCAGGGTTGCTGGGGCGGTTAGGCTTTGACTGTGCACAGTGGACACCACGCCTAACGTCAACTCGCCGCTGTAAATCGCCGCCGTTTGCGTGAGCCCTTGATCGCGCAGGTCGTCGTCAAAGAAGGGGTCGGCAAATACCCCCTTTTTGGCGGTGCTGTCGCGCTGGGTAAGATTCAATGCCAGGCGCTCTTCGGCGACCAGGGCAAAGAGGGTGTCAATCCGCCCATTCACGGCATTGAGTTCATGCATTGGCACCATGCGCGTGCCATTGTTAATCACTCGCGTCTGCGTGCCCCAACGCTGCTCGATGACCGCAATCCCCAGCAGGCCCTGAGGGACTGGTGGTACGCGCGGGTACACCGGCGCCGCTACGCCGCGAACGGTCAAAATCTGGCCACGGTCATCCACGCAAATCAGGTCGTAACGCGGCATTGACCACTGGTAGCTGACCTGAACGATGGAGCCCGTGACCAACTCTGCATCCGCTGCCGGATTACCGCCTACTGCTACGGTGATAGTGCCGGGTACGGTGAAGCCGGACTCGTCGGGAGCGGTAGGCGCGGTGTCGGTATCGACATATTGGTAGGTGACCGTGTAGGTCGATCCTGGCGCCGGCTCCAGGCCGTCGGGCGACCAATCGACTTTGTCCGCCGTTAGCCTGTAGTCGGTAGTCGCGGTATAAAGGGTTTCGTCCTGCGCGACCGAGAGGATCTGCACCACCGGGATCTTGGTCAGGGCGTCTTGGGCGCCGGAGTAGGCCCCATGAGTCAAGGTCTCGGTGACCACCCGCACCATGGCAACATCGTTGATGACCTGGATCGGTTGATGACTAACCTCAATCCGTAGGTCCGCGCCGGTTGCGCCAGTAACCAGATGGGGCTCCAGCAGCACGCTGCGGGTGTTTGGCGCAGGATCAAAGACCAAGCGACTGGCGTGCTGCTTGACAATCTCTTGCCCGCCAACCCGAGCAATTCCCTCGGCAATGGAAAACACCTGATGCCCGCCCTCGTCGGCCAATCGGGTGGTCAATAGGCCACTGGCGACGTAATAACCGCCGGTGGATTGGCGGTCATAGCGTGCCACGGTCTGATTGATGGCATCTACGTTGGGAATGGGCGGCTGGGCAATAATGAGGATGCCGTCCTCGACCTTATAGACGCGATAGAAGTCGCCGCTTTGCCCATCGCCCTCATAACCCCACACCGGAGTGACTTGCAAGCGCGCGGCGCCCGGCTCCTGGAAGTTGCGGTAACTGATGGCCGGATCGCGGAGATCGGGGTCTTCCAGTTCGGTAATAATAACGTCTTGCAGGTAAATGCCGATCCAAACGGTGCCGGTGACCGGAATAGTCAGGCTGGCCGGGGCAACCCCGCGCACCGCCCCGCGCAGGTAAAGGGCGCCATTACCCAGTTGGGTAACGCCCGTGCCTGGATGAATGACGATCTCGGCCCCGGCAAGCACGTCGCCGTCCTGAAACAGGATATCGGTGGCGCGTTGTAGGCGGTCAAAACTTGCCGATTGCAGCTCATTAAGTTCCGCTGCTTGCAAGACATTGCCAGCGCGGAACAGATGGCGCTCGTAATTGTCCGTCGCCGTAAAGCGGTCGTAGTACTGGGCAAGATTGATGGTCATAGCGTTAGGACAAACTCAAATTGCTCGCGATTAAGCGGCGTACGGATGACCGGCGGGAAATGCTCAATAGCCACCAGGTTGCCCGGGTCTACTACCTCGGCGGGGGTAAAGTAGCGTTGGCCTGGAGGAAGGTCGTCTGCGATGACGCTATCCATGAACAAGCCGGTTTCGCGGATGACCTGATCGGCGGCGTCGGGGTAGCCGTAATCGCACCGCAGCAACAGATGATTGGTAGGGGTCTCAGACAAACGGTAGAAGCCGGTTGGTACCTCGATGGGTCCCAAGGGGTCAGGAACGGCGTAGCCAATGACCGCCGCCACGACCCGCCCCAGTTCGCTGGTTAACGCCGTGGCCTCCAGCGACTCCGGGATCAACTCGGCGTCCCAGGCTGGGTCGCCATTTCCCCAGGCCAGATGCAGGGGTCGCGCCGCAATGGCTACGGCGACCGCCGTGCGTCCGGATGTTGTCAATACGGCCATGTGTCTGTCACTCTTGTCAAACCTGGCTACAGGCTAATGTCACGACTGATACACTTTAGGAGGATACATTTCGGCACGGCGAGTATTGCCTTCCGCCCAGGTGCGGACATCCCAAAAGCCCACCCACGACCGGCTGGATTCGCCAAAATATTCATAAGGGCCACGCAGTCCAAAAGTGCTCAGGCCATGCACCCTCACCCGCGCTAGCGCCATGGCAGGTGGCGCTTGGCAATGAGACAGGATCAGTTCGCCTGATAACCGTCCGTAAGCATTCCACCGCAGCTCTTGGCCATGCGCGCTTACGCGCCCATGGACGATTTCCATGGGCGGGATGGCTATTTGCGAGGGCGGCGTTGTTGTCGCCGGAGGCAAAAGCAACGTCCCTGCCGGACGGTCGGCCTCGATTTCCCGCAGCACTGCGGGCCAATCCAGGCCGCGTCTGGCCACCAGTTGCAGGCGGTGGTACTCGTAAACGGGCGCACCCGCCAGATGGTCCGGTCCCGACAAAGTCGATTGATTGAGCGCCACCCATTCTCGCCATGGCTCGCGCAATGCCAAATCGTGGCCAGTCAACCGCTGGATATTGTTTAGCATAGCCGCCGGACTGGCGCGGACGCGCTGCACCTCTTGCAGCAACCGGGCCGTATAGTCGGCATCGCTTTCCAGGCTCGGCAGGTTTAACGGAGCGCGCTGGCGGGCGGCATAGACCAATCGGTCGTGCCAGTGCTGATCCGACTCATCCGGCACCCGCGACAGGCCCAGCAGGTTGGCAAAAAACTGTTGCCAGGCCAGGCGCAGTGTACGCTCGTGACCGCTGGTCCCCACCGGGTTGTAATGGTCTACTTGCGTAGCTAAAACTCGCCAGGGGCTCGCCGCCACCGTGCCCCGGCGCGGAATGCCGAAGATCTCGCCGAATAAGTCCGCCCATTCGCCGGTCGCCTGTGGCAAGATAAGTTGCGCCAACGCGGCTGCAATCGCCGCCCGGCCTTCACCCAACGCCTGGCCCAGCGCCGCCAGCAGCACCGCCAGCGGCGCGGTAAAAATACTGAGGTGGTCACCATTGCTGTTGCCCTGGTCGCCCGCCCCCTCCAGCAGGGTTAAAGCACTGAGGTGGCTGACCGCCGGGTTGAGGTACACCACCTCAAAACCCGCTGCCGTCAGCGC
>SACH01000260.1 GCA_009928645.1 Gammaproteobacteria bacterium | reverse complement strand
GTGTCGATGGGGCGCTCTTGGTTGAAGTCCTTTGAAGAAGGCTGGGCCGGGGATGGCCGTGGGGCTGACACTTAGAGTTGATGCTGTTCATTGATATTAAAGCGTTTTCCTGTGAGAATTACGGGTTGATGCGGCGGATCAATCCTTACGGCAGGGCGATTTCGGTGGATGAAGAACGCTCGCGATAAGGAGAAAACGCTGGACTTCGGACCTGGCCATCGTTGTACCAAAGGTCGATGCGGCGCTCATGGTCGAAGTCCTTCTGGATCAGATCGAGATCGCCATCGCCGTCCAGGTCGCCGAGCTTGCCTTCATGGGTGCCGATGCCGGTGGAGATGAGTTGGGTCTCGAAGCCGCCGCGTCCGTCGCCGTAGAGCACCAGTTGGCGGCAGGCGGTGCCAGCGCCGGGGGTGTGCATCTCGGCGGTATGGATATCCAGATGGCCGTCGCCGTTGAGGTCGCCAATCTGGAGGGTATGGCCATGGTCTAGGCGGCCGATGAGGGTGGTGCGCTGCCAGGTTGCCCCATTCCATTGATAAAGATTCAAGGGGCCGGGGGCGTCGCCGGCGGCAAGGAGGATTTCCGATCGGCCGCCGGGGATGAGGTCGGCGGCGGCGATGCGGGTCTGGCCATAAGCGGGGTCGATGGCCTGGGCTTGGAAGGTCTGGCCATGGTGGTGCTTGAACCAGTAACCGCCGCCGATCAGGTCCTCCTGGCCATCGCCGTCAATGTCGGCCTTGGCCAGGCCTTCACGGGGCGGGTCGCGGTAGGACCAGATCTTCACCGGGGTCCAGGCCGCCGGGTCCCGGGGGTCGGCGGGGAGGTCGGCGAGGTAGAGGGTGCGATTGCCCTGGTTCCAGAAGGCCAATTCCTTGCCCACGTCCCGGCCGATGAAGTCGCCGATGATCTGGTCGTGATGTTGGTTGTGCCCCCCGTCCTTGATGGTGTGGCGGGGCCAGGGCTGATCGGGTCGATGATCCGGGTGGGGATTTTCCCACCACCAGACCTGGTGGCTGCGCCAACTACCCCCCTGGAGGATATCCAGGTCGCCGTCGCCGTCGATGTCGTGGGCCAGGCCACCGGCCTCGATGTGGCTATGGCGGTTGTCGATGAGGTAGCGCTCCCGCCCGGTGGGGGTGGCGCGAAACCAGACCAGGCTGTCGTCCTGGAACCAGCCGCCGACCGCGTAATCGTCGCGGCCGTCCTGGTCGAAGTCGGCGACCACCAGGCATGATTGGCTGCCGACCTGGGCCCGGGGGAGGGCGCCGGTCTGGGTGGAGACCTGGCGCCAGGTGACGGGGCGGGCGACCTGGCGGCGGTCATTGCGCCAGAGGTGGAGGTTCTGGTAGCGGTCCCAACCGATGCTGAGGAGGTCCAGGTCGCCGTCCTGGTCCAGGTCGGCGAGGTGGGCGCCAAGGTGGCTCTCCTGGCCGCGGTCGATCTCGCGGCTGAGGAAGGGGATGGGGGGCGTGCCCTGGCCCTGGTTTTCCAGCAGCAGGAGCCGGGGGCTGGGGCCTTTGTGTTCGGCGACGACCAGGTCGAGGTCGCCATCTTCGTCCAGGTCGGCGGCGCCCAGGCTGTTGAGGGAGTAGCCGGTGAACAGGCGCTCGCGGGACCAGGGTGCCGGGGTGGTGTCGGGGCTGGTTGGGGTCGTGGGCGGGTGGAAGCGGAAGAGACTAGCCTCGGGGATCTCAGGGTCGACCAGTTCCTGGGTGACCAGGACTTCGGCGCGACCATCGCCGTCCAGGTCGGCGGCGAGGATGCGGTCAGCGTCGTGGGGCGCGGTGCTGCCAATAAGCCGCCGTTGCCAGGGGGGAGCGCCCATCTGGGCGGGGCCACCCGGATTGCGCCACCAGGCGACCGCGCTGCCGCGGGCGGCGATGAGGTCTTGCAGGCCGTCGCCGTCGATATCGGCGATGGCCAGCCCTTCGTCTCCGGCCTGGTCCGTTACCCGGGTCGCGGGCCAGGGAGTGATGGTCGGGTCGGCCGGGATTGCGTAAAAGAAGATACCCGCGCCGCTGGCGATGACGATTTCCGGTCGGCCGCCGGGCACCAGTTGGCCGAGGGCGAAGCCCTGGCTGTTGCGGTGGTCGGTCGGCGGGGCGGTGGCGATGGGTCGGGCCTCCCAGGTGTCGCCTTGGGGGTCCAGGGCTTCCACCCAGTAGAGATCAGGCAGGGCTTGGGCGATGAGGTCGCCGCGGTCGTCGCCGTCGACGTCGGTGATGAGGATGGCGTCCAGGTTGCGGCCCAGGTCGATGCGCGTCCAGGCCTGCGGAGCCTCGGGTGTTGCGGGGTCACCGCCGGGGTTGCGGTAGAAGTAGCGCCCCGCGACGATGTCCGGGTAGCCGTCCCCAGTCAGATCACCAGTGGCCAGGCCGAAGTAGCGCAACCAGGCGGGCGGGTCGAAATCGCCCCATTTGCCGCGCTCGCCGTCCAGCAGGCGGTAATGCCAGGCGCCACTGAAGAAGGCGGGGCCGGGGATGGCCGTGGGTGTATCGCGCGCGGCCTGGGCAAGCTGGTCGCGGAGTCTGGGCACACCGCTCATCCCGGCCGCGCCGGTCAAGCCCGCCAGGCCGACCAGCCAGGCCAGCCCAGGCAGGAGGGCGATCCCGGCCAGCAATAGCCCTTTGCCGAAGCCTGGTATGGATGCGTTACGGTGGCCCAGGGGGTTGAGGGGTTCAGCCATGAGAGGGGTTGAGCCGACTTTACGATCAGTCCCGTTCCTCATAACGATAGCCGACGCCATAGACGGAATGGACCCATTCCTGGTCGGGGGACAGATCTTCGAGCTTGCGGCGCAGTTTCTTGATGTGGCTGTCGATGGTGCGGTCGGAGACGACCCGGTGGTCGCGGTAGATCAGCGCCATGAGGCGGTTGCGGGAGTAGATGCGCCCGGGGCTGGCGTGGAGGGTGGCGAGCAGGCTGAACTCCACCGCGGTGAGTTCGACGGTACGGCCTTGCCAGTGGACGCGGAGGGTGGATTCGTCCAGGTGCAGGGTGGCGAGGCCATGAGTGGTGGCCGAGGCTGGCTTGGCACCGGACAGGTGGTCATCGGTCGGGCTGGTGGGGGTAGCGGCGTCAGGGCTGATGGGTGTGGCATCGGCCGGCGGGGCCTGAAAGCGCCGCAGCACCGCCTTGACCCGCGCCACCAGTTCCCGGGGGCTGAAGGGTTTGCAGACATAGTCGTCGGCGCCCAACTCCAGACCCAGCAGGCGGTCGATCTCTTCGACCCGGGCGGTGACCATAATGATGGGCACCGCGCTGAAGGCGCGCAGGTCGCGGCAGACATCCAGGCCATCGCGGCCGGGGAGCATGAGGTCGAGGATGACCAGGGCGGGCTGGTGGGCGCGCACCCAGTCGGCGACCCCCGTGCCTTCGCCCAGGATGTGGCTTTTGTAGCCGGTGGCGGTGAGGTAGTCAGCGACGAGGCGAGCGAGGCGCTCTTCGTCCTCGACGATGAGAATGGTGACGGGACCAGCGGTGGGCGTGGTGCTGGGGGCGCTGTTACTGACGTTGCTGGTATCGGTCTTC
>SACH01000259.1 GCA_009928645.1 Gammaproteobacteria bacterium | reverse complement strand
CCTGGGCGTGCTCGTCGACCAGGGCCTGGCCGGGGTCGCCGAGGTGGACCTCAACGGTTGCCTGACCCGCGTCAACGACCGTTACTGCCAGATCGTCGGACTGGCGCGGGAGGCGTTGCTGGGTCGCCACCTGCGCGAGTTCACCTTCGCCCTGGACTGGGCCCGGGAGGAGGCCCTGTTCGCCCGGGTCCTGGCCGGCGAGCGGGTCGGCATTGTGGAAAAGCGTTATCGCGGCCCCGGCGACTGTCAGGTCTGCGCGCAGATCGCCGTCGGTCTGATGCGTGATCCGGCCGGCGAGCCGCGCGGTTTCCTCACCCTGGTCACGGAGACGACGGAACTCAAGCAGGCCCAGGAACGGTTACGGGCCATCACCGATGCCGCCCACGACGCCATCCTGATGATGGACGCCCATGGCACGGTCACCTATTGGAACCCGGCGGCGGCCCAGATCCTGGGCTATCCCGCCGAGGAGGCCTTGGGCCAGGACCTGCACCGTCTGCTGGCCCCCGCACGTTTCCACGCCGCCCACCAAGAGGCCTTCGCCAACTTCCAGCGGAGTGGCCGGGGCGCGGCGATCGACAAGACCGTCGAATTGGCGGCGAGGCGCAAGGACGGGCGGGAGATCATTATCGAACTGTCCCTAGCCGCCATCGAACTGCGGGACGGCTGGCATAGCGTGGGCATCCTCCGCGACGTCACCCCCCGCAAGGCCGCCGAGGAAGACCTGCGCCGCAGCGAGCAGCGCTACCGGGAACTCGCCGCCGAGCTGGACCAGCGGGTCCGGGAGCGGACCGCCGAACTGACCCAAGCCAACGCGGAACTGGCCCAGGCCAACGCCGAACTGGCCCGCCTCGCCGCGACGGATGGGCTGACCGGCGTCGCCAACCGGCGCCACTTTCAGGCGACCCTGGCGGTGGAAACCGCCCGGGCCCGGCGCTACGGCAGCCAACTCGCCCTGGTCATGTTCGATGTGGATCACTTCAAGGCTGTCAATGACCGCCATGGCCATCACGTCGGCGACCGGGTGCTGGTCGAAGTGGTCCGTCAGATCCGTGATCACCTCCGGGCCAGCGATCACCTGGCGCGTTGGGGTGGCGAGGAATTCATGATCCTCTTGACCGATTGCGATCAAGGGACCGCGATGAATCTGGCGGAGAGATTCCGGCTCCTGATCATCGCCACGCCCCTGGACGGGATCGGCCCGGTGACCGCCAGCTTTGGGGTCGCGACCTATGTGCCGGCGGAAACGGACGAGGATTGGCTGCGGCGCGTGGATGGCGCCCTCTACGCGGCCAAGGCCGCTGGGCGCAACCGGGTTTGTCTGGGAGATCGGCACGTTCCATGACCGGGTGGCGGGATCCTGGCCCAGCGGGTGATGGGGGGGCTTACGCGGAAGCCGGACCCAGGAACGGCACCGATGCGGATGTCCCCACGCCGGCGGCGGTGGAGGAGAGAATACGTCGGACCGAGGCCGCCGCCCGTCAGCAGGGGCTGGAACTGGAAGCAGTCTACAGCACCGCCCCCATCGGCCTCTGCGTCCTGGATACCGAACTCCGCTTTCGCCGCATCAATGAGCGGCTGGCGGAAATCAATGGCCTGCCGGCCGCCGCGCACTTCGGCCGTACCGTACGGGAGGTGGTGCCCGCGCTCGCCGACATGGCCGAGCCGCTCTTCCGGCGCGTCATCGCGACCGGTGAGCCCCTGCTGGACATCGAGGTCAGTGGCGAGACCCAGGCACGCCCCGGCGCGCGACGGGTCTGGCGGGAAAGCTATTACCCGCTCAAAGATCCCACGGGCCAAGTCCTGGGTATCAACGTGATGGTCGAGGAGATCACGGGGCAGAAACGGCTGGAGGAAGAAATTCGCGCCCTCAACGCCGACCTGGAGGCCCGGGTATCGGCGCGCACCGCCGAGGTCTGCGCCGCCAACGCGGTCAAGAGCCGTTTTCTGGCCACCTTTACTCACGAATTGCGCACCCCACTCCATGCCATCCTGGGGTTTACCCAGGTGCTGGAGAGGCTGCTGACGACCCCGGCGGCTGAACAGGATGCTCAGCGGCGCCAGGATCTACTCGATGCCATCACCCGCAATGGGCGCCATCTCCTGGCGCTGGTGAATGACATCCTCGATCTGAGCCGCATGGAGAGCGGGCTGCTGCGTCTCAACGCCGTTCCCACCCACCTGGCGCGACTGTTGCCAGAATGCCTGGCGGATCTCGCCCCCCTGGCGGCGGAAAAGGGTCTGGCCCTGCACCTGGATACGACGCCCCAACTTCCCGACTGGGTGGCGGTCGACCGCGTCCGCCTGACGCAGATCCTCGCCAATCTGCTGGGGAATGCCATCAAATACACCCGCCAAGGGGAGATCCGGCTCGGGGCGAGTGGCATCGTCGAGGCCGCTGACCCCGAATGCCTGACCCTAACCTTTACCGTCACGGATACGGGACCCGGTTTCGCGGCGGCTGACCGGGAGGCCCTGTTCTCTCCCCTCGCTCAGGCCGGCAAGCTACCGGTAGGCAATGCCTCCTCGGGCAGTGGCCTGGGATTACCCCTGTGTCGGGAGCTGGTGCGCCTCATGGGCGGAGCAATCCACCTCGACAGCACCCCGGGGCGGGGCAGCCGCTTTACCCTGAGCTTCCCCGGCGTACCGGTTGTCAAACCGATGGAGGCGCCCAGCACCGCCGGGGTTGAGTCCGGACCGACCCCTTCTTTCACGCCTGACGGCCATGGCGGCCCATCCCGCCCGCCGGGGCCGCCGGAAGCGCCGCCGCCCGCGGCCCTGGAGGAACTGCGCCAACTGGCGTTACAGCGCCGCACCAGTCGGTTGGTCGCCTGGTGCCGTCAGTGGTCGGGACCCCACGGCTACCCCGCCTTCGCCGCCAGCGTGCACGATCGCACCCTCGCCTTTGACTATGATCAGATCGTCGCCCTGGCGGAAAAGGCGCTCCAGCCAGCGCGGGCTGCCCACCCGGACGGGCCCGGCGCATGAGCACGGACCTCCCCGGTTGCCTGGAAACCGTCCTGATCATTGACGATGAGCCGGACAACCTGCACCTCGCCTTTGAAATCCTGCGCGATCAGGGCCTGGAGATCCTCTGTGCCCGGGACGGAACCGACGGCCTGCGCCTAGCCGCGGAGCTGGCGCCAGACTTGATTCTGCTCGATATCCGCATGCCGGACCTCAATGGCTTCGACGTCTGCGCCCGCCTGAAGAGCCTGCCCGCTACGCGGGATATTCCCGTGATCTTCCTCTCCGCCCTGGACCAGTTCGAGGACAAGGCGCAAGGTTTCGCTCAGGGTGGCGTCGATTACATCACCAAGCCCTTCGACGCCCGCGAACTCTGTCTGCGTGTCACCCATCAGATTCGCCTGGCCCGGCGCATGACGGGGATAACCGATGCCGCCCCGCTGGCGGTGGAACGGGACGCGCCGGATGAGGTCCCCTTGCCCCGGTGGCTGAGCATTTTCGTCAAGGCCCGAACGGTCTTGCTCACCGATTTGGTCGATCCCCCCGACATCGTCGCCCTGGCCCGGGCGTG
>SACH01000258.1 GCA_009928645.1 Gammaproteobacteria bacterium | reverse complement strand
TACCGCAGCCGCGACGACTTCATCCGTGCCCTGACCCTGACCCGCGAGGACTTCTTCCACCTCATGGCCGGCACCTTCCTGCTCGAAACCCTCGACCAGATCGAGACCCTGCTGCACCGGTTCACCCACCTGTTCGACCGTACCGGCGCCGACGCCACGGAATTCGTGACCACTGTCGCGCCCATCCATCAGGCCGTCACCGCCATCCGTCACACCCACGATCACCCCACCCGCCACCGCCTTGGCGTTTGCCTCGCCAACCAGTGGTAGTTCACACCTCACCCACTTCCCGTTACCTCGGAGAACACCCCATGCCCACTAATGTCCTTCCGCCCATCCCCCCCCGCCTCAAGCGACGACTCAAAGCCGCTGGACCCTTCCGATCCCCTCCACCGCCAACTGATGGAGATCAACAAAATGCGCATTTACCCAATGACCTTAAACGAGTTACGGCAGTTGAATGCCGGGCTTGATGAGTTGGATGCGATGTACTGAACCGACGCCCCGCGTCCAAATCCCAGTCACGACCTGCTTCCCGATCCCTGTCCCCCATCCTGGAAGGTACGTCTCATGCCCCTCGTCGCCATAATCGCCTACACCCTGCTCGGCCTCTTTCAAATCGCCGCCATTATTGCTGGCCTGGAAACCTGGGCAGGCTTCCCCTGGCTCATTGCCGTTCCCCTGGCCATCTTCATCGGCTACACCCCCGTGCTGGGCACCGTCGTCGGCATGTTCGGTGCCGTCACTGCTTGGCATTGGTCCTGGTTCCAGGCCACCCTCCTGTTTTTCGGCCCCTTGGTGGCGGTCATCGCTATCTACCTGGGCGCGGTGGCCAAGGACAAGATCGAAGGTAGCAGCTAGCGCCTGTACCTACCTACGATAGCCCAGCCGCTTGGCTGCTGAAGTCAAGGGCTGGGTGGTGCGCATCGCTGACTGAATCCTCTACAGTCCGACGGGTACTGATCGCAACCTGGCGACGAGGGGGATTAGATTTGCGACCCTGCTTGGGCATGCAGGTCGAAGTGCTGGTCCAACGGCGGCGGTTGTTGAGCCATGAAGTCGACGAGCAGGACGGTCTAGCCAACATCACCCGCGAACCGCCGCATCGAGCGCCTCCAACAGCGCAACGGTCTGGTGATAGATTCCCGGCCGCTGGCTTTCTCGCGGTCCGGCCACGTTCAGGGTCTGGATCGCGTTCTTGCGGAGCCAGGCCAGGACGCTGGCGATCACATCCGCCGAGACACCGGCATCAACCTGGACGATGAAATGTGGCTTACCCAACTGCCGGGCAAACTCCAGGGTCGCGAGCGTTCCGCCCTCCAGCCCCCCGGCGTTGACGATCAGGGTGCCATCGCTGTCTTCCACGTTCTTTCTGGTCCGCTGGCGGTAGCCCCCTTCGACCAACGCGGTCAGTTGGTACTTCAGGGGGATCGTGCCGTCCTCGGCCGCGCGTCCCTGGGGTGCCCAGCCGCCGTGGGTGTAGCCAGACTGAATGGCGAAATCGAGCGCACCCCGATCTGTCCCGGTCTGCCCGCCGGAGACAAGATGTTGGCAGAAGCGGACCGGCTCGGGGATGTGTCTACCCAAGAGGGGCAGCGGCACCCGGGTGCCATCGATAAGGATTTCGCAGCGCTCGTCGATGCGGTGGTTGGGGTCCTCGCCGGGTTTTTTGTAGATCACCCGGTAAGCCTCACCCACTTCCTCCTTGAGCCAATGCGACAGATGAAGGCCGCGCGCATGGAAGGTGCGCCAATCCCAGTCACGGTCATCGAAGTTCTCAGAGTAAAAACGCGTCTGATCGAACGCGATCGCCCAGTCGGCGAACTTTCGCCACAGCCCTTCGGACATCAGATAAGACTCGTCCCAGAAGGTACCATCGCAGCAATCGCCGCCGATGCCGCCCTGATCGGGGTTGTTGATCAGCCAGAGAAAGGGCGCGTTGCCGTAGTCCACCATCACGGTGAGGATGGGAACGAAAGGTGAACGGTCAGTGCTGCTCATCATCGGTTCATCGCCCTGAGCTAGAGTCATTGCGGGTTCCACCCCTACCCAACCGACAGCATAGCCTCCCCTATCGGCGGGCTATAAGCCGCTTCCCGGGCATGCCGCCCCAGCACGTCCAGCAATTTGGACGGCTCCTCCTTGACCACATCCCAGCGCCAGGTACCAAAGCCACCCCGGGCGTTGACGGCGCGCACCCAGGTATCCAGGGCCTGGCGCTTGGCGCGGTTCTGGTCGGAATCCTCGCCCTTGATCTCCAGGATCAGTTGCTTGCCATTGGCGAAGCGGATCAGGTAGTCGGGGATGAAGCGCCGCTTGCTGCCGCGCCACAGGTAATAAAGGTGCAGGCCCAGGTGATCGTTCTTGGCGTAGGCCGCTACCTCGGGATGCTGCTCCAGTTGGGTGGCGGTGTAATGCTCCCAGGTGCTGTCCGCCACCGCATGGCTGATCTGGGATTTGACCGTCGCCAGACAAGGCTTGGTGGTGTACCAGGTGCGCATCAGCCGGGTGGAGCCGATGGGGAACTCGGCGTCGAACACCGGCTCCAGGTGTTCGATGTTTCGTTGCTGAATCTGGGCGACGACGTGATCGACCAGCCGGTCCATCGCCAGGGCCAGGAGGATGCGTTTGCGCAGCGGCTCCTGGTGGAACAGGGAGGGAATCTCCAGGCGGTCGGAGTCCATGAACGCCTCCACCAGCCGCACCAGTTGCTGAAGCAGCAGGTCGCGCCCCCCGGGATAGCCGGCCTCCAGGTGCGCCATGGCCTTGCGCACCGTGCGGTACAGCACCCGTTGCAGGCGGAACTCCTCCGGCAAGCGTTCCAGGTCGATGGTCACCGCCTTGCTCAGGTCCGCCGCGCCCCCCAGGGCCGGGGCCAGGTCGGCGCGCAGATGGAACTGGGTCGGGTCGAGCTTCAGCGGCGGCATCTGTGACCAGTCCACGCTCAGCTCCGGCCGCACCACCCAATCCACGCGCAGCACGTTGGGCCACGCCAGTTCCCGCTCATTGCGCTCGACCAGGGCGGCGATCTCGGTACTGGGCTTGGGCGGCGGGGGCGGTGGGCCTTCCCCGCCCCCATCGAGGGAGATCGACAGGGGCACGCCGAAGATGTTGACGTATTCCGGCACCAACAGGGTGCGGGGCAGACCATCCGGCCCGGTGACCTCCTCCTGGTCGAAGGTGACCCGCCGCAGCCCTCGGCCGATGACCTGCTCGCACAGCAACTGGCTGGTGAAGGCGCGCAGCCCGAGGATGTGGGTGACGTTCTTGGCGTCCCAGCCCTCGGAGAGCATGGCCACCAAGATGACGTTTTGCAGGTCCTGCCCGCCGGTGCCGCGCTTGCCGACGTTGTCGATGATCGCCCGCAGCAGTTCCTCCTTCTTGAGCGCCAGCAGGGCCGCCTTGCGCGTCTGGGGGATGACCGCCGCCTGGACGATGCCCTGAAGCACCGCCTCGTACGCCTTGTCGGCCGTGGCGGTCTCGCCGCATTCCGCCTTGTCCAGGACCTTGGAATCGACCCGCAGGGTGCGCTCCGGCGC
>SACH01000257.1 GCA_009928645.1 Gammaproteobacteria bacterium | reverse complement strand
GACGGTGACATTGCTAAATAATGGGGACTGTTTATGACGACAAGAGATGCGGGTAACAGCGCATGGAAAGCCGTCCACCTCGGCAAGCTTTCAGGCTTGCTGGCAATTATTCTTACCACCATCCTGATCAACGGGTGTGCCACCACAGGGACTGCTGGCCACTCGGAACAAGCCACAATTCAAAGTTCAGCTGCGAAGGGTGATAGCCCCCTTCCCGCTCAGACTCCGCCAAAGACGACATCGACCTACGTCGTGAAGGGCAAGCGATATCAGGTACAGCACCCGTCCCAGGGACATACGGAGAACGGTACCGCCTCGTGGTACGGCAAGCGCTTTCACGGGCGTCGCACCAGCAGCGGCGAGCGTTTTGATATGCACGCTATGACCGCCGCGCATAAGAACCTCCCACTTGCCAGCCTGATTCAGGTCACAAATCTGGAAAACGGGCGCAGCGCGGTGGTTCGCGTCAATGATCGCGGTCCTTTCCACGGCAATCGGGTGCTTGATCTCTCCTTTGCCGCCGCCAGCCAATTGGATATGGTGGATAGAGGCATGGCCAAGGTAAAAATCCAGGTTCTCGACACGGCTACCGCCGATCTGGACGCGGGTTTGCACCAGATGTTCGTCGCCGCAGCTGACAGGGCCCGGACGGATCAGCCTAGCGCAGCAGCGCCAGTTGATTCCAAAGCTGGTACAGCCAGCGTCGATGTTGACGTTGCAGTCACCGGCGCAGCGGGCATCGATCTACCCAAGGTGGCTGCCAGTGCTGCCATCTATTTGCAAGTGGCCCATTTCGACAACCGGACCCATGCGGAAAGACTCCGCCAGGAGTTGGTTAACCAACTGGAGGAAACAGTCTTGGTGCGCACGGATACCGCTAACGACCAGACTCCTTTCATGGTTCAGGTGGGCCCGCTGGATTCCAAGGATGAAGCTAGTTACCTCTCCCGGCGCCTGGCCTCACTGGGGGTCGCAAACCCCAAGGTCGTTATGCGTTAAGACACCCAGCGCGCAAAGTGTCTCAACGCTCGCCTCAGTATTTGACTCATAAATTCTCAACGTTGAAGCTTTCCTCGGGCTAACATCATTCTCAGGGTTTCTGAGGCATCTTGTCCTATCGCCATCGTCGCGACGTTTCCGCCCTAATCTGCTGCAAAATCTAATCCGCAACGCTTAGAATGAGCGATCAGGCGAGTTGGCTCAGGCTTTCTCGCCGCTATTTGCAACCTTACCAGCCTCAGCGCCAAGCCCCCCCCGCATGAAGCCTTACGCCAGCATCCTGAGCCTCCTGTGCCTGCTTATTCTGCTACCCGCCCTCGCCCAGGATAAGGCATCGATTACTCCCCAGGCCCCCATCCCGGAACCTCCCGCCATAGCTGGCACCGCCCACCTGCTGGTAGATCACCACACCGGTACGGTCATTGCCGAACAAAACGCGGATGAGCGCCTTGATCCGGCCAGCCTGACCAAAATCATGACCGCCTACGTGGTCTTTCGTGAATTAGCGGCCGGCAAGATCGCCTTGACGGACGAGGTCCTCATCAGCGAGAAGGCGTGGCGGACCGGTGGCTCCAAGACCTTTATCGAACTTGGCAAGCGTATCCCCCTGGAAGTCCTGCTGCACGGCATGATCATTCAATCCGGTAACGATGCCAGCGTCGCTTTGGCCGAGCATGTCGCTGGCGGCGAGGATACCTTCGCCCACCTGATGAATACGCATGCCCAGCGCCTGGGTATGTCGAACAGCCACTTCACCAATGCCACCGGCCTGCCTGACCCGGAGCTCTACTCCACCGCGCGGGACATGAGTCTGGTAACGGCCGCGACGATACGCGAATTCCCGGAATTCTATGCCTGGTACGCGGAGAAGGAATACGTTTACCACGGTATCAAACAGAATAATCGCAATCGTCTCCTGTGGCAGGACCCCAGCGTCGACGGTGTTAAGACCGGCCATACCGAGGCGGCCGGCTATTGTCTGGTGGCCTCAGCCAAGCGTGACAGCATGCGACTGACCTCCGTAGTCATGGGCGCCAAGAGCGAAAAGGCCCGGGCCGCGGCCAGCCTAGCCCTGCTCAATTACGGTTTCCGGTTTTTTGAATCGCCCCAGCTCTATCCTGGGGGTAAGCCCATCGAAAACCTACGGGTGTGGATGGGGGAGATCAAGGAACTCCCCGTGGGACCTGCCATGGACCTCCATGCCACCATTCCCCGTGGGCATTACCACCAACTCAGCGCTCGCATTGAAAAAAGCTCGGACCTTATCGCCCCCTTGGCCAAAGGAGATCAGGTCGGAGAGATTGTTGTGGAACTGGAGGCCAAGGAAATCGGCCGGGTACCCCTGATTGCCTTACAGGACGTTCCGAAAGGCGGCTGGTGGGAATGGCTGCGGGATACCTTCCTGCGGTGGTTCCAGTAACCCTCTGGGCATGAGTAAACCCCACGAACAGTTATTGGAATTTCCCTGCCCCTTCCCCATCAAGGCCATTGGCAAGGCAGAGGCGGATTTCCGGGAACTGGTCATTGAGATTGTCCGTCGCCATGCCCCTGATCTGAATACCAGCCAGGTCAGCGTGCGGGAAAGCAGTGGCAGCAAATGGCTAGCCGTCACCCTGGTGATCCTGGCCACGAATCAGATGCAGATTGACGCCATTTACCGGGACCTCAGCAGCCATGAGCGAGTCGCCTGGACGATCTGAGCTGCCCTTCCCTGAACCTGCACCGCCGACTGGGGCGGAACCGCAAATTCTGCTGGTCAAGCGGTTGGGAATCCGCGATTACCTGGATACCTGGAAGGCCATGCGAGCCTTCACGGACAGCCGGGTGGCCACCAGCCAGGATGAACTCTGGTTACTGGAACATCCACCAATCTTTACCCTGGGTCAGGCTGGACGGCGCGAGCATATCCTGGATGCCGGTGAAATTCCGGTGCTTCAGGTAGACCGGGGCGGCCAGGTGACCTATCACGGTCCCGGCCAGCTCATCGCCTATGTACTGTTGGACCTCGGCCGTGCTCACTTGGGGATCAAGGCCCTGGTCCATCTCCTGGAGGCTGCCGTGATCGATCTGCTCGTCGATCTGGGTATCGATGCTGAAGCTCGACCGCAAGCGCCGGGGGTCTATGTTCGTGGGGCCAAGATCGCCTCTCTGGGACTGAGAGTGCGCCACCACTGCAGCTACCATGGGCTCGCCCTGAATCTCGATCTGGACCTGGAGCCGTTTTCGCGCATCAACCCCTGTGGTTACCCGGGGTTGGCCGTGACCCGCCTCACTGATCTGGGGTTGGATCTGGATATGAATAGCCTTCAGTGGCGGCTGGCCACCGCACTGAGCCGGAGATTGGACCGTGTATGCCTGCACGGATCCTGAAGACTAGTAGTACGTTCCATCATTTTATTTACATATCATGCAATACCCAAATCAAACTTTTTCCACCGAAAAACGACGGGGGCGGCGTTCATTTCTGCGATACCTTGATGGATACGCGCTTTGAGTTCCTCCACCGAAGTAACGCGGAGGTGTCGTAGAAAAGTCCGCGCC
>SACH01000256.1 GCA_009928645.1 Gammaproteobacteria bacterium | reverse complement strand
TGATGGTCGCCACCCCCGCCGCGGACCGCATGAAGCCGCGGCGGTCCTGATCGATCGCTTCGCTGGGATTGTTCATGTCGTTCGCCTTCTCAGCGGACTGTCGTCTGGGGATGCCCAGGCGGCAGCAGGGTGCCAGGGGCCACGCTCGGGACCTGCGCCGCGCCGCCGCCCTGGCCGAGGGGACCGGCGGCCGGGACGGTGGCATGGCAATCGAAGCAGTTCAGCCGCACCGCCGCGAAGTCGTGGCAGGCGCCGCAGAACTGCTGCTCGTCATTGACGGGTACCGGCTGACCGGTCGGGCCCGGGGCCACGTGGCAGGCAATGCACCCCGCCAGGCTGTGCTTGGTGGAGCGAATGCCTTCATGGACCGTCGCGTCGCGCTGGTGCTTGATCACCTCCATGTGATTGCGGCGCATGAAATCGGTCGGTTCCACGCAGCGTTGCGCGTTCGCGGCCTGAGATCCAGGGATCACGAAAGTGCTTCCGCCGGCCTGGACGGCCAGGGCCAGCAAGGCCCCGGCCAGCCCCAGGATGACGCGGCCGCCTGTGACAAGGGCAGTTGCCATCGTCTTCTCCCGGGTGATTACTCGCCAAGCCCCATTTTGATGTAGCCGGTGGGGCAGACATCGGCGCAGATATGACAGCCGATACAGCGCGTGTAGTCGGTGGCGACGTAGCGTCCGGTGGTGTTCTTGCCCTTCTCGACGCGGTAAACCGCATCCTGGGGGCAGAAGATGACGCAGTTGTCGCACTCGAAGCACATACCGCAACTCATGCAGCGCTTGCCCTCGTCGATGGCCTCCTTCTCCGACAGACCGATGATGCGCTCCTTGAAGTGGCCCAGGACATCCTCGGCGGTCGGCACCTCTTCCTTGCGCAGATTGCGGGCGTGGTAGCCGAAGTGGCCAAGGAAGAGTTCGTTGTGAGGGATGATCTCGGCCCCGGAACGGTCCTCGTAATTGTGGATCGCCCAGTTGCCACCGGAGGTCCCGCGCATGTCGCCCCGCTCGGCGGGATCGAACTTCTCGGGGGCCAGGTGGGCCTCCTCCATCTTGCGCAGCAGGTCGAAGTGGTGGACGTCGACCTTGGGCCGGCGGCTGAACTCTTCCTGGCGCAGGTACTCGTCGATGGAGTCCGCGGCCACCGAGGCCTGACCGATGGCGGTGGTGAGCAGGTGCGGCCGGATGATGTCTCCGGCGACGAAGTGGCCGGGTTTGTTGGGCACCTGATGGAACTTGTCGGCATTGATCAGGCCGCGGCCGTTGTCCAGGCTCTCCAGGCCGGTGAGGTCGCCCCCCTGACCGATGGCCGAGACGATGAGGTCGGCCTCGATGACGCGCTCGGTCCCCTCGACGGGGATGGGACGCATCCCGTCCATGGTGCAGTCGCAGACCTTGAGGCCGGTGGCGCGGCCATCCGGTCCCTTGAGCAGGGCGATGGGCATGACGCCATCCAGGATGGTGACGCCCTCGGTCAGGGCATCATGGACTTCATGCTCGGAGGCGGTCATCTTGGTCCGCGGGAAGAGGGAGGTCAGGGTAACCTCGGCGCCCTGGGCCTTGGCGGTGACGGCGGCGTCATGGGCGACATAACCGTCATGTATGACGGTCTCAGGCAGATCGGAGGGCTTGGCGTTTTCGATATGACCGATGCGACGCGCGACCGAGACGACGTCGATGGAGGTATCGCCACCGCCCACGCACACCACCTTGCTGGCGGTGACCTTCATGCGCCCTTCGTTGAAGGCCTTGAGGAAGGCGACGCCGGAGACGCAGTTGGGGGTACCGGCCCAGCCTTCGACGGGCAGGCCGCGACCGCTCTGGCAGCCGATGGCCCAGAGGATGGCGTCGTAGTCCTGCTCCAGTTGCTCGACGGTGACGTCCTGACCGACGCGCACGCCCAGTCTGACCTCGACCTGGCCCATGTCGATGATGCGCTGGATCTCGGCGTCCAGCTTGTCACGGGGCACGCGATAGCCGGGGATGCCGAACTTGAACATGCCCCCCAGGCCCTGGTTGGACTCGAAGATGGTGCAGGCGTGGCCCTTGCGGCGCAGTTGATAGGCCGCCGCCAGACCGGCGGGTCCTCCACCGACGATGGCCACCTTCTTACCGGTATCCGCGCCGGCGACGAAACCGTAGCCGTTGGCGATGGCGGTGTCACCGATGAACTGCTCGACGGAGTTGATGCCGACGAAGTCCTCCAGCTCGTTACGGTTGCAACCATCCTGGCAGGGGGCCGGGCAAACGCGGCCCATCATCGCCGGGAAGGGATTGGCGTCGGTGGAGCGGCGGAAGGCGTACTCCTGCCAGTCGACACCCACCGGCGGCTTTTCCTGCTGGCGCACGATGGCCAGCCAGCCGCGGATGTCCTCACCGGACGGGCAGGAACCCTGGCAAGGCGGCGTCTTGTGGACGTAGGTCGGACACTTATGGGAGGTGTCCTGGACGAAGATCTTTTCCGTGAAGCTGCGCCAGGCGTTGTCGCCGTCTTTGTATCGCCGCCAGGAAACCTTGGTCTTCATTTCTTCGCTGGAAGTCGCCATGGATTGTTCTCCTTACCAGTGGGAACCCGTGTTTTGAATTCTGTGCCGGCGCGGGCAGGCGCGCCGGCGGCAATGGATGAGCGCTCAGTCCTCGTCGTCCGCGGACTCGTCGTCATCCTCCTCCTCGTCTTCGTCGTCCAGGTCATCGTCTTCGCCAGGGGTGAGGACGATGGCGTTGGACACCAGTTGGTGCACGCTGACAATCTGCTCCATCTCCATGCCGTAGTAGGGCAAGACCTTGGTGAACTGGCTCTTGCAGATGGCGCAGATGGCGGCCATGTGGGTCACGCCCTTCTCCTGCATGACGTTATTGAGGGCCGTCATGCGGGGCAGGGCGCCCTTGACCCGCAACTCCATGAGGTCATCGGTGAGGAGACCGCCGCCGCCACCGCAGCAGAAGGTGCGCTCGCGGATGGTGTCCTCGTCCATGTCATGGTAGTTATTGCAGACCGCCTGGATGACGGCCCGCGGAATATCGAACTGACCACCCGGGGTGGGTCCCATGCGACTGGCGCGGGCGACGTTGCAGGAGTCGTGGTAGGTCAGCACCATGTCGTCGTTCTGGGACTTGTCCAGGTTCAGCTTGCCCTGCTGGATCAGGTCGTGGGTGAACTCGCAGATGTGCTGGGGGACCGGATAATGGGGATCGAGGAAGTCCCAGGGGCCAGCCAGGGTATTGAGGAAGCTGTAGGCGACGCGCCAGGCATGGCCGCACTCGCCGAAGACGATGCGCTTGACCTTGAGCTGGATGGCAGCCTCGCGGATGCGCTGGGAGACGCGGCGCATGTTCTCGTAGGAGCCGATGAACATGCCAAAATTGGCCGCCTCGGAGGCGTGGGTGCTCAGGGTCCAGGAGACCCCGGCCTCGTGGAAGACCTTGCCGTAGCCCACCAGGCCGTCGACATGGGGTTCGGCGAAGAAGTCCGCCGAGGGCGTGACCAGCAGGATATCGACGCCGACCTGGTCGATGGGGTAGCGCACCTTGACGCCGGTGTCGTCGTA
>SACH01000255.1 GCA_009928645.1 Gammaproteobacteria bacterium | reverse complement strand
AGCCTCTTCCTCCTCCTTCACCAGGATATGGCGGGCCTTGTATTCCTGGCGGTCGAGCTTGGCCACCTGCTCGTCATAGACCTTCTTGATCTCTTCCTCGCTGGGTTTGATGCCAGCGGCCGTCTCCTCCAGGGCCAGGCGGGAGAGGAGTTGCATCTTCTGCAGTTCCAGGGCGTAGCCAAGTTCCGGTTTCTTGTCGAGACCCTTGGCCTTGGCGTCCTGGGCGGTGACGACGATATTGATGAACTCGTTAAAGGCCAGGTTCTGGAACTCGGGGGTATTCTCGGCCCGGGCGGCGCGCAGGCGCTCCCCGTAGAAGAGACGGAAGAGCCCGAGGGGGAACTGCTGGTCGTTAACGGTAGCGATGGTGGTGGTGTCCGGTGGCTCCGCCGCATCCGCAGCGGGGGTGGCCGGGGCGGCAGGGGCCTTGGCCTCCTCGGCCGCCAGGGCGTTGAAGGACAAAAGGGCGGTCAGACAGGCGATGGTGAGCAGGCGCTTATTCATGCGATTCTCAGGGCTCCTTGAAGCGGTGATGTTAAGTGGCAAAGGTTGTTGGCAGGTAAAAGTGGGGAAGGTTGCGCTGTAAAGTCCCCACCCCATGTCCGATGCTCAGAAAACGAAATAATTAACCAAACAGGGAGAGGGCTAGGGACGGTAAATCAGCGCTGTGGGCGGAAAGCGGTCAAGTTCTCCATCTCGGGTAAGTTCTCCAGATCGGTTAAGGCATTCCCCAGGTTGGTGGCGATTTTAGTGACGCGGCCGGCTCGCGTATCCTGGCCCTGGCTCAGGGCTCAGGGCTCAGGCCGGCAGGACCTTGCGGAAGGGTTTGACCGTGACCTGGGCGAAGACCCCCGCCTGGACATAAGGGTCCGCGTCCGCCCAGGCCTGGGCCGCAGCCAGGTCGGGGAACTCGGCGACGATCAGCGAGCCGCTGAAGCCGGCTTCGCCCGGGTCCTCACAGTCGATGGCGGGATGGGGGCCGGCCAAGATCAGCCGGCCTTCGTCCTGCAGGGCCTGCAGCCGTTCCAAATGGGCGGGGCGCACGGAGAGTCGCAGCGGCAGGCTGTGGGATTGGTCGGTGGCGATGATGGCATAGAGCATGGGGTCAGGCCTCCGTGACCTCTTCTTCTGACGAACGGATGTGCCGGGCCAGGTACAAGCCCTGGGCGACGATGAAGGCGATGGTCAGCCCTAGCAGGCCGAAGAGTTTGAAATTGACCCAGACCTCCTCAGCCGCCTGGGTGTCCTCGCACTGGGCGAGTAGGGCGCCGGTGAACTGCTCGGCGCAGGTGGCGAGATCGATCTCCGCGACCCCGGCCGCCGCCAGCAGGGCCTGCTGGGCGGTATAGAAGCCACTGAAGTCGTAGACCACATAGAGATTGGCGGCGCCGGAGAGAAAAAAGAAACCCACCCACAGCAGATTGAGCCGCGGCCAGATGGCGGGGGGCAGGTCGATGGCGTGGGACATAGTCCGCTCAATGATCGTCCGGCCGCCAATGAAATGACTGCCGAGAAAAACCAGTGCGAAGAGCCAATTAACCAGGGTCGGCTTCCACATGACGAAGATCGGATCCTGCAGGGCCAGGGTCATGCCGCCAAAGACCACCAGCAGGCCCAGGGTGGCGAGATGCATCTTCTCGACCTTTCGGTGGCGCCACCAGATCCAGCCGACCTGCACCGCGGCGGCAACAATGGCTACACCCGTGGCGACATAGATGCCCGCCAGCTTGTAGGCAATGAAAAAGAGCAGGATGGGGAAGAAGTCGAGCAGTAGTTTCATCGGCGTCCTGGGGTGGGTAGCGACCTGCCTTGGGTAAGGAAAAAGGGCCTTAGGTTCCCTGGCCGCGAAAAATTTGCCTATTACACACCATTTTCAGCAGGGAGGGGCTTTCGTTAACGTGAAAGTCACCAGCCTTCCCTCTAATTACTTCTGGTGTGGCGAGCCCCTCGTATAGTGTAAGCGTGTAAGAAGCGATAACTATATCCTTGTCAATTGGTTGGCTCGCTCGTATGGCGGTTGGCACGAGTGGCGCAGCCAGCGACGGTCATCATCGGAGGGCGGGGAGACCCCCGCAAAAAGTTAGAGTAACATTCTCATGGTGAACAGCCTGCACGACCTCCACACCCATTCAACCGCCTCCGATGGCACCCTGCGGCCCGCGGAACTGGTGGCGCGTGCCGTCGCGGTCGGGATCAAGGTCCTGGCCCTCACTGATCACGATACCCTGGATGGCCTGGCGGAGGCCCGGACCGCCGCGGCGGACCTGGGCCTGACGCTGGTCCCCGGCGTGGAGATCTCCGTCTCCTGGGGCGGGCGGACCATCCATATCCTCGGTCTGGGGATCGACCCGGCGACCCCGGAGCTGGCCGCCGGCCTGCAACGCCTGCGCGACTATCGGGGCTGGCGGGCCCAGGAGATCGGCCGGCGCCTGGCGGCCAAGGGCATCGACGGGGCCTATGCCGGCGCCCTGGCCCTCTCCGGTGACGAGCGCTTCGTCGGCCGCACCCACTTCGCCCGCTTCCTGGTACGACGCGGCTATGCCCCGACGGTCCGGGACGTCTTCAAGCACTATTTAGTCCAGGGCAAACCCGGTCACGTCAGCGGCGACTGGGCCAGCCTGGAGGAAGCCCTGGGCTGGATTCTGACCGCGGGTGGCCAGGCGGTCATTGCCCATCCCGCCCGCTATGGCTTGACTGGCTTCAAGATGCGCCGTCTGATCGGCGAATTTCGTGAACTGGGAGGCGTCGGCATCGAGGTGGTCTCCGGCAGCCACAGTCGCGACGAGGCTTGCGTCTATGCCCAGCGCGCCCAGGAGCACGGTCTGCTCGCCTCTGCTGGCAGCGATTATCACGGCCCCGAGCATCCTTATCTGGAACTGGGCCGCCTGCCGAAGCTCCCGGCAAGCTGCATCCCCATTTGGGCGGACTGGTAGGCTAAATTCTGGGCCCAATCTTTGGCCAAAACTGACGACGGACGGCGAGTACCGTGGCGCAATTCTTCGACATCCATCCCGACAACCCTCAACCGCGGCTGATCCGCCGCGCCGTGGACATCCTGCTGGACGGGGGGGTCATCGTCTATCCCACTGACTCCTCCTATGCCCTGGGTTGCCAGATCGGCGCCAAGGAGGCCATGGAGCGCATCCGTCGCCTGCGCAAGCTGGATGAGAAGCACAATTTCACCCTGGTCTGCCGCGACCTGTCCGAAATCACTACCTACGCCAAGCTCGATAATCAGGGCTACCGGCTGCTCAAGTCCCTGACGCCAGGGGCCTACACCTTCATCTTCGAAGGCACCCGAGAGGTGCCCCGCCGCCTTATGCACCCCCGGCGCAAGACCATCGGCATCCGTGTGCCGGACAATCCCATCTGCCGCGAACTACTGGGCACCCTGGATCAGCCTATCCTCAGCACCACCCTCATTCTCCCCGGCGACGACCTACCCCTGACCGACCCTTATGAGATGCGCGACCTGATCGGCTCCCAGGTGGACCTGATCATCGACGGCGGCTTCTGCGGCTTCGAACCCACCACCATGGTCGATATGAGCGG
>SACH01000254.1 GCA_009928645.1 Gammaproteobacteria bacterium | reverse complement strand
GCGGTGCGGGAGGCGCGGCGTCAGATCGTGCCGGTGACGACCATCGATGTGTGGCTGGAGCGCCATGCCCACGACATCGAACTGGCGGCGCGGATGCTGGCGGCCGTCGGGACGCCGAGCTTCTTCGACTACGGCCGGCAGATCTACGGTGAGCCGTCCGCCCCCCTGCGCTATTCCGCCATCACCCCTCTGGAGCTGGCGCAAAGCGTCCTCGACACCATCGCCCAACTCGATCAAGTCCAGATCCCTATTGCTCCCCCGGCCTGGCACGATGCCGAGGCGGTGGCGGCGGACCTGGACCGGGCGGTGCGGGCCCACTTTGGTGATCAGGCCCCGGCGGTGGAACTGGTGGATCGCCTGTCGGCCAATGCCCTGGCGACGGCCTCGGCGATCCGTATCCGCCGCAGCGCCCGCTTCACCGACCGTGACTATACCCAGTTGCTGCACCATGAGGCCTACATCCACGTGGCGACCTCCCTGAACGGCAAGGCCCAGACCGACCTGCCCCTGCTCGCCGCGGGCCATCCCGGTACCACCCGCACCCAGGAGGGGCTGGCAGTCTTCGCCGAGGTCATCAGCGGGGCGATCGAGTTGGACCGCATGCGGCGGCTGGCGGACCGGGTACTGGCGATCCAGATGGCCATCGAGGGGGCGGATTTTCTCCAGGTCCATGCCTTTTTCCTGAAACGGACCGGCGACCCCGATCAGGCCTTCGAGAATACCCGGCGGGTCTTTCGGGGTGGCGTCATCACGGGTGGGGCCCCCTTCTGCAAGGATCTGGTCTATCTCATGGGCCTGCTGCAGGTGAACTACTTCCTACACGCGGCCTTTGCCGCCGGGCGGGCCGACTGTCTGCGCCTCCTGTTCTGCGGCAAACTCAATCTGCTCGACATCCCCGCGCTGTGCGAGCTCTACGCCATGGGTCTGTGCCGGGCGCCACGTTTCCTCCCGCCCTGGGTCAGCGACCCCCGCTATCTGCTCGCTCTGCTCACCTTCGCCGTCTTCACCAACCGGGTGAACCTGGGGCCATTGATCGAACTGGCGCGCAAGCTCCTGGACAGCGCGCCCTTGGTGCGGATGCCAGAATCTGAGTAATCCGCGGCTCCCCTCTCCTTAGCCCCACGATCCTGCCGGGCGACTATGCTTATTTCATTACGACTGATGGCCAACGCAGGGCCCGGCACCGCGAAGGGGTTGATCGCCCCTCGCGGGGCCGCAGGTCCTGGCCCCCTTGTTGGAGGATGATCGCCCATGACCCAGGTCCTGAATCTGGATAACGAACCGGAATTTCAGCTCGGTGGGCCCGCCTACCGCCTCATGCAGCGCCTCGGGCTGATCCGGCCCGGCACGCCATCCCTCCTGCGCCGGTTCGTCGCCTTTGTACTGCTCACCTGGGTGCCCCTACTGATCCTGGCGCTCATCGAGGGCAAAGCCCTGGGGCCGACGCCGCTGGAATCCTTGCTGCTGGATTTCGCAACCTACGCCCGCTTTTTCCTGGCCATCCCCCTGCTCTTCCTCTCCGAGGTTATCGTCGGACCTCGCTTGCTGAAGGCGGGGCGCCAATTCCTCGATGGCCACTTCATTCGGGAGGAGGAGCTACCCGCCTTCGCGGCGGCGGTGGCACGCATCCGCCAGCGGCGCGAGGCCCTCCTGCCCGAGGTGGTGATGGTGGTTCTGGCCTTTCTCGGTGCCTGGTTTCTCGCCATCGAAAGCTGGACCGCGACGGGGCCGGCCCTTACCTGGCGGTCGGGGGGGCCGGAGAGCCTGCTGGGACTCTCACTGGCGGGTTTCTGGTATTACCTTGTCGCCGTGCCCCTCCTGCAATTCTTCGTCTCCCGCTGGCTCTGGCGCCTGATCATCTGGACCCTTTTTCTGTTCGAGTTGTCCCGGCTGGACCTCAGGCTGATTGCCACCCACCCGGATCGCGCCGCCGGCCTGGGGTTTCTTGGCGGCGCCCACCTCTCCCTGGGCATTTTCCCCTTTGCCTTCAGTTGCGTTCTCAGCGCCCACCTGGCCTTCCAGATCTACTTCGGGGGCGCACCCATCGAGTCCTTCAAGCTGCTGTTCCTGGTTTACCTGGTGGTGATGGTGCTCCTCATCCTCGGCCCCCTGCTCATCTTTACCCCCAAACTCGCCCGGGCTCGGCGGCAGGGGCTGCGGGAATACAGCCTCCTGGCCAATGACTACAATCGCGCTTTCCACCAGAAGTGGGTGATCGGGCCACCCCCAGACGATGAACCCCTGCTGGGCAGCGGCGACATCCAATCTCTCGCCGACCTGGGCAACAGCTTTGGCTTCATCCGCGACATGAAGATCTTCCCCTTCAGCCAGCAGCAGATACTGCAGATCGCGATCGTCGCCTCCTTACCCGGCTTACCCCTCATCTTCCTAGTGATGCCCGTGATGGAGCTGTTGAACCTGCTGGCGGGCGCGTTGCTATGACCGCATCGGAGACTGTCTCAAAAGCCGGTTACCGCCGGGTGTGCTCCTTGGCCAGGCCGCCATTTACCCCACGCGCTTTCACCCTGTCGGCATCCTGCGCAAGATTCTGCCGCGGATGGCGGCCGGCATGAATTACGTTTTCTCTCTACACTGATCAACGTTGGGGACTGCTTGGCTACTCGATCAGAATCGGCAAGCCCCCAGTAACACCCTAGGAGACCTGAATGATGCCCCGCGGAAGATATTTCGCCCTCTTGGCGCTGTTGGCTGGCGGCAGCCTACCGGTCTGGAGCACGGCCGGAGCGGCCGTCCCAGGCCCGGCAGCGCCCGAGGCCACCGTCCAGGTGGCCATGCCACCGGCCGATCAGGCGCCGGCGGTGGCGCCCTTGGCCTCTCCCGATTCCTCTCAGATCGCGGCGGAGCCCGCGCTCGCCGTGGTCCCGCTAGTGGATGCGAAGGCGGATGCCATCCTGCGTGGGATGAGCGATTTCCTCGCCAGCCAGGCGCGCTTCCGGGTCCATGTCCTGCGTAGCCTGGACCTGGTGCTGGACAATGGTCAGAAGATCCAGGCCGACAGCAGCGCGGTGGTAACGGTCCAACGCCCCGATCGTCTGCGGGTTGCGCGCAAGGGGATCAATTTGGACCGTCTGGTCATTTTCGACGGCCAAACCTTGACCCTGGCGGGAAGCGATGGCCTTTACGCGACCGCCGCGGCCCCTGCCACCCTCGACGCCTTCCTCGACCGCGCCATCGAGCGGCTGGGGCTGGTTCCGCCCGGTGCCGACCTGCTGTATGCCAATTCCTACCAAGTCCTGACCGAAGACTTGGTGGAGTCCACTTATATTGGCCAGGCCCTGATCAATGGGGTCCGCTGTGATCACCTGGCCTTCCGTAATCAGTCCGTCGATTGGCAACTCTGGGTGGAGGCCGGACCCCGGCCACTGCCCTGCAAGATGGTGGTCACCGCGCGGGAAACCGAACAAGCCCCGCAGTTCATCGCCTACTACCGGGACTGGGACCTGCAGCCGGTCTTTGGGGCGGATGAGTTCAGCTTCACGCCACCCCCGGGGGCGACCCAGATCGACATGAGCAACGCCGCGGCACTGACGGCGCAATGAGG
>SACH01000055.1 GCA_009928645.1 Gammaproteobacteria bacterium | reverse complement strand
CTCCAGCCCCGCGCCCAGGGCCAGGCGGGCGAAGACGTCGACCAGCAGGGGGGCGGCGGCGGTGATCCCCGTGAGCCCCGGCACCGGGGCGCCATCCGGGCGCCCGACCCAGACGCCGACGACGTGGCGACCATCGAAGCCCAGGGCCCAGGCATCACGATAGCCATAGGAGGTGCCGGTCTTGAAGGCCAGGCCAGCGGCGTTGGCCGCTTCGGGGGGCGGGACGGCGGCCAGGATATCGGCGACCTGCCAGGCGGCTCGCTCGTCCAACACCGGCAGCCGGAGGCCGTCATCCCCCAAAGAGGCTGGGGGCGAGGCAGTGAGATGGGCGGCGGCAAGGATCGTTGATCCAGGGTCGGAGGTAGGCCTTTCGCCCGCAGGTTCGATGCCGCCGTTCATTGGCGCCTCCGCCGCTACAGCCGCCCCCCCACCGATCGCCATCGGCAGCTCCTCGACCAACGGCATGGGCCGGCCGCCGCGGGCGAGTGCACCGTAGACGGCCACCAGGTCCGTCAGTCTCAGCCCGACGCCGCCGAGGCCAATGGCGAGTCCTGGCGGTGACAGGTCCGGCAGTTCGGGCCTGGCCCCGGCCCGTTTCAGGCGGGCGACCAGCCGCGCCGGCCCCACCGCCTCCAGCAGCTTGACCGCGGGGACGTTGAGCGAGAGTTGCAGGGCGCGGCGCAGGGTCACCGTGCCCTGATAGTCGCGATCGAAATTGGCCGGGACATAGCGCCCGAAGCCGGCGGGCCGGTCCTCGATCAGGCTCTCGGGGTGGGCGATGCCGGCCTCGAAGGCCAGGCCATAGATGAGGGGTTTGAGGGTTGAGCCGGGCGAACGCACCACCCGGGTCATGTCGATGTAACCGTCCCGCGCCGTCGTCAGCCCCGGGGAACCCACCGCGGCGAGGATCTCGCCGCTCCGATGATCCGCCACCAGCAGGGCCAGGGACAGTTTCTCCTCCAGCAGGCGGCCGCGCTCCACGGCCAGGGCCTCCAGCCGGGCCTGGAGGTCCGCCGCCAGGGTGAGGCGCTGCACCGGCCGTTCCGGATGGGCGAGCCGGGCACGCTGGGTGGCATGGGGCGCCAGCAGGGGGAAGGGCCGGCGGTGGCGCGGCACGGGCTCACCTTTGGCCGCGGCGACCGTCTCCGCGTCCAGAATGCCCGCCGCCTGGGCCCGGGCCAGCACCCGGTCCCGGGCCCGCTGGGCCGCTGCTGGGTCCCGGTCCGGGCGGCGGGCCTCGGGGGACTGGGGCAAGGCCACCAGCAGGGCGGCCTGGGCCGGCGTCAAGCGCTTGGGTTCCAGACCGAACCAGGCCAGACTGGCGGCGCGGATGCCTTCGAGGTTACCCCCATAGGGCGCCAGGTGGAGGTAACGTTCCAGGATGGCCGCTTTATCCAGGCGCCGTTCCAGCGCCAGGGCCTGGACCATCTGCCGCAGCTTGCCCGCCACCCCCCGGCTGGACTGACCATGGAGCAGACGGGCGGTTTGCATGGTCAGGGTCGAAGCCCCAGAGACCACCCGGCCGTTGACGACCAACTGCCCGACCGCCCGGGCCAGGGCCAGATAATCGACCCCCCCATGGCGGTAAAAACGGCGATCCTCACAGGCCAATAAGAGACGCAGGAACAGCGGGTCCACCTCCGCCAGGGTCACGGGCAGGCGCCAACGACCGTCGGCGACCGTGAAGGGGCGCAGCAGACGACCCTGCCGATCCAGCACAAGCGGCGAGGTTGCCACTCCGGGCAGTTCAGAGCCGCCAGGGGTGAAAAAAAAATTGCCCGCGTGGATGCTGACCAGCAGGAGCAGAAGTCCGGCCCCGCCGCCCAGCACCCAACCATAAGCCTTGCGGAATTTCACCTTAGTCAAGGGTCACGCATTTCTCGGAGCTTCGACCCGTTAACGTGAAAGACACGGCAAAGTCTTTCATTTTCAGGAGTGCGGCTCACGCCCTCATGATAATAAGGGCCAGATTAAGGTTACTTCGCCTGCCAAGTAGCAACACTCGCCAAGCGACCGGGGCGCTATCACCGTCTCTGCCATGACTATGAATGGCATGTCCAGCATAGCGGGCATCGTTCATCATCTTGCCGCGCTTCACCGGAGCCGCTTGCCAGTGTCCGGAATGGCCGATACTCCGTTAACCCCTGATTTTTGGAATCGCGCGTTGAGGGGCAAACGAATCCCGATCAGAGCTTCAGACCCAGCAACAGTCCGGCGCCAAAAGCGGCGGCGCTGGAAAGATTTCGGGTCATGAGGTCCTTGAGGGCGCCGGCGTAAGCCCCAAACCAGGCCGCGAAGCTGTCATAACCAGCCTCCATGCCAACCCAGTTGATACCGATCAACCCGGCATGCTGGAGGGCGAAGAGGGCAATCAGCAACAGACCGCCACCCACCAGGGCGACCTTGAAGGCAATCTTGAAGGCGTAACCCACCGCCAGCCCGACGATGAAGGAAAACCCCAGGTTGAGCAGATTCTCCGGGGAAAAAAAGGCTGGCTCGACGACATAGCCCCCGCGCTCAGCCGGGGATGGGAAGGGTAGGGCTGCCTCGGCCGTGGGTGGCGTGAACATACCCGGCTCGGTGTCCGTGAGAAAGGTCTCGCTGGGCGGGCGACCACTGAGTGCCGCCCGGTCACCCGCCTCCTGGGGCCCGATCACGAGGTGATTCGTCGCCGCCACCGCGCCAGCCAGGCCAAGCGCGGACCCCACCAGGGTCAGCGCGCGCATGGATTCGTGACCCCAGTGGCGGAATTACCCAAACCCCGTCCCCTCCTCTGCCACTAGCGCTTGCGCGGTGGCGGCAGATCAGTGATGGAGCCGTGGGCCACCTCCGCGGCGAAGCAAATGGTCTCGTTCAGGGTAGGATGGGGGTGGATGGTGAGGCCAATATCCTCATAATCGGCACCCATTTCCAGGGCCAGGACCGTCTCGCCGATCAGTTCGCCGGCGTTGGGACCGACGATGCCCGCGCCGAGGATGCGCTTGGTGGCGGGATCGAAGAGGAGCTTGGTCATACCCTCATCGCGACCGATGCCCAGGGCACGGCCGCTGGCCGCCCAGGGAAAGACGCCTTTTTCATAGGGGATGCCTTTGGCCTTGGCCTCGGTTTCGTTCAGACCCATCCAGGCGATCTCCGGGTCCGTGTAGGCCACCGAGGGAATGGTCAGGGGGTCGAAGAGGGCCGGCAGGCCGGCGATGACCTCGGCGGCCACCTTGGCCTCATGGGTGGCCTTATGGGCCAGCATGGGGTTGCCCACCACGTCACCAATGGCAAAGATGTTGGGGACATTGGTGCGCAGGTGCTGGTCGACGGGGATGAAGCCCCGCTCATCCACCTTGACCCCCGCCGCCTCGGCCTTGATGAGCTTACCGTTGGGCTTGCGGCCCACCGCCACCAGGACGCGGTCATAGACATCCTCGACTGGGGCTTCCGGACCCTCGAAGCAGACCTTGATCCCTGCTGCCGTGGCCTCCATGGCGGTGACCTTGGTACCTAGCATGATGCGGTCGTAGCGTTTTTTGATGATCTTTTCCAGGGGCTTAACCAGATCCTTGTCGCAGCCGGGAATGAGCTGATCCTGGAGCTCGACGACGTCGATGCGCGCCCCGAGGGCCTGGTAGACCGTGGCCATTTCGAGGCCGATGATGCCCCCGCCCACGACCAGCATGCGCCCGGGGATATCCGGCAGGGTCAGGGCATCCGTCGAATCCATGACCCGCGGGTCCTCATGGGGGAAGCCGGGAATCTTCACCGGGGTCGAACCGCAGGCGATGATGGCCTGATCAAAGCTGATCCTTACCCGCCCCTCGCGGGTCTCGACCGCCAGACGGTTAGGGGCCTCGAAGCGCCCAGTGCCCTGAATCACCTGGACCTTACGCGCCTTAGCCAACGCCGCCAGTCCGCTGGTGAGTTTATGCACCACCTGATCCTTGCCGGCCCGCAGTGTGTCCAGATCGATGTCCGGCTCACCGAAGCGGATGCCCAGGTGGCTGATTGCCGCGGCCTCATTGATGATCTGGGCCGCATGGAGCAGGGCCTTGGAGGGAATGCACCCCACATTGAGACAGACACCCCCCAGGCTGGGGTAGCGCTCGATGAGGACCACCTGCTTGCCCAGATCAGCGGCGCGGAAGGCCGCCGTGTAGCCGCCGGGTCCAGCCCCCAACACGACCACTTCGGTAGCGATCTCACTCACGGCCACCTGATCGGTCCCGCTGTTGGCGCCAGCATGTTCCATACTGTCACTGTTCATCATGCGCTTATCCTCTGGTATTTTTTGGTGGTGATCAGGTCGGGAGGTACCGCGGCGATCTCAACCTGACCTGTCGTATCAAGTTCTCAGCTGGCGACCGCGGCCTGGCGGCAAGCCGCCGCTGGGGGGTATCGAGCGATGAATATACGCAAATCAGCGGTCATGTTTGAGCTTCCGGGGCAAAAAGCCGCACAGCCACTCGCCACTATCCCAAACACTGTGCTATAAATGAAGAAGCCCTATGGGCGAAACCCCTCTTTCTTACCAACTCTAGGAGAGTTAAGCCATGACCAAATTGATCACCCTGTCCGCCGCCGCCCTCCTTGGCCTGGGCCTCCTGTCCGGCTGCACCGACCAGCAGGCCCGCGACATGGCCGCTGACGCCCTGAAGAAGGCCGAGGCCGCCCAGGCCTGCTGCGATGCCAACACCCAGCGTGTTGACCGCATGTATCAGAAGATCATGTCCAAGTAAAGCCGGTTAGCCGCGCTTTGCCGGCCTCCCACACGTTGCGGGAGGCCGGTGTTCTCCTCCACAACTCGCCTTACCTCCTCCCAATCCAACGCCACCTCCGGCGACTGCGCCAGGCGGGCGGGAACCACGTCGTGCAAGGGTGCAGCCCCCTCCTCGGGATCGCGGTGCACCTCCAGATACAGATCGTTGCCGCGCCAGCCGAATTTATAGGGCTGGTCGACGATGGTGATGGGCTCGTTCACCGAAACCATCGGGAAGAGCTTCTCCACGCCCTCCGGATACATGCGGATACAGCCGCGGCTGACCTCCATCCCCAGGCCCCAGGGCTTGTTGGTGCCATGGATGAGGATGCTGGGCGCGCTGGTGCGCAAGGCGTATTGCCCTAAGGGGTTATCGGGACCGGCGGGCACCACCGCTGGCAGGGGTTCCCGCCCTTCCTTGGCGCGGTCGGCATGATGCTGCGCGGTCGGGGTCCAGGTCGGGTCCTTGACCTTGGCCGTGATCTTGAAGCGGCCCTTAGGGGTATTGAGCCCGTCACGACCGATGCTGATGGCGAAGGTATACACCTCCCGACCACTGCTGGGATAAAAATACAGGCGCTTCTCCGCCAGGTTGAGGACTATGCCCTGATGGGGGGCATCCGGCAGGACGAAGCTCTCCGGCACTAGGACATCCGAACCGGCCTTGGGGACCCAAGTATCCACCTTCTGGTTGGCATGGCGCATGTCGTCATAGCCCATATTGTTCTGACGGCCAATGTCGAGCAGGGTGTCTTCCTTGCGGCTCTTTACATAGAATGCCCGGCCTACGACCTCCTGGTTGGGGTCCGTCAGCTGGAACACGGCGGCCTCGACCGGCGGGGTACCCACCGCCGCGACCAGGGCCAGGGTCAGGCCCGCCAGCACCGGGGCCGTCGCCCGGCCCAGGCCCTTGCCAGGGCAGCACAGGCCCCTATCGGGAATTTGTTTTTTCATTGACTGCTTAGCCTCACGAATTTCAATGTCCAAGCCTTCGCCGCTCTCGCACGTACGCAACATCGGTATCGCCGCCCACGTGGACGCCGGCAAGACGACCTTGACGGAAAGGATACTGTTTTATACCGGCGCTTCCCACAAAATCGGTGAGGTCCATGACGGCGCCGCCCACATGGACTACCTGGCGGAGGAGCAGCGGCATGGCATCACCATCACCTCCGCCGTCACCAAGGCCCCTTGGCGCGGCCATCTGCTGCAGATCGTCGACACCCCCGGCCACGTGGACTTTACCGTCGAGGTGGAGCGCTCCATGCGCGTCCTCGACGGCGCCATCCTGGTCATCGACGGCGTGCGCGGCGTCGAGCCCCAGACGGAGACGGTGTGGCGCCAGCGCTGCCGCTTCAACCTGCCGGTCATCTTCTTCGTCAACAAGATGGACCGCCCCGGGGCCGACTATCACCACAGCCTGGAAAGCCTCAGCCGACGCCTGGGGGCCGAGCCGGTGCCGGTGACCGTCCCGGTGTTGGAGGCCCCCAACGGGCTGCCCTCGGTGGTCCATTTGATCGAGCGCACGCTCATCGGTTTCACCGGGGACCAAGGCACAGAGCTGGTGATTAGCCCCTGCCCGGACAGCCTCTGGGAGACCCTCGCCCACGAGCGGGAGTCCCTGCTCATGGCCTGCGCCGAGCAGGATGATGCCCTGGCGGACCGCATCCTCTCCGGCGAGGACCCGGAACCGGCGGAACTCTGGGCCGCCCTACGCCAGGGTACCCTGGCCGGCACCCACTTCCCCTGCTTTGGCGGCAGCGCCCTGCGCAACCTCGGCGTTCAGCCCCTGCTGGATGGCGTGGTCGAGCTCTTGCCGGCGCCCCTCGACCGCCCCCCCTCCATCGCCGTCCGCCCCGATGGCAGCCCGGAGGAAGTGGCCATGGACGCCAAGGGGACCCTGGTCGCCCTAGCCTTCAAGGTGCAGATGTGGGAGGGGCGCCGCCACGTCTTCGCCCGCCTCTATCGCAGTCAGCTCAAGCCCGGCGACAAGGTGCAATTGCAAACCAGCGATGGCCGGGTGGTCAACGAGATCGTCTCCCGCATCTTCGACGTCGACGCTGGACGCAAGACGGCCCTGGATCTGGCCAAGGCGGGTGAAATCGTCCTGCTCGCCGGCCTGCGCCATGCCACCACCGGCGACACCCTCTGCACCCCCGGCCACCTGGTGCGCCTGGAACGTATCGAGGCCCGCGAGCCGGTGCTGGGCCTGGCCATCGAGCCCACCGCCGGCACCGAGGAGGAGAAGCTGCTGGAGGCCCTGCAGAAGGTCCTGGAGGAGGATCCCACCCTGCGCCTGGAGGAGGACCCGGAGACCGGCCAGCGCCTGCTGCGCGGCATGGGCGAGCTGCACCTGGCCATCGTCATCGAGCGCCTGGACCGGGAGTTCCGCGTCGGGGTGCGCAGCGGCCGGCCGGCGGTGGCGGTACGCGAGACCATCCTCGGCGCCGGCACCGGCGACCAGATCCATGCCACCCCGCCGGTCATCGAGCAGAAGATCCCCGAGCGCAAGGCGCGGGTGGTAGTGGCGGTGGAGGCCCGGGAACGGGGGGCCGGCGTCCTGATCCAGGACGAGATCCCCGAGGTCCTGCCCGCCGGGGCCACCCTGAACATGGAGCAGGCGGCGGCAGTCAAGCGCGGCCTGCGCGCCGCCCTGGAGGCCGGTCCCCTGCTGGGGACGCCGGTGGAGGATGTGGCCGCCCGCATCCTGCGCGTCGAGGTTTTCGGCGCTGCATCCTCCCCCGAGGCCCTCCAGGCCGCCGCGGCCCGGGCGGTGCACAAGGCCCTCGAGGAGGCCAACCCGGCCCCGCTCAAGCCCCTCATGGCCATGGAGGTGGTGGTGCCGGAAGAGAACCTGGGCACCGTGCTGGGGGATCTCCAGTCCCGTCTGGCGAGCATCCGCGACACCCGCGCCGAGGGCGACCGGATCACCATCGACTGCGAGATCGCCCTGGAGAAGGTCCTGGGTTACACCACCGACCTGCGCAGCCAGACCCAGGGGCGGGGCCAGTTCACCCTGGAGTTCGAGCGCTTCGATCTGGTGTAGCCACGGCGCCCCTTTCAGACCCCCGCTCCCCAGCCCTCCCCCACCAGGGGGGAGTGAGCTAGAGAATCAGCGGCTTGCGCTACTTCTACCAGCCCATGCCGCAGGGGGGGATGAATGCTTCCCCCGGATGACTCAGGATCGGGCATGCTGGCGCGGAGGGGCGCCGGACTGCCACCCGACTATTTAAGCTTGATGGTAATGGCCTGGTGGCCCTTGCTGGCAAGCTGGGCACGGACCTTGTTGGCCGTGTCCTTGCCCTTAAAGGGCCCGGTACGGATGCGATAGCGCGTCTTGCCGTCGACGCTGGCCTGCTGGATGCTGGCGGAGATGCCCTGCGCGGCGAGCTTGGCCTTGAACTGCTCGGCCTCCGCCGGCGTCCCCAGGGAGGCAATCTGCAGGATGTAGGTCTCGCTATCGCCAGGCTTGGACGCCGTTTCCGCCGGTTTCTCGGCCTGAGCGGTCTTGGCCGGGTCCTTCGACGCTTCCTTGGCCACCGGCTTGGTGGACTCCTTCGGGGACTCCTTGGCCGGGGTCTTCACCTCCTTGGTGCCCTCCTTAGCCGGCCCCTTGACCGCGGTCTTGGGCACCTCCTTGGTGGGTGGCGGATCGGGTTCCGGCGGTGGCGGCAGGGCCGGCGGCCGATCGGACATATCCTCCTCCGGCACTACGACTTCCAGATCGGGCAGGATGGTCGGATAGTCGTAGCGCAGCTTGGGGGGGGTCTGGGGCTGAGCCTGGGCCGTGCGCGGGTTATCAGCCGCGGCGCCGCCCGGGGGCGTGGCGCGCTCATCCATCATCCAGGCGACGGCCACCCCCAGGGCGCCGAGCAGCCCGCCGGTTAGGAACCAGAAAAAGCCCGACCCGCCGCCACGGCGGTGACGCGGTCTCAGAGGTGCGCCGCCGTTGGTGCCCGCCATATCACATGGTCTCCGGCGCGGAGACGCCGATCAGGTTGAGACCGTTATGCAGCACTTGGCGCGTGGCCAGGATGAGCTTGAGGCGGGCATCGCGCAGGGCCGCATCCGCCACCAGGAACTGGTGGGCGTTGTAGTAGGTATGAAAGGCATTAGCCAGTTCGCGCAAATAATGGGTGAGCTGGTGCGGCTCGGCGCTGAGGGCCGCGGTCTCCACGACCTCCGGGTAGCGCGCCAGGGTCTTGAGCAGGTCCTGCTCGTGGCTCTCCGCCAGGTGCTCCAGGTTGGTCAACCCCGGGCTGGGCTCCACCGCCAGCCCCTTCTCCGCCGCCTGCCGCAGCACGCTACACACCCGGGCATGGGCGTACTGGACGTAGTACACCGGGTTATCGCTGGACTGGGACTTGGCCAGGTCGAGGTCGAAATCCAGGTGCTGCTCGCAACGACGCATGACGTAGAAGAAGCGGGCGGCATCGCGCCCCACCTCCTTGCGCAATTGCCGCAGGGTGACGAACTCCCCGGAGCGGGTGGACATCTGTACCTTCTCGCCGCCGCGGTAGAGGATGGCGAACTGCACCAGCAGGACGTCCAGCTTGGCCGGGTCATCACCCAGGGCCTGGAGGGCGCCCTTGATGCGCGGCACGTAGCCATGGTGGTCCGCCCCCCAGATGTCGATGACGCGCTCGAAGCCCCGCTCCAGCTTGTCCATGTGGTAGGCGATGTCGGAGGCAAAGTAGGTGCTCTGGCCGTTGTCGCGCACCACCACCCGATCCTTGTCGTCGCCGAAGGCAGTGGAGCGGAACCAGAGGGCACCGTCCCGCTCGTAGAGGTGCCCAGCCTCCCGCAGCCGCTCGATGGCGCGGTTGACGGCCCCCTTCTCGGTCAGGGAGCGCTCCGAGTACCACTCCTGGTACTCCACCCCGAACAGAGCCAGGTCATCGCGGATATCGTCGAGGATGGTGTTGAGGCCCAGCTCGAAGACATAGCGGTAACGGTTGTCGCCCAGCAATTCCTTGGCCCGTGTGACCAGGGCGTCGATGTGGGCCTCCTTGTCACCACCCGGGGCGCCGGGCAGGGGGTTGCCCTCGGCGTCGCGCTCATCAGCGCTGGCGGCATCCTCGGGCGCCCCGGCGAAGACCTCGGCGGCCTCGTGGCGGTAGGCGTCGGCGTGGTCGCGGTGGAGGCTGGCGGCGATGTCCCAGACGTAATCGCCGCGATAGCCGTTGGCGGGAAAGCGCACTTCCTCGCCGCACAGCTCCAGGTAGCGCAACCACACGGAGGCGGCCAGGATGTCCATCTGCCGGCCGGCGTCGTTGACGTAATACTCCCGGTGGACGTTGAAACCCACCGCCGCCAGCAGGTCCGCCACCACGGCGCCATAGGCCGCGCCCCGCCCGTGACCGACGTGCAGCGGGCCGGTGGGGTTGGCGGAGACGAATTCGACCTGAACCCGCTTGCCCGCGCCGAGCTGACAGCGCCCATAGTCAGGCCCGGCGGCGAGGATGAGCGGGATCAGGCCCAGGTGGGCATTCGACGCCAGAAAGAAATTGATGAAGCCAGGGCCGGCGATCTCGATGCGCGTCACCAGGTCGGAGGTGGGCAAGGCCGCGACCAGCTTGGCCGCCAGATCCCGGGGCTTGCCGCCGCCGGCCTTGGCCATCACCAGGGCCAGGTTGGTGGAGAAGTCGCCATGGGCGGGATCGCGGGCGCGCTCCACCTGGGGATCGGGCAGGTCGACGTCACTGACCTGGCCGGTCTCGACCAGGGTGCGCCATGCAGTAGAGAGAAGTTCCTTGACCTGTTGCTTCATGCGGCTTGGCTATATGGCTGGAGTGGGAAGCCAGGTCCGGCGGGACTGGCGAGGACGGGGGGCACCGGCAAAAATGCGGCGAGCCAAGAATAGCAGGAATCGGACGGGAAGGGTTTTAGTACCGTTCCCAAGAAGCGACGACGAGGCTCATGCCCTAGTCCGGCATCCAGGCTCGCGCCCCGGTCTGGGATGATACGGAAGTATTCGGCACCCTTGCCGAGGAGCGGCGACCGCTGGGTGGCTGGGTGGGTGGATTCCGTGGGGTGGATGCCGCCGTATCCCTTTCAGTACAGCTCCTGCGGATCGACATCGATCGACCAGCGCCCGCCAGCCGGGCGGCGGAGGGCGTAGAGCAGCGGTATCCAGCCGGCGAGAAAGCCTTGCAGATCACCCCTGGCGTGGGCCTGGACCAGGAGCTGGGCACGGAAGCGTCCGGCACGGCGCTCCATCGGCGCCGGGACCGGACCAAAGAGGCTGACGCCACCCCCTTGAGTCCCTTGGGTACTCTTGCCCCCTTGGATACCTGAAGCACCCGAGGCAGCCGAAGCACTTCCGTCACCCCGGGCACATGGGCCCCCATGCGCACTATGAGGACCTTGGGCGCTTGAAGCACCTGATGCTCCCAGGACCCGTGGGGCGGGCGATGCCAGGGGCCGCGCGGCCTCCAGGGCGAAGCGCAGCCAGCCCAGGGCGGCCTCACGGCTGGTACCCTCAGCCCGCAGCAATGCCTGGTGGCTGAAGGGGGGCAGGCCCGCCGCGCGCCGTTCCCGCAGGGCTGCGCTGGCGAAGGCGGCGTAGCCCTGACGCCGCAGGGTCTGCAACAGGGGATGATCGGGGTGATGGGTCTGAAGCACCACCCGCCCGGGGCGTTCCGCTCGCCCGGCGCGCCCGGCCACCTGGATGACCAACTGGGCCATGCGCTCGGCGGCGCGGAAATCGGCGCCGTAGAGGCCGTTGTCGGCATCCAAGATGCCGACCAGGGTGACGCGGGGAAAGTGGTGGCCCTTGGCCAGCATCTGGGTGCCGACCAGCAGCGAGTATTCCCCGGCGCGGGCCGCCGCCAGGAGCCGGTCCAATTCGCCCTTGCGGCGGGTGCTGTCCCGGTCCACCCGGGCGACGCGGATGTCGGGGAACAGGGCCTGAAGTTCCCCCTCCAGGCGCTCGGTCCCCTGGCCCAGGGGGCGGATGTCGAGCCCACCGCACTGGGGACAGGCCGGTGGCAAGGGCCGGACTAGGCCGCAGTGATGGCACCAGAGGCGGTTATCCGCCAGGTGCAGGGTGAGGCGGGCGTCACAGTGGGGACAGCCACCCACCCAGCCGCAGTCGTGGCAGGTGAGGACCGGGGCGAAGCCGCGGCGATTGAGGAAGAGCAGGACCTGGTTGCCGGCGGCGAACTGCTCGCGCATCAGCCGGATCAGAACCTGGGACAGACCGCCGCGCAGGGGCTGACCGCGGATGTCGAGCAAGCCGATGGCGGGGTGGGCGGCGCCGCCAGCCCGCTCCGGCAGTTCCAGGCGCGCGTAGCGACCCAGGGCGACGTTGCGTAGGCTCTCCAGGGAGGGCGTCGCCGAGCCCAGCACCAGGGGGCAGCCGGCCTGTTGGGCGCGGCGCACCGCCAGGTCCCGGGCGGAGTAGCGAAAGCCGTCCTGTTGCTTGAAGGACAGGTCGTGCTCCTCGTCCACCAGGATGAGGCGCAGACGCGGCAGGGGGGTGAAGACCGCGGAGCGGGTCCCGAGCACCAGGTCCGCCGCCCCGCTGACCGCCGCCTGCCAGGCCAGTTCCCGCGCCGTGGCGCTGAGGCCGGAGTGCAGGGTCACCAGCCGCCCCGGCAGGCGCGCCTCCAGCCGCCGGCGGAGCTGGGGGGTGAGCCCGATCTCCGGCACCAGCAGCAGGGCCTGCCCGCCTGCCGCCACCACCGCCAGTAACAGCCGGAGGTAGACCTCGGTCTTGCCGCTACCCGTAACACCCTCCAGCAGAAAGGGCTGAAAGCGTCCCAGCGCGGCCAGCATCGCGCTCACCGCCGCATCCTGGTGAGCATTGAGTTCCGGGCCCGTCGCCGGGGCCTTGCCCAGCGCCGTCAGGCCCGGGCCCGGCTCTTTGGAAGAGGGCGGGACCAGAAGGGGCACGGCCCGCCGCAACCGCGCCGGCAGGGCGGCGAACAAGGCCTCCCCCGGGGGTTGGCGGTAATAATCGGCGGCCCAGAGGATGAGTGCCAGGTCCCCCGCCCCCAGCAGGGGACGATCATCGATCAGCGCCAGGATGGGCTTGAGCCGCTCCAGTGGCTGATCACTGTCCAGCCCCAGGGCAACGATCATCCCCACCCGCACACCAGCACCGAAGGGCACCTGGACCCGCATCCCCGGCGCGACCGTTGGCAGCGGCACTGGCACCGCGCCCGGGACTAGCGCCGGCACGAGATCATCTTGCGCGGAATCTGGGCCGGGATCTGGTGCTTGCACTAGCCCAGGACCAGGCGCTGGCGGGGGCACGGGTGTTGGCCCCGCCGCCGGCGGCAGATAATCGAACAGCTCCGGCAGCGGCACCGGCAGGGCGATCCGCAGGATAATGGCAGGCTTCTCCCAGAGGATGAGGCGGAGTTGATGGGGCTGGGTCCGGCCGGAGGCAATGAGCGGGGGGCCGCACCGCGGGAGGTGAGATTCTATACCCGGCGCATCCTCCTCAACCCACGGCGGGATAAACTCCGCCCCCAGCAAGATCACCCTCGCCCCCACTGTGCACAAAGTCCTGGCTGATTCAGGTCTTCTACCCACTTTATCCGCCCCGAGGATCAGGCCTTATGACCGATTGGCATCCCATCGCCGCCGCCATCACGGCCGCCACTGGCCAACCCTGCCAGCCCCAATCACGCCAGGAACTCGGCGGTGGTTGCATCAATCGTGCCTTCGTCCTACGGGACGGAAGCCATGCCTGGTTCGTCAAGCTCAATAGCGCGCGGCGGTTGGACATGTTCGCGGCAGAGTCAGCGGGCCTGGAGGCCCTGGCAGCGGCGGAGGCGATCCGCGTCCCCCGCCCCCTTTGCGTCGGTACGGCGGGGGACGAGGCCTTTCTGGTCCTGGAATTCATCGCCTTTGGCGGCGCTGGCCCCCGGAGCCCGGCCACCGCTGGTCGCCAACTCGCCGCGCTGCACCGCCAGACCCAGGACCGGTTTGGCTGGCGGCACGACAACTTCATCGGCGCCACGCCCCAGGCCAATGACGAAGATCCGGACTGGACCTGCTTCTGGCAGGCGCGGCGACTGGGTCCCCAGCTCGACCTGGCCCTGGCGCGGGGCTATGGCGGTCGTCTCCAGGAGCGCGGCCAGCGGCTGCTGGCGGCCTGCCCCGCCCTGCTTGACCAGGCCCCGCCGCCGGCCCTGCTCCACGGTGACCTCTGGGGGGGGAACCTGGCCTATGACCAGGCCGGACAAGCGGTGATCTTCGACCCCGCCACCTACTACGGCGACCGGGAGGCCGACCTGGCCATGACCGAACTGTTCGGTGGTTTCAGCGCCGACTTCTACGCCGCCTACCGCGAGGCCTGGCCCCTGGACCCTGGCTACCCGGTCCGGCGCGATCTCTACAATCTCTACCACGTCCTCAATCACCTCAACCTCTTTGGCGCCGGCTATCTGGGGCAGGCCCAGAGCATGATCGATCGGTTGCTGGCGGCCCTGGGTTAAGAGGCTGTGAAATCAACCTCTCTCCTATAGAATCGTCCTCGATTCGCCACCTTGCCCCGTTCCATCCCTCCCGAGGTTTCTTGCACATGACCCGTGAACTGCTCCTGCTGCGCCACGCCAAATCCGACTGGGACAGCGGCTTTCAGAACGACTTCGACCGCCCCCTGGCCAAGCGGGGCCGTCAGGACGCGCCCGCGGTGGGCGAATGGCTGTTGCACGGGGGCCGGGTACCTGACCTGGTGGTCAGTTCACCCGCCGCGCGCGCCAGGGAGACCACGCTCCTGGTTTGCAAGGCCATGCATTTCAAGGAAAAGAAGATCATTTGGGACGAGGAGGTCTACGAATCCGGGGTGAACTCCCTCCTCGAAGTCCTTGGCCGTTGCCCGGCGAAGAGCGCTGCGCTGCTCCTCGTCGGCCACAATCCCGGGATGGAAGACCTGCTGCGTTTTCTCCTTGGTGATGAGGTGGAGACCCCCGCGGATGGCAAGCTGTTACCCACGGCCACGGTCGCCCGCATGGAAATGCCCAAGGACTGGGGAAATCTGAGCGCCGGCTGCGCCAAGCTGCTGGAGCTGCGCCGCCCCCGGCGGGACCAGGGCTGAGGGGCGGGACTTTCCCACCGGTCCCCCGTTCCGATGTCCAAAAATCTCCGCGGCCTCGCCGCGCGCCTGGCCCTCGCCCCCGGACTGCATGCCCAGACCCAGGCCGCCGCCGCCTCCGGTCAGGAGCGGCCCTTTGCCGCCCTGGCCGAGTCCAGCCATACCGGCGAGGCCAGCCTGATCGGTGCCAGTTCCTGTTACCACTTTCCCCGTCAGCAGCAGGAGGGGAAACGGGTGTTCGCCTGTGACGGCACTGCCTGCCTGGTCTCCGGGCGGACGACCGCGGTGGCGGCGCGGCTGGCCGAGCACTTCGGCCCGGAGGCGATTGGGCAGGCGACCTGCCTCGGTCAGTGCCACCGCAACGATGCCTTCCTCCATAAGGGGGGCACCGCTTTTCTGGACGATCCGCCCCACCAGGCCCCGCCAGCCGTCCCGACCAGGACCAATGTGACATCCCCCACCCTCCTCGCCCCCCTCCCACCAGCGGAGGACTACTACGCCACCCTGCTGGCTCACCTCCGTGACCCGGAGCAGGCCCTCATCGAGATCACCCACTCGGGGCTGCGTGGTCGGGGGGGTGCTGGCTATCCCCTCCACCTCAAGCTCAAGGCAGCGCGGGAGGCCCCCGGCGAGCGTAAGTATGTCGTCTGCAATGCGGACGAGGGTGACCCTGGGGCCTTTTCCGACAAGTGGCTCCTGGAGGAACGGCCCCAGGCCATCCTGGGGGGCATGCTGGCGGCGGCCCGGATCATCGGCGCCACGGAGGGCGTCCTCTACATCCGGGCCGAATATCCCGAGGCCATCCAGGCGATTCAGGCCGCCATCGCCCGCTTCGAGGCGATGAACCGGACCGTAGGCAAAGGCGAGAGTCCCCACGCCAGCCCGCCCCCCCTCGCCCCCTCAATCCCTCCCGCCAGCCGGGGCCCTGTCATCGGTGCCAGTTCCAACAGCGCCGACAGCACGGACAGAAGCGCCGGCGGCAACGCACCCTCCGCCGTGCCACCTTTTCGCTTGCATGTCGTCACGGGCGCCGGGGCCTATGTCTGCGGGGAGGAGACCGCCCTCCTCAACTCCATCGAGGGCCTGCGCCCCGAGGTCCGTACCCGCCCACCCTACCCCACCCATTACGGCCTGTTCGGCCAGCCCACCCTGCTCAGCAACGTCGAGACCCTGGCCAACCTGCCCCCCATCCTCACCGCCGGCGGCCGGGCCTACGCCGCCCGGGGCATCCCCGCCTGCACCGGCACCAAGCTGGTCTCCCTTGACGGCGGTTTCCGGCGGCCCGGCGTTTACGAGATCGAGATGGGCACGCCCCTGCGGGAGATCCTGGATGACCTGGGCGGCGGCACCCACTACCCGGTGAAGGCCTACCAGATTGGCGGCCCCCTGGGCGGCCTGGTCCCCGCCAGCAAGGTGGCCGACCTGACCCTGGACTTCGAGTCCTTCGCCCATCACGGCTTCCTGCTGGGCCACGCCGGCATCGTCGCCATCCCCGCACACTTTCCCCTGGCGGAACTTCTCAGCCACCTGTTCGCCTTCGCGGCGCGGGAATCCTGCGGCAAGTGCTTCCCCTGCCGCATCGGCACCCGCCGGGGCCAGGAGCTGCTGGAAGGTGCCCACCACCAGGGACGCAAGATCGATCGCGCCCTGTTCGAGGACCTCCTCGCCACCCTGGAAGACGGCTCCCTCTGCGCCCTCGGCGGCGGCCTGCCCCTGCCGGTACGCAATGCCCTGACCTATTTCGCCGACGAACTGGCGCCCCTGTTCGCTCCGACTGCTCAAGATAGCCGCCCCTCCTGAGGACTGGTTCGCCGCGGACCTCGTCGCGAAGTCATGGCCCTTTGGCCCTTTGGCCCTTTGAATGATTTGCCGCGCGTGTATAAGTATCCATTGCCATCCATGCCGATTATGCTAGCGCCGCCATGCCCCCTCTCGCCCTTCTTGCCATCCTCCGTCGCGCCCTCCGGCGGTGGGTAATGCTTGCCGGTCTTTGGATCTGCGCCCTGTCACTGTTAGCCCTGTCACCGGCCTGGGCGATGGAGACCGTAACCCTCCAACTCAAGTGGACCCACGCCTTTCAGTTCGCCGGCTACTACGCGGCCCTGGAAAAGGGCTACTACCGCGAAGCCGGCTTGAATGTGCTTCTACGGCTAGGCGGCCCGTACATCGACCCCGTGGCCTCCGTATTGGCCGGCAATGCCCAGTACGGTGTCGGCACCAGCAGCCTGCTGCTGGCGCGCAAGGCCGGTCAGCCGGTCGTGGTGCTGGCGGTGATCTTCCAGCACTCGCCGCTGGTGCTGCTGGTCCATCGGGGCGACGCCACCCAGGGTATCCCGGGCATCCGCGACCTCGTGGGCAAGCGCGTCATGCTCGAACCCCAGTCCGACGAATTGATCGCCTATCTCAAGCAGGAAGGCATCACCCTCGACCAGCTTGTCCAGGTACCCCTCGGCCATGCGGAGCACTACGAGGAATTGATTCAAGGCGACGTGGACGCCATCAGCGCCTACGACACCTATGAGCCCTACTATCTCGACCGTGCCGGCAGCGCTTATCAGACTTACAGCCCTCGCATGGGCGGCATCGACTTTTACGGTGACAATCTGTTCACCACCGAGCAGGAACTGAAGGCCCATCCCCAACGGGTGCGCGCCTTCCGGGACGCCAGCCTGCGCGGCTGGCGCTATGCGATGGCACACCCCGAGGAAATCACCGACCTGATTGTCGCCAAGTATTCCCAGCAGCATCCGCGGGACTTCTATCGGTTCGAGGCCCAACGCATGGCGCCCCTGCTCCGCGCCGACCTGGTCGAAGTCGGCTACATGAACCAGGGCCGCTGGCGTCATATCGCCGAGACCTACGCCGATCTGGGCCTGCTGTCCGCCGACTTCTCGCTGGATGGTTTTCTCTACGAGCCGGACACCCCTCCCGACCTGACCAAGCTCTTTATCGCCCTGGCCCTGCTGACGGCCGTCAGCGCCATCGCCCTCTATATCTATCGGGTCAACCGCCGCCTGGCCCTGGCCCTCGCCGAGAAATCCCGCAGCGAGGAGCGCCACCGCGTCATTTTTCAGACCTCGC
>SACH01000253.1 GCA_009928645.1 Gammaproteobacteria bacterium | reverse complement strand
ACCTTCGGCGCCATGGCCAAGCTCTTCGACGGTACCGCCGGCGCCTTCGCCTACCTGCTGCTGGTGCTGCTCTACTTCCCCTGCGTGGCGGTCCTGGGCGCCGTTTACCGCGAGGCCAACCTGCGCTGGGCCAGTTTCATCGCCCTCTGGTCCACCGGCATGGGCTATGGCGTCGCCACCCTCTACTACCAGCTCGCCACCTTTGGCCAACACCCGCTGCAATCCACCGCTTGGACCCTGGGCATCCTGCTGACCCTGGGCCTGGTGTTGGTCGGGATGAAGCACTGGGCCAGCCGCCAGGCGAAATTGCCGACACGCCTGGTGACCAGCGCGGCCTGAGTCGCCTGACCGCAACCGCAAGCGCAAGCCGCCACTCGACCAATAACCCCGGTCGTAAGTCGCTAGGCGGCAATCACAACCGCGTAGCCGGTTACGGCGAACCGAAAGGCGCCAGGCGTAACAGGCCGGTCGAAAATCCCCGGCTGGCACTCGCCAGCCGATTCCCTGATGAGCCGCCCTCGGTTCCCGCCCGGGATAGGCTGGGCATGGCCAGGAATATCACGGGCGGGAAAGTAAACACTGATTTTCCAGAGGTCTGAACCCTTATGCCTGCAATCGCGGCCAACGCCCTGATCAGTCACCCCACAAGTGACTCGGCCAATCATGCAGCCAGTCATCCGGCAAGTGGCTTTGCCAGTCAGCCGGTCGGTCATCCAGCCACCAGTCACCCGGCCATCGGGCAATTGCTGGCCCTGCGCCAGCATCTGTCCATCGTCCACCAGTTGCCGGGACGGATTCGCCTCCGGATCGCGGCCTCCCTCTTCAGCCAGATCCGTGACTTCGACCTGGATACCGTCAAGGGGGTCCTCGCCAGCAGCCACGGCATCCGGGACGTCCGCCTCAATCCGGCCGCCGCCACGGTGATCATCGAGTACGACCCGACCCGGCTCACCCCGGGGTTGTGGCCGGCCCTGCTCCACGGCGAGGAGGCCGAGGCCCGGACCATCATCGGACAACTGCTACAGGGCGTCGGCTGAATGCGCCAGAACCCTGGTCAAGCCTGAGCCACCTTCATCTTCACAGCAAAAATTACTTTTTCAATCAGGAGACTCCGCCATGAGCGAAAACCAATCGGGCCCCTTCGGCCAGAGCCAGGGCCAGGCACGCGAAGGCATCGGCATGGGTGCCGCCGAGGGCCCGGGTTACCAGGGCATGGCCGGCAACCAAGGCTATGGCCAGGAGGGTCAGGGCAGGTACGGCGGTCAGGGTTACGGTCAGGCAGGACCGGGTATCTCAGCCGGTCAGGGCTTCGGCCAGGAGGGACAGGGAATGGCCGGCGGACAGGGTTATGGTCAAGGCGGCCAGGGCATGTACGGCGGCCAACAGGGTGCCATGGGCCAAGGGCAACCAGGCGGCGTGGCGCAGGGTTATGCCCAGGGAGCACAAGGCGGCATGAGCCAGGGCCATGCCCAGGGGCCCCAAGGCGCCATGGGCATGGCTTATGCTGTGGGGCAACCCGAAGGCATGGGCCAGGGCTACGGCCAGGGCGGTTACGAGGGCCCGGCGGGACCTGGCTATTACCAGGCGAATGCCCAGGGGATCCCCGGCGGCTATGCCCAGGCTGGCTATGCCCCAGGTGGTTATGCCCAGGCCGGCTATCCCCCGGCGGGCTACGCACCGCCTGGCTATGCACCGACTGGCCCGGGACCCATGGGCTATGCACCGGCCGGTTATTACCCGACTACCGGACAGTATCTCCAAGCGCCCGCTGGCTACGCACCCGGATTTGCCGCGGGACCCGCCCCGTCAGCCACGCCAGGCTATTACCAGGCGGCCATGGCCGGCCAGGGGATGCCCGGCTATGCCCAATATGCCCAATTCGCCCCGGCGGGGCTGGGTGGCTACCCCCCCGAGGCCATGGCCTACGCCGGCCAGGGCGCCATGGGGGGACAGGCCTATAGCATGGGCCAGAGCCAGGGGCATATCGGCGCCCAGGGTGCGGGTGCCCGGCATGGCGTGGGGATGAACGACCTGGTGGCGGAGATCGCCAGCGGTGGCAATGGCCTTTCCAGTCTGACCAAGATGCTCGACTTCAGTGATACGGACTTCTGGAAGGGTGCCCTGGTGGGTGCGGCGGCGGTGTTGCTGCTGACCAACGAGAGCCTCCAGCAGGCCCTCTTTAATACCGGCGCCAAGGCCAAGGACAAGATGAGCCAGATGTTTGGTGGCGGGGCCACCGCAGCGGCGGCGGGTGAGGAGGCTGGCCATGAGTAACTATTTTTACCCCGCGAGCCTTCCCGACCCCCCTGTCGGATATGAGGCCGCCTCCTACAGCCTGGGCCACCCGGCCTATCCCCTCGCGACCGCCCCCCGCCCGGATGGCTGCACCGAACTGGCCCGCCTCGCACTCCTCGGCGCGGTGGTAGGTGGCGCGGTCGCCACGGCGCGTAACCTGGACCCCATGATGGCCGGGGAGGTGCCGGCCAACACTGCCCTGACCGAGGTGGGTCGCACCGCCCTCAGCGCCGGGGTGGCTACGGCCCTGGCGGGTGCCGCCGCGGCGGCCATCACCGACCAGGGCCCCCTGCGCCTGGGGATCCTGTTCGCCACTTCCGCCGCGGCACTCTATGCCCTGGGCCGCTACGCTCCCGGTAAGGCCTCATGAGCGACCACGGTCATCAGTATCACCACGGGGTGAACAAGAACCTCTTCGACCTGGCCGGCGGTCTCATCGTCGGCGCGGCCCTGACCCTGCTCCTCAAGGGCCTGTTTCGGCGCCAGCCGGCGCCCCAGGGCGGAGACGCCACCGTCAGTGCCGATGCCGGCGCCAGTGGCGGTCCATCGGCCAAGCCAAACACCCCAGACGCTACCGAGGCCGGGGCCATCGCGGCGCCCACCCCCCGGCGGCAGCCGCGTCGCACTTCCAAACAAACCACAACGGATCAGGAGTAACCTCATGTCCAGTCACTATTCCGCCAATTACCCCACCTACCCATCGGGCTATGCCAGCTACCCCAGCGAAGCCGGGTACACCGGTTATGCCGCCGCGCCCCTGAACAGCGCCTGGCAACTCGCCAAGGTCGGCGCGGTGGTGGGGGCCTGCGGTGCCGGGGCCCAGAACCTGCGCCGTTATCAGGATCAGGAAGTCGATCCCGCGGTGGCGATCACCGCCACCCTCAAGGCCAGCCTGGCCGCCGGCCTCGCCGCCGGGACCGCCGGACTGGTGGCCTCCCAGTTCCGCTCCTCGCCGGCACTCTCCCTGCTCGCCACCCTCGCCACCGGCACGGCGGTGATGTATGCCCTGAACCACCTCACCCAGCCCCAAGCTGAAAAGGGCACTGAGACCTCCACCGAGAAAAGCGCTGGGGAGCAAACCGCATGAATGCCCCCTACGCTACCCCGTTCGCGCCTCAGGGCGCCGCTAACCTGCTCCCGGCCCAGCCCCAGACGCAGTCGCAGGGCCAATACGCCGGCCAGGGCCCTGGCCAAGGCCAGTTCGGCCAGGCCACTATCGGTGCCCAGGCCACTTACCCGGGTCAGCAGCCAGGCGCCATCCACCCCCAAGGCCAA
>SACH01000252.1 GCA_009928645.1 Gammaproteobacteria bacterium | reverse complement strand
CAAGAAAGCCTGTCAGCGTTCTGGGGGGAAGTGAAGCGATTGACCGCCCGCACAGCAACTGAAATCCATCGTGGCGGCATCACCGTCAGGAAACGTCGCTCATGAAGACCGTACCCCCCAGCCGCGGCGAAGTTATCGCCAAGGCCATGTTAAAGAGCTTCTTTGGCGTGGACCCCCAACCACAACCCAGGCCACTTGCCCGTCAGCCCCGGCCCAAGGAAGACCTGCTGCTACCTCTCCGGCCCGACCCCGCGTACCCGGAGATGCTGAAGTGCCACTTGCCCGTCTGGGGGCGCCGCGACCCGGATGCTCCCCAGGTGCGATCAGCCAGCATCAGCGCCAAGCTGGCCAGGGAGCGCCCCCGGCGGACCCGAGTTATCTGGCTGCGCAAGTCCGCCCCCGACGATTGGCGCCGTGACTTGCTGCGCCTGGTGGACGACTACGAGGCCGGCAGGGCGCAGTTCCACCCCGCGGGGCTTTTATGCGATGGCGATTTTTGCTGGCACTCACAACTGGCCATGTCGGGACGGTAACTTAGCCTCAACTTCACGCAACCCCGGACAACCTCATGACCGACCCGACCGCCCGCTTACTCGAACAAGCCCAGCACGCCGTTATTGACGCCGAGGAGAGCTTGGCCACCGCCGCCGAGGCTGGCGAGGATACCCAGGCTCATCGTGAGCGCCTGGTAGCGGCCCAGGACCGGCTGAAGGCCATCGAGGAGGCCCGCCAGGGGGACGCCGCCCAGGCCGAGGCCGACCGCCAGGCTGCTATGCGCGAGGAGGCCGACCGGCTGGTGCGGGAGGCTCAGGCCGAGGTCAAGGCCGCCATCGCCAAGTTTGCCGAGCTCCTGGTCCCCGAGATCCCCACCCTGCACGGCGCGACGGCCCTGAACGCGGTGGCGGAACGCTTGGCCAACGAGGACCGCGCCACCGCGGTTCGGGCCTATGACGAGCGCCTGGCCCGGCTGCGGGGGCGCCTGGCAGACCTGGCCGCCCGCAAGCAGGCCATCCTCGACCGCCGGGCTCAGGGTGACGAGCGCGACGGGGACGCCGCCGAGGTTGCCCTGCTGGCGATGGACCATGAGGTGCTGCGGGAACTGGAAACCAAGCTCCAATCCGAGGCCCCCGCCCGCGAGGCCGAGACCGCATGGGCCAAACGCTGGCAGGCCGAGGTGGACGACACCAAGCGCCAGGCTTATGGCGCCATGGCCGCGATTCTGGACGACCGCCTGGCCACTCTTATCACCGAGGCCCGCCGCGGTTACGGCCGGTTGACCGTCAGCATCAGCTCCAAGTTGCAGACCGCCCTGGCCGGGGTCGGGGTGAAAGTCTGACATGCCCGCCGTCGCCCGCATCGACCGGGGCGGACCCAGCCCCAACTTGAGCCGCGAGGCCAAGCAGCTCCTTCGCCGCCGGGGTAAAGCCTGGCTTCAGGAACTTGCCAGGCTGGCGGACATGGGCGACGCCGCTTCCATCGCGGCGATTGCCGAGATCGCCCGCCAGGAGCCGCCTGGTCGGTCGCGGCCCCGACTACCTAATTCCCGTCGCGGGGATGGCGAGGCACCCGCTTCGTAACTCACCGATCCGTCATCGGTGGTGCCAAGACGGAAAAAACTCCGAGATCGCCGGAGCACGGGACCCCTCGCCGTCGGGGGAGCGATCTGGCGGCACCTTTCCCTTGCTCCCGACCTGATCTAAGCAGACAAGCAACTCTAAGCACATGACCTGGAAAAAAGGCCAATCCGGCAACCCCGCCGGACGTGTCAAGAAGCCCCGCGCCACCGGGGAGCAGCAACTTCGCGCCGACCTGCTGGCCAAGGCCCCGGAGATCATCGCCGCCCTGGAGGTCAAGGCCACCGAGGGCGACGTGGGCGCCGCCAAGGTCTTGCTTGATCGGTGTCTGCCCCCGTTACGCGCCACCGAGGCCCCCGTTCCGATCCCCCTGGGCGACCTGGCCGCGGCCCCGACCCGCATCATGCAGGCCATCGAGCAAGGTGTCCTGTCCCCCAGCCAGGCCCAGGCCCTCGCGGCGGCGGTCAACGCCCTGACCCGGACCCTAGAGGTTCTGGATTTTGAGGAGCGCCTGAAACGCCTGGAGGCCGCCGCCCATGCCAACCCCTAGCCAACTCGCCCGGTTGCAAGCCTTGGAGAACAAGGCGCCCGCCAGTGCCGCCGCCGGTCCCATGGCTGGCATGTCCGCGGGCTCGGTGCGCGAGGCCGTCATGAGCCTGATGAGCGCGATCGGTACCGGCCCGGACGATCCCATCCTCCGCTGGGCGCAGACCGCCCCCGACCGTGACTTCAACCAGTTCCGCGACGGGGTGAAGCCGGATCATGCCGATTGGGGTGTCTGGCCCTAAGCCCTTCTGACGCGCTACAAGCCCGCCTTACGCGCCCGTCCTGGTGATGCTGCACAAATTAAAGGCCCAACCCCAATCGACGCCCTGGCGGGCTCCAGAAGGGCTGAAAGTCGGTTGACACGGGGGCGAGAGAGGGGGGAAGATTGAGCCGTCCACCGGGAGACTGCGAATCCCCCGATGGCAAAGCCCGACCGCTCTAACGGCCCGGCACCGGCAGGAACCCATGATACCCCAAGCGGGTATCCGTGCACCTTGCCCACCCCGCCCCCAGCGGTCGGTCATCCATCCCAAACTGGAGACCGACACCATGACATCCGATCTCGCCCGCATTCACGCAGGCCAAAGCGCCGTCCTGGCCGAACTGGACGCGCTACGCTCCACCGTCAACCAACGGCTGACCGCCATCCTCGCCCAGGAAGACCGCCGGGGCGCCGAGGAGGCTAACATCGTGGCGCGGTGGCTCGACGACGGCACGATTGCCGCCCGGCACCTCATGTCACGCGCCGAAGGTATCGCCCGTTTTCTGGGAGGCCGCACCCATGGCTGATTACTACGAAGTCTTTGCCCCGGCTGGCTCCTGGGGTATCTATGCCGCCCCCTCCGCCCAGGCCGCCATCGCGGACTGTGCCCACGAGCTGCGACTTGACGCGGACGACCTGACCGCTACCCCCATGGCACAACGCCCTGATGGGCTCTGGATCAGCCTAAATGACGTTGAGGTGCATCATGTCTGAGCCCACCCTGCCCTATGGCACCCCCGGTACCGACCCCTTCACCGCTTCGACCGTCATCCCGGTTCGCCCGGACGACCCCCGGCTGGCGTGCGTGCGTTTCGACGAGACTCAGGTCTCCTTCGAGCAAGGCGCCGAGGGGCCGGTCTTTCTGGTCATTGGCCGCCAGGCCCCACGGGACGCCATCGAGCGCACCTGTCAGCGTTTCGGCCTGGACCCGGACGCGGCCATGGCCGCCCTGGAGGACGGGTGCGACCGTGACTGACCCCGAACGCGCCTGATTCCTGTCCCACCCCAGCCCCGGCGCCCGCGTGGTGTCCGGGGCCTACCTCATCGATAACGAAAGCAGAGGAGAGCACGCCATGGCCAAGTACGTCTGGATCAAGCTCGTCGGCATGAGCGGTGAGCGCCTGGAACTCGAGCCCCGCTGGTGGCCCGCCGAGGAGCTATGCCAGGACCCGCGATTCACCCGGACCAACGAG
>SACH01000251.1 GCA_009928645.1 Gammaproteobacteria bacterium | reverse complement strand
GGGCGGCGGGTTGTCGCGCCGCAACTGGTGGAAGAGGTCCAGGCGCAGGTCCCGATAGAAGACATAGAAGGCCTTGGTGATGCGCTCCTCTTCGCTGTGGGTCTGGCTGGCCAGGCGTTCGACCGGGCTCGCGCCGGCGGGATCGGCCCCGAGCAGGGTGGCCCGGGAGAGCAAAAAGAGGAAGTCGCCCAGGCGATCCGGGTCGGACAGGTCGGCGAGGAGGAAGCGCTGGCAGTAACCCTGGCCGCGGTCGGTGCGGTAGAGGCGCAGCTCGCTGAAGTTACCGACCAGGACCCAGCGGCAGCCGTCCACCTTGGTGGCATAGCCAAAGGCCTGTTCCACCGGGGTGAGCCGGCCATAACCCGCGCCCTGCCGGGCATCCAGGTCGGCGCCCGGGGCCTTGAGTTCCAGCACCGCCCGCGTCAGGTCGATAGCGGGGCCATACCAGCCCAGGCGGGCGTCCGGTGGCCGGTAGCCCTTCACCGCCTTGGAACTGGTCTCGGGCTCCTGGTGGTGGAGCTGATCCGGGCCAACGATCAGGCGGTAGCCGAGCACGCGGTCCATGACCTCGCTGAGGAACTGGCCTTGGAGCGGCTTTTCCTTCTGGCCCAGGAGCGCGCCGCTAGCAGCGCTGGCGGCCCAGTTGGCGACGATGCGCCACCGTTCCTCATCCAGATCCAGGCCCGGGACGGTTTTGCCCCGGGCCTCGACCAGCAGGCGGGCGTTAAACAGCGGTTTGGTCATGGCGGCCTCCTGGCAGTGGTCCTGATTCAGACGGTAGGCGAATCTACAGCGAGAAGAACTCCCTGAGCTTGCCCAGCACCCCCCGTCTCACCGCCTCCACTTGCTGGGCGGGGGCCTCGCTGGTCAGTTGCTCATTGGCCAGTTGACGTTTGGCGAGGAGTTCACTCAGATTGGTGAGCATCTCGGGGTTGTCACTGACCAGGGCGCCAAAGACGGTCTTGTCGATCTCCACCGCCTCGACCTCGCCAACCGCGACCACCGTCGCCGTGCGCGGCGCGCCGGTAAGCAGACTCATCTCCCCGAAGCAGTCACCAGAGCCGAGCCGGGCAACGCAGGTCCGGTGGCCATCGCGGTCGATCAAGACCTCCACCTCACCCTTCACCAGCAGGAACATGGACGCCCCCGCCTCCCCCTGGCGGACGATATGTTCGGCATTGGCGAACATCTGGACGGCGCTTTCCCTCACCAGATGATCGAGTTGTTCACCAGGAATGAATTCGAGCAATTCATGCCCCCGCAGCACCCTGGCAGCCAGTTCCCGGGCATGACCCGAGGTGTCCCGGGAATGGGGGCGATGGAGAACCAACTGCGGATAGGGCATGACGAAACCCTCGCGCCGCGACGCATACCAGGCATTGGTCCTGACGTCGCTGAGGATGCGATTCATCTGGCCGTGATCCTCGATCCAAACCTTGATCTCGTAACTGACCCCCGAATCGAGAAAATCCTTGAGCAGCACCACGGGTGCCGGTTCCGGGCATACCCCGGGCACGCACAAGGCGGCCTGTTTGAGGATGGCCTTCGCCCTCAGGGGCGGGATGTCGTAATGCAGACTGAGGTTGGCCTTCACCGCATGTCGCGGGGTGGGCAGTTGAAAATTGGTTACGGAATGCTTGGTGATCTCGGTATTGGGGACATCGATCAGGACGTCATCGTTCGTCAGCAGCAAGGTCGAGCGCCAGGAGATCTCGATGACCTTGGCATGGGTATTGTTGACAAGCAGCCAGTCGCCAGGTTTGTAGGTCTTCTCGAAATGCAGGGAGACCCCGGCGATCAGGTTACCCAGCAGGTCTTGCATGGCCAGGCCCAGGATGATGGCCATGATGCCTGAACCGGCCAGCAGCCCCGGCACTTCCAGGTCATAGACAAACTGCAAGGCCAGGACCACCGCAAGCAGCAGGATGAGGATGCGGATGGTGTCGATAAGGATCTGGGGGCCCGCCGACTTGAGGTCCGCCTGATGTTTTCCTCCCCAGATGACCCGCACCAGCAGGGTAGTGAGGGGAAAGGCGGCGAGGATCGTCACCGCTGCCGTCAGATGCCGGATGAGCGGATCTCGCCAAGTAAAATCAACCCCATCCGTCAGCAACCATTGCAGGCTGATCAACAGGCCCGCCGAGGCGGCGAACAAGTGATAGACCCAGCGAAAACGCATGTCACGCCAGCGACGCAGCCCCTGCGCCAGCAGGATGAGCAGGAAATAGATGGTCAGGGCACCACCCAGCACCAGGATCAGGTCGGTGGCGGAAGGAAGGGTTGAGGTCATGGGGTAGCCGTCGTGATGAGTGATGATCAAAAAAAGGGGATGCTGAACAGGTCCCGGGCTATTTCGAGGTCAGTCTGATCCGCGCCCCCCGCTCACCGGACTGGAGGCGGCGGGCGTGATACGCCGTCAGGGCATCCTGGGGATCGCGTTCATGCAGGGCGGCGAAGGCGGCGGGCGCGGCGGGATCCCTGGCCGCCATCAGGGCATAGGCCTGGTCATAGGCTTGTCGCCACCCCGCAGACGCCTCGTCCGCCACCTGGGGGGTGAAGACCAGCAGCGCCTCCTCCTTGCCCTTGACCATCACCTCCCCCATGGGGCGGAATGCCCAGTCATGAGGAGCCGCCAGTCGCCGGGTCGCCTCGCTGACCGCCACGCGGGTGCCAAAGTAGGCATTCAGGCCCTCAAGACGGGAGGCGACGTTGACGACATCGCCAATCGCCGTGTATTCAAGCTTGGCGTGGGAGCCAAAGTTGCCGACCGTGGCCTCGCCGGTATGGACCCCGATCCGGGTCTGGCCAAAGGCGACGGGCTGACCATCGGGGTCCGTGGCCAGGCGCCGAAACCGCTCGGCAAAGGCATCCAGGGCCAGGGCGCAACGCAGGGCCCGCTGGGCATGATCGGGTTGAGCGACCGGGGCGCCAAACAGGATCATGATGCCATCCCCCAGATACTTATTCACCGCCCCGCCATGGGCGATGATGAGTTGGGTCATGCCCTCCAGGTAGCGACTAAGGACATGTACCAGGGTCGGGGCGGACAGACCTTCCGCGGTGGAAGTGAAACCCGCCACATCCGTGAATAGCACGGTGATCTCCCGCCGCTCACCGCCCATGCCCAGCAGTTGGGGATTGGCCAGCAATTGCTTGACCCAATCGGGGTGCAGATAACGGGCGAAGGCGCCCTGAATGAACTCCTTGTCACGCCGCTCCTGACGGCTGAGGATGGCATGAGACCAACCCGTCGCGGCGAGCAGGGCCAGTGCGGGTCCGGCGAGGGGCAGCAAGGCCCCGCCTAGGCGATACCACCAAAAACCCAGCGCCCCATAGGCCAGCAGGGCACCCAGGGCCAGGCCGATACTCGCCCTGGACGACCAATGCGGCCGGGCGATACCCGCGCCCAACAAGGCCGCCAGCCAATACAGCCCCAGGACCCAACCCTCGGGCAACTGGGGTAACCACCTCTCCTCCAGGATCTGGGCGAGGGCATGGGCGAGCTGGAAGCCGCCGTTGTCATTGGCCAGCACCGTGCCGGCGAAGACACTGGCTGACGTGACGTACACCTCGCCAGGGCCGTCC
>SACH01000250.1 GCA_009928645.1 Gammaproteobacteria bacterium | reverse complement strand
GGCGGCTGGCGGGACCTCGGGCGGGACCAGCCCGCGCAGCCCGGACCCACGGACGCCGGCCGCGGTCCCGGACAACTCCGCCGCCGCCCGCAAGGACCAGCGCCGCATGGAGGCGGAGGAGCGTAAGCGCGCGCAACCCTTGCGCCAACGCCTGCAGAAGCTGGAGGCCCAACTCGACCGGCTTGCCGCCCGCCGCGCCACCCTGGAGGCGGAACTCGCCGCGCCCGCCCTCTATGAGGCCGAGGGCAAGCCACGCCTGCTCAAGCTCCTCGCCGACAAGCAGCAACTGGACGCGGAACAGGCAGAGGTCGAAACGGCCTGGCTGGAGGCCAGCGAGGCCATGGAGGGTATTTCAGGCGGCTAGCCCGCTACCTGTCATGAGGGGGCCGGCCACCACAGGCTCCCCAATCGTCCCCCTTGCTCATGAAACCCTGCCCTCCTAAAAAAGGTGTTCCATGCAAGACATCGCCAAATTCATTTCCGGCTTCAAGCGGTTCCAGCAGAAGTATTTCAGCGAGGACCGTGAGCTCTTCCAACAGTTGCGTCAGGGACAGTGCCCGAAGGTGGCGATCATCGCCTGCGCCGACTCCCGCGTCGATCCCGCCCTGCTGATGGGCGCGGAACCCGGGGATGCCTTCGTGGTGCGCAATGTCGCCAACCTGGTGCCGCCCTATGCGCCGGATGGCGGTTTTTCGAGCGTGCCGGCCGCCCTGGAATTTGCCGTGCTCACCCTGGCCGTCGAGCACCTCATCGTGCTTGGGCATGCCCAGTGCGGCGGCATCCGCGCCCTCATGGACGATGGCCCCCAGGGGGAATTCCTCGGCAAATGGATCGATATTGCCAGGCGGGCACGGGACCGGGTCCTGACGGAATTGCCGACCAAGCCAGCGCGCCTCCAGGCCCGGGCCTGTGAGCAGGCGGCCATCCTGCTATCCCTGGAGAACCTGATGACCTATCCCTGGATTGCCTCCCGGGTAGGGGCTGGGGCCCTGCATCTGCATGGCTGGTATTTCGACATGACGGCAGGGGCCTTGCTCCATTACCAGCCGGACAGCCAAAGCTTCCATCCCATCGCCATGGACGGCGGCGATTGAGGGTAGCAGCAGCCACCTCATGATCGGACCGAGAGGCCGTGAGACCGCTCACATTGAGTCCGAAGTTTTCCACGAACAATGAGATAGCAAGTCGTAGGACTTGAAAAACCGCTTTCCTCACCAGCCCCGAGCGGGCGCGGCGTTTTCGTTTCCCAAAGGATCCTGAGCCACCCATGGGGTCGGGCGCTCATGACGGTGTGATCTGAGCTGGGGGCCGCATCGGCCCCCTTGGGCGCGAAGACAAGCCGGGCTTATTGCCTGTGCTAACATCCAAGCCCTTGTCTTGACTAACAAGCCACGCCACTTTTGACGCCATGTCCCGCCGCTCACTGCCCATCGGTATCCAGACCCTGCGCAAGATTCGCGAGGGCGATTTTTATTATGTCGACAAGACCGGTTTCGCCCTACGGTTGATTGATGAAGGTACGCATTACTTCCTCTCCCGCCCGCGGCGCTTCGGTAAGTCGCTGTTCCTCGATACCCTGGCGGAGTTGTTCGCAGGTAATGAGGCCCTGTTTCGCGGGCTGGAAGCCGAGCATCGCTGGGATTGGTCACGGCGCTTTCCGGTGATCCGACTGAGCTTTGGCGGCGGGGTGGTGCGGCAGCCGGGCGAACTTGATGCCAAGATCAGCGAGCAGTTGGCCGTCAATCAGGAGGCACTGGGAATCTCTTGCGAGCAGCCGACACTGGGGGGCTGTTTCGCGGAGTTGATTCGCAAGGCCCACGCCACCACCGGTGAGCGCGTAGTGGTGCTGGTGGATGAATATGACAAGCCGATCCTCGACAACATTACCGATCCGGAGATGGCCGGGGCGATGCGCGATGGCTTGCGCAATCTCTACTCGGTGATCAAGGACTCGGACGCCCATATCCGCTTCGCCTTCCTCACCGGAGTCTCCAAGTTCAGCAAGGTCAGCCTGTTCTCGGGGCTGAACAATCTCAAGGACATCACCGTCGACGCCCGTTACTCGGCCCTCTGCGGCTACACCGAGGCCGATCTGGACCAGGTCTTCGCGCCGGAGCTGGCGGGACTGGACCGCGACCAGATCCGCACCTGGTACAACGGCTACAACTGGTTGGGCGAGGCGGTCTACAACCCCTTCGACGTACTGCTGCTGTTCGATGCGCGCGAGTTCCGCCCCTGGTGGTTCGAGACCGGCACGCCGACCTTTCTGGTGGAGGTACTGACCGAACGGGGCTTCTTTACGCCCGATCTGGCCCAGGTGCGGGCCTCCGAGGCCCTGATCTCCACCTTCGACGTGCAAAACATGCCCTCCGAGGCCCTGTTGTGGCAGACCGGCTATCTCACCTTTACCGGCTCACGCCAGATCGGCGCGCGCTGGGAGTACCAACTGGGTTATCCCAATCTCGAAGTCGAATCCGCCCTGAACGATGCCCTGCTCAAGGGCCTGATGGGCGATGCCATGCAGGCCGAGCGCGCCGTAAGCCGACTCTATGATGTCCTGGTCGCCGGGGATTTCGCGGGCCTGCGCCGACACATTGCCAGCCTGTCCGCCGCCATCCCGCATCAGTGGCTCGACACCAACCCCATCGCCCGCTATGAGGGCTACTACGCCAGCGTCTTCTACAGCCACCTCGCCACCCTGGGACTGGACCTGGTGCCGGAGGATGCCAGCCATCACGGTCGCCTCGACCTGCGCCTGCGCTTCAACGGTCGCATCTGGCTGTTCGAGTTCAAGGTCGTGGAGCTGGCCCCCGAGGGCGCGGCCTTGCAGCAGATCAAGGACCGGTGCTACGCCGACAAATACCGCGCCGAGGGGCTGCCAATCCACCTGATCGGCATCGAGTTCAGCCGCGAGCGGCGCTCCCTGGTGGGGTTCGAGGTGGAGACCTGGGGCCCGGCGAGCGAAGCTGCTTTCTGAACGGCCCTATCTCAGATCGCCCTGGCTCAGGATCTCGGCATAGCCAATTAACTCAGCGGCATAGCTGGCATCACCGTTCGCCCGGGTGGAATAGGCCCGCTGGTAAGCGTGAAAGACGGGGCTGCCCAAGGCTGCCCCCTAATCCGGAAAAAAACGCGCCTCGATCGGGCCCCGCAAGGCGTTGGTGACCATGAGCCGGTTGGCGCGCCGCAAATCCTCCAGGGTCAGGGGGGCCTCCCGCGCGCCCCAGGCCGGGTCGTCCAGGATCAGGCCGCGCATCACCCCGGGCAGGACGCCGGCGGTCAGGGGTGGCGTCAGCCAGGCCCCGTCGAGGAAGGCGAAGAGGTTGGTGCGTCCGCCCTCGGTCACCTGGCCCTGGCGATTGCAAAACAGCATGTCGAAGGCCCCCTGGCGCAAGGCGGCGGCGATGGCGGCGTCATAAGGGGCGCGACGACTGGTCTTGTGTGCGAGCAGAGGATCGGCCGCGTCCATGGGCTCTGGGGCGATGAGCAGACCGACCGGCCCCGGGGGCAAGGGTTCGAGGGGGGACTGACTGAGGGTGAAGTGCCCGTCCTTGCGCAGTTCCAATTTGAGGCGCCAGGGGTGGTCGGGG
>SACH01000249.1 GCA_009928645.1 Gammaproteobacteria bacterium | reverse complement strand
CTGGATCTCGTCGGCCATCAGGGTGTCGCCCTTGGCGATGCGCACGGCGCGAAAATCGCGCAAGGTGCGCTTGAGGCTGGCCTGCTCTTCCAGGGGGGCGCCGCGCGGGCTGGTCTGGATCAGACTCAACGTCTGATCGCGCAGCTCGATGGCTACCTTGTCGGTGCGCACCGGCTTGGGGACAAACAGGTTCATCCGCCCCAGCAATTGCGGTTTGACGTGAAGCTGGTTGATGGCGGTGGTCAGGCTGACGGTCGAAAAGGCGTCAGCGGCGAAGATATCGAGAGTCGGCATGGGTTTCTCCTGGCTGACGCTTAGTAACGAACTTTGATGCCGGCGGCCCGCAGCTGCGTTTCGGCGGCGGTTTTGTCTTCGGCGCTAATACCGGCGGGCCAGATCAGCTCATGCCCGTTGACCTCGGCATCATTGGTGATAGCCACGGCCGGCAGGCCATCGGAGGAATCGGCATCCACATGGTCATAGAGGATCGCCGCGGCCATGGACAGATCGGATGAAGTGGCATCCTCGTCCAGTGGCACGTAATAGCTGTCGTCCTGGAGGGCCAGCACGGTGCCCGGCTCCAGGGCGGTAGCGGACAGGACGGTGACGATTTCGCGCGAGCGGGTGCCATTGGCCTCGGAGACGAGGAACTCGGCGCGGTGATTGCCTTCAGTCAGAACAGTCATGGATGGCTCCGGGCGTTAAGTTTGGTGATGATGCTGTCCCAGGCGGCACTGGGGGCGGCGGCCTGAACGTGGGAATCGATTTCGGCTCCCGACGCAGCGGCCCAGGTGTCCAGTAAGGCAGCCCTGACTTGCTCAAGACTGGAGCCGCTGGCGATGTGCCCGGCCGCAAAGCCCGCTTTGCCAACGCGGGCGCACAGGTCGCTGATGGCAACCACGCGGGCGCGCTCCTCGGCCACGGCGGCGGCGCGGATGGCCTCCACGTCCGGCTCGGGGCGGGCGCCGTCGCTGTCGCCGGGGGCGGTCGTAACAGGCTCAACGGGGGCGGACGGCTCAACCTCCGCCCGGGGCTTGGGTGTCTGCATGGGCAGCTCCGGGTTGATGGCGTCGGGAGCCGCGGAAGGGTATAGGGTGGGCAGCAAGGCGGCCATGCGGTCGAGATAGGCGCTATCGGCCTCGCGCTCCTTGAGCTTGAGGCGCATGGCGCTGAAAGTGGATTGGGCCAGGGCCAGGGCCTCGCCTTGGTTGTCGGGTCCATCCCCGGCGGGGACCAGGGCATCGGCATAGCCGGCGGCGACGATCTCCTCGCCGAAGTACCAGGATTCCGCGTCCATGTCGGCGAGGATGTCTGGCGGTGGCTGACCGCTCTTGTCGGCATAGGCGCGGGCCAGCAGGTCGCGAAGGGAACCGAGGATGCCAGCGGCCTTCCGCATCACCCGGTAGTCACCCATGGCCAGTGACCAGGGGTTATGGACCATCAGAATGGCATTGTCTTCCACCTCAAGTTGGTCGGTGAACATGGCGATGTAGGAGGCCATGCTGGCGGCCAGGCCAGTGATGACGCCGCGCACCTCGTGACCTTCGCGGCGATGGGCGCGCAGGGCATTGGCAATGGCGACGCCTTCATGCACATCGCCGCCGGGGCTGTTGATGCGCAAGGTGACGGGGCCGGCGGCCTCCGCCAGGGCGGCGCGCACCTCGGCGGCGGTCACGTCCCAGCCGATGATGCCGTCCAGGTCAAGGGTTGTTGCGGGGGTCATCGCGGTCATCCTCAGAGTCGGTATCGCGGTCGTCCGCGCGGTCTTGATCGTCCTGGGCGTCCATTTGGCCTTGGTCATCCGCATCGGCATTGATGCCTGGATCGCGGCCCATGTCGGCCCCCGGATCGGTGTCAAACAGGACGCCAGCCTCGGCGGTCTTGGCGCGCCACGCGGCCTCTTCGGCGAGCAGCACGTCGGGGTCATAGCCCTGCTGGCGAATGGCCTGCGGCATGGACATCAGCCCGGCGCGCACCGCCTTGATCAGGGCCGGGACCTCGCGGGTGCTGTCCACCATGACGCGGGCCGGGGCGGTCCACAGCGGGCGCTCCTGACGAACGGTTAGGCCCACCAGGGCGGCGGCCTCGCGGAACCAGACCACCAGGGGGTCTAGCAGGCGCGGGACCAGCAATTGCCAGCGCCAAGTGTCGATGTTGCGCGCGAACTCGTTAAAGCCCATGCGCGCGGAACTGAAGTTGACCTGGGAGAGATCGCCGGTCAGGACCTCGTAGGGGATGCCGTAATCGGCCGCGACCTCGCGCAGGCGGGTGGCGGTGAAGCTGGCGTCGTTTTCCGGGTCGGGCGGATCGGCAAATTCCATGTCCCAGCCCGGCGGCAAGTCTTCGATGGCGCTGGGGTGCAGCCGGTCAAAGAGCCTGGCGTCGGCGGCGCTGATGTCTTCCAGGGTGGAGTCGGGCGTGCGGCGGAAGGCCATGAAGCAGGCCGAGGCGCGCTGGCGTTGTAGCTGCGCCTCGACGTAATCGTCCATCATGCGCAGGCGATGGACGGAGGCGGTGCCCCAAGGCATGCCGCGCACCTGCCCGGGGTAGTCAACGCGGAACAGGTGAATGAAGTTGACGGCGGCATAGGGTTGACTGGGTCCACTCCATTGGCCGGTTAGCCTGTCGCCTGGGTGATCGCCAAACAGCCACAGGCTGCTGCGGCGCCCAATGGCGTCAAACTCAACGCCGTGGATGATGCGGCCGCGGGCGGTCGGTAGGGCCTCGGTCTTATCCAGATCCAGCCGGTCCCCTGGCAGCATCTGCACCTGGAGCGGGATCTCCAGGCCGTCCTCGGGGCGGCGCTGACGCTTGCGCACCAGGACTTCGCCGCCCTCAATCGTGGTCTTCAGGGCCAGGGCAGTGAAGGCATAGCCATCCAGCAGTCCATCGGCGTCCATCTGGCTGGAACTAAACCAGCGATCCCAGGCTTGCTGCACCGCCGGGTCGGCCCATTGGGCGCGGATGCCATCGCCAACGGTGTTGACGACGATGGCCTGGACGGCACGCTTGGCCCAGGGGTTGTCGCGGCCCAGGGCGCGGGTGCGATTGCGGGTAGTGACCAGGCTTTCGCCGATCTCAGTGTTGGGACCGCTGGAGGGGGTAATCCAGTTTGACAGGCGCTTGGAGGTGACATCCGCCGCCTCGTACCGGCTTTGAGGCGCGGTCTGGCGCCTGGTGGCGCCGATAGCACCAAGCGCGGCGGCGTGCTTGGCCTTGCTTTTAGCCTTAGCCACGGGAGAAATCCACATAGCGACGCACGGGTCCACCCATGCCCGCCGCGGTTTGGACATCGCGCTTGGCCACCTCGATAGCCTTGAGCAAATCGCTCAGGGACTGGTACTGCACGCGTCGGTCCCCAAGCTGGACGCTCAGCTTACCGCTGGCGGCGGCGGTTTCGAGGGCGGCAAGTTGCTTGGCGGAAAAGGCCATCGGGCTCCGGGCTGATACAGGTATCTCAGCCTAGAGTGGCCCTAACGCTCGCGCAAAACTAGATCAGTTTGCGCGAGTTGCGGGGTAAGGACGGGTTAAGGTAAAAATTTTTGGCTTAATGGCTTGACACAGTAGCGGTATGGTGTAGAATAACAATCAAGC
>SACH01000248.1 GCA_009928645.1 Gammaproteobacteria bacterium | reverse complement strand
CTGATCTCCTATCATCGCCTGCGCTCGCCGCTCCATCGCGCCCATCCGCGCCGCACCTATGCCGCACGCTTACGCCGGCGCATCGGGGTGTTGGTCGCGGACGAGGGGGATTTGCTTCGCGCCAAAGACAGTCAGCAATCCCGCGCCTTGTGGCAGATCGCGGCGAAACGCAAATACATCCTCTCGGGGACCCCGATCGGTAATTACCCCCGGGACGCGTTCACCCTGCTCGCCTTCACCGGCGGGGATGCCACGGCGCAACAACCCTATGGCCTGCATCGCTGGTACCTGACCCCCGACCTGGTGCACAGCACGGTAGCGGCCGTCCCGGGGGTTGATCGGGTTCGGGAGGCCTTTGTCGTCACTGAGTGGGTCACGAATGAATGGGCCGACGACATGAGCCGCGGCGCCCGCCGGGAAGTGCCGAAAACCAAGAATCTTCCCGGCTACCGCGCCGCCATTGCGCCCCACATCAAGCGCCGGGTTGCCCAGGAACCGGACGTCGCCCGGCATGTGCACCTGCCCGTGCCGGTGGAGCGGACGCACTTAATCGAGTGGGATGACGCCCATCTTGCCCATTACCTGGCGATTGCGGAAGAGTTTGGCGACTGGTACCGGCAACAGGCGGAGCAACGCCATGGGCGCACCCACAACCTGGTGGCGATCCTCAGCCGGATTCAGGCGGTCCAGTTGGCCGCCGCCGTGCCGCAGCGCGCGCGCGGCGACGCGTGGCGTTTCCCCTACCCGGGCGGCCTCACCAGCAAGCAACGGTTTGCCGTCGGTCGGCTCGCGACACTCAGCGCCGAGGGACATACCACCCTGGCCTTTGCTGAATACCCGGAGCTGCTGGAACTTATCGCGCAGGCGCTGCGCCAGCAGGGGATCGTTCCCGTGGTGCTCCATGGGGGCGTAAGTATCGCCGAACGCGCGCAGGCGCTGGACACCCAGTTTCGGGCAGGTAAGTCGTCCGTGCTGCTCGCCAGCCTGGGCGTGGCGCAGAAAGGCCTGAACCTCCCGCAGGCCGACCGGGTCCTGTTCCTCACGCGCTCCTGGACCGCCAAGACGGAGCAACAGGCCGCGGGTCGCGTCCTCCGCCCCCAGCAAACGCGTCCCGTGGAGATTGAATACCTGGTGCTTAAGGGCGGGATCGACGCCTACCAGGGGCAGATGGTGGCGCATAAGCGCGACACGACGGCCGCGTGTCTGGATTGGGCGACCCCGACCCTGGAGCAGGTGGACTTCCTGCATCTGGATACGCTGCTGAAGCAGTTTGTCGACGGGCTTGCGGCCCTCCGGGGTTGCCCGACCCACGCGCTGCGGCAGCGGTTGCTGGCCGCCTGAACCCCACCGCATCCCGGGAGAAAGTCCGTGACGATAGCAAACGCTTCACCAGCGGTACGCGTCCAGGTGGGCGCCGCGGGCGTACTGATCTACAAGCCGCGGCAATCCACGCCGCTCTTCGCCAAAACCCTGGGGCTGGATCGGGACGCGCAGGGGCGGGTTACGCGCATGTGGCTCGACCGCCTGGTTCATCGCCCCGGTGAGCGCTGGGAACACGGTTCTCCCTGGGACGTCAGTGGTGCCGTCACTTCCATCCTGACCCGCACCGCCGTGCCCGTGGACGAAGATACCCTCCCTCGGTAGCCAGGCCACCCGAGGCTCTTGGCCCGGCTCATTAATGGGTCGGTAATGCTTTTACTTGCCAGGCTTATCCGCGCTTGATAAGCTGTCATGCCGCCATCTGGAACCACCTGCCTTTTCCCATTATGCAGGCGGGCATACCCCATCGCTAACCGTAGGGATCAGGGCCGTGAAAGACCAAAAAACACCCAGCCTGTTTGATCAGCCCGCCGTGCGTGGGCGGATGATTGACGGTTTCCCGCTCACAGCGGAACAGGAGGCCATTGTGGATGCGGCCCGCCGGGGCAGCGTGCGGGTTCAGGCGCTGGCCGGCACCGGCAAGACCACCACCCTGCGGGCGGTCGTCAACGACACCCCACCCGAGCTGCGTATTCACTACCTGGTCTTCAACAGCAAGATGTGCCGCGCCGCGGAGCGCACCTTCGACCCTGGACGCGTGCTGATCAAGACCTTTCACGGCCTGGCCTTGGCGGCCACGCGCGACTGGTTCCCAGGGCGCACGCTCGGCAATATCCGCTTAACTGATCTGCGCGCCATCTGCGGAGATATCTCCCCGGCGGGCGACGGCATGACCCGCGCGGAAACCTTTGCCGCCGTCGGCGCCACCTTACGCGCCTTTCTCCATTCCGCCGATGCCAATCCCGCCTGGTTTCACGTGCCCGGCCTGTTTCGGCGCCGCCTTGAGGACGACCAGACCACACTCCTCCTCAAGTCCGGAGCGCCGCATTTACTGGGCCCCGGGAACACGCTTTCAGCCGCGGGCGAGCGGCGCGTCAAGGAAGACGTGGGTCGGTCACTCGTCTATCTCGCGGAACGGGCGCGGGCGGCCTATGACGCCTATGCCTCCCGCCGCCCCGGCGTGCTGTTACCGCTGCCGCATGATGTTTACCTGAAAGCCTGGCAGCTGGCGGGTGCGGCGATCGACACGGACCTGTTGCTAGTGGATGAAGCGCAGGACCTCAACCCGGTCATGCTCGCCATCGTCCATCAGCATCGGGGGCGGATTATTGCCGTCGGTGATTCCCGGCAACAAATCTATGGCTGGCGCGGCAGCGTCGATGCCCTGGACGGTCTGGAGGGGGAAGAGCTGCCGCTGACGGTCTCGTTTCGCTTCGGTCCGGCGATCGCCGCCCGCGCCAACGAGGTGCTGCGGTTGCTCGGCTCGCCGTATTTCCTGGAAGGACGGGGGCCGGATGATCGACCCTTCAATGCCCAGGAACGTCATGCCCGGCTGTTTCGCACGAACAGCGCGATGCTGGCGAGCGTGATCGCGGAAAGCGCCCAAGGGAAAAAGGTCCATTGCACCCGTAACATTGGCCCATTGGTGGCCCTGCTGCGGGATCTGTGCCTGGCCTACAACAACCAGTGGCATCAGGTTCAGGACCCCCGGATTCAGCAGGCGCGCCATTGGGCGGCGCTCAAGGAAGAGCTCGAGGACGACATTGACGCCGCCCCCCTGCTCCGCCTGGTCGAGCAGGACAGCGCGGCCGCGGAGCGCATGGTCGAGTCCCTGTCCGGTTTCAGTTCCAAGCCCGCCGCCTCGGCGGACGTGATCCTGACCACCGCCCATCAATCGAAGGGGCTGGAGTTTACCAACGTCGCCCTGAGTCACGATTTCGCCGGCCGCGCCAAGCGCAGCGTCGAGGAGTTGCGCTTGCTGTATGTCGCCCTCACCCGGGCCAAGCGCGCCCTGTCCGTGCCGCCGCTGGTAGCCAACGAGATTCGCAGCCTGGCCGCTGGCCTGGCGGCCTAGCTGTCCACGCGCCAGGACCCCGCCCGGTACCTTCGCCTGTTGCGCTGGGCCGCGCGCCGCTACGCCGACGCCGAAGGCTGGCTGGCGTTGGCGGAGGGCGATCGACCCTCGCCCTATGCCCGGATGGCCGTGGCGGCCTGGGCACGCTACCACGGGGTGGCGGCGCCACCCGCCTCCGCCGCCCGGCCGGGTCAGGACTAGCCCGCCGGCGGCGGCGCCCGC
>SACH01000247.1 GCA_009928645.1 Gammaproteobacteria bacterium | reverse complement strand
GCCGGACTCAACGCCATGGGCCAAGTCCGGCGGGCCGGCAAGTCCTTCGTGCTGATCAACGGCGGCGAGCCGGGCACCACCTGCGCCCGCGTCGGCTGCATGCCCTCCAAGGCCCTGATCCAGGTCGCCGACGACCTCCATGCCGTCGGACGCCTCCCGCGGTATGGCGTGACCGGCGGCGAGAACCCACGCCCGGACGGCCCCAGGGTCCTGGAACATGTCCGCCACATCCGCGACACCCTGGTTGACCGGGTCCTGTCCAACAGCACTGACGGCATGGCCGCGGATGTCTTCATCCAGGACTATGCCCGGCTGCTGGAGCCGACCCTCATCGCCGTCGGTGACCAACGGATCCGCGCCGGGGCGGTGGTCATCGCCACCGGCTCCCGGCCCCTGGTGCCAGAGGCCTGGCGCGCCTTCGGCGACCGCATCCTCACCAGCGACGACCTCTTCGAGCAGGATGACCTGCCGGCGGCGGTGGCGGTGATCGGGCTCGGCGTCATCGGCCTGGAACTGGGCCAGGCCCTCCGCCGCCTGGGGGTCGCGGTCACCGGCTTCGACCAGCTTGAAACCCTTGGCGGTATCAGCGACCCCGAGGTCCTGGCCCAGGCGCGGGAGATCCTCGGCAAGGAGCTCCCCCTGCACCTGGGCCAGCCGGCGACCATCACCGAGGCGAAGGACGGCCGGCTGCGGGTCAGCGCGGGCGAGGTCAGCCTGGTGGTGGACAAGGTACTGTGCTGCATCGGCCGCACACCCAACGTCGCCGGCCTGGGGCTGGAGTGTCTGGGCCTGCCCCTGGACCGCCGCGGCCTGCCGCCCTTCGACAACCGCACCATGCGCATCGGCGACCTGCCGGTCTACATCGCCGGCGACGTCGACGGCGTGCGGCCGATCCTCCACGAGGCCGGGGACGAAGGCAAGATCGCCGGCTACAACGCCGCCCGTCAGGGCCAGACCCCCTTCCGCCGCAAGACCCCGCTGGCCATCATCTTCAGCGACCCCAACATCATCGCCGTCGGCGCCCGCTTCAGTGAGCTGGACCCGGCCACCACCGTGGTCGGGCAGATCCGCATGGCCCCCGTCGGCCGCGCCCTGACCATGGGCAAGACCCAAGGCCTGCTGCGGATCTACGCCGACCGCCCCAGCGGCCGCCTCCTGGGCGCGGAGATGATCGGCCCCAAGGGCGAGAATCTGGCCCACAGCATCTGCTGGTGCATCGAACTGGGCCTCACCGTCGGCCAGATGCTGCGCCTGCCCTTCTATCACCCGGTCATGGAAGAAGCCCTGCAAGCAGCCCTTAACGATGCCTATCGCCAGGTGGACGCCAAGAATCCGGGTGGTCTGCTGGAGCTTGAGGAGCTGGCCGGCTGAACCATTCCGGCTCTTACTGCTTGACGGAAAAGTGTTTTCAACGCCCATGAGGGAGGGTCGGGTGGCGTCTGGTGGGGGTGTCGCCAGCATGGATGCTGGCGGCAAGCCTCCAGGGACGGATTTACGGCGTCCCCCGCCAGACGCCACCCGACCCGGAAGCGCCGACACCGCCTTGACAAACTCCAGACCAAGGGAAATCTCCCATGCAACCCTTGCCCGATAACCTCCCGGTACCCCTGCGCCAGTTTATCGCCCGCATGCGCGAGATCCGCCAGCAGCGGGCGGAGCAGGGTCTGCGCGACTCCGTCGTCACCGCCCGGGAGGGCGTCGAGGCCATCACTCGGCCCTTCCACAGCCACATCCCAGCGATCCCCCTGGTCCGCGATGAGTTGATCCCGGGGCCGGATTACGCGGTGCCTGTCCGCCTCTACCACCCGAACCCGGAGGTGGCCTCCGACCAGGCCCCGCCGGTGGCCCTCTTTGTCCATGGCGGTGGCCATGTCGCTGGCAGCCTCAGCATCTACGACCCCATCGCGCGCAAACTGGCGGCGGCCACCGGCTGGCTGATCTGCTCCCTGGAATACCGGCTCGCCCCTGAGTGCCCCTACCCCTGCGGTCTCCAGGACCTGATGGCCGGCATCAAGGGGATTTTCCCCCTTCTCGCCGCCCTGCCCCAGCCCCTGCCCTTCCGCCAGCCCCTGGCCCTGATTGGCGACAGCGCCGGCGGCGCCCTCTGCGCCACTGCCGCCCACCGCGCCCAGTACGAGCCCGGGGTGCGCATTGCGCGTCAGATCCTCATCTACCCCAGCCTGGATTACAGCCTGTCGCAACCCTCGACGACGGCCCTCGGTGAGGGCTGGATACCCGAGCGGGAGCGCATGGTCTGGTTCTTTGACCAGTATTTCCGCCACGCCGAGGATCGCCGGGCGGTCTCGCCCCTCTTCATGCCCCTGACCCCCGCCTACCCTGCCACCCTAGTGATGACGGCCCAATACTGCCCCCTGCGCGACGAGGGCCGGGTCTATGCCGAGCGCCTGCGGGCGGCAGGCATCCCGGTGGAGTTGGTCGACTTCCCCGGCATGGTTCATGCCTTCCTAAATCTGGAGGACCTGGCCGCCGAGGCCTGCGCGGATTTATACCAGCGCATCGCCGCCTTTTTGCACGGGGTTTGATACCGCCCTGGTCGGGGCGATCATCCCCGGCTCTGGCAGCCAACCGCCACCGAATGCATCCAGCTCCCGGGGCTCTGGTGCGGGGAAATCACCGGACCTGGGCATAGCCAGACCCCATCACCGCCAGCAGACTGTTGGCCAGGGTCGTGCCCATCCGGTCGGCGAGGCGTTCGAAGAGGTCCTTCTTGGCGGTGAACTCGACCAGCTTGTCGGCGCCGATGACGTCCCGGGCCACGGATTCCGGGCTGCCGAGCTGGTCGGCCAGGCCCAGATTGAGGCTTTCCGCGCCATTCCAGAACAGGCCGCTGAAAAGCTCCTCCCCGCCTTTAAGCTTGTCGCCCCGTCCGTTCCGCACGGCGGAGATGAACTGCTGGTGTAACTGATCCAACTGGCCTTGGAGAAAGGTCTTCTGCTCCTCGGTCATGGGGGAGAAGGGGTCGAGGATCCCTTTGTTGGCGCCCGCAGTGAGCAGCCGGCGTTCGATGCCCAGTTCTGTCATGGCCTGTTCGAAGCCAAAGGCGTCCAGGCGCACCCCGATGGAGCCGATGAGGCTGGCCTTGTCGACATGGATCGCCTCCGCCGCCACCGCCACGTAATAGCCCGCCGAGGCGCAGAGGTCGGCGACCACGGCATGAAGCGGGATGTCCTTGTGCTTCTCCCGCAGCCGGCGGATCTCGTCGTTGATCTGGCCCGCCTGGACCGGGCTGCCCCCGGGGGTGTTAAGGCGCAGGATGATGCCCTTGGTGTTCTTGTCCTCATACGCCTTGTCCAGGGCGGTGATGACCTCGGAGGCGCTGGCGGGGGTACCGGCGGCAATGACGCCCTTGATGTCGATCACCGCCGTATGCTTCTCGGCGGGGGTCAGGCCCTCCACGACCTTGTCCTCCCAGAACAGCCCCAACAGGGCGAAGAGATAGGCAAAGGTCAGCAGCTTGAAGGCCAGGCCCCAGCGGCGGCTACGGCGCTGCTCCCGCAGGCCCTCGGTCACCACCCGCTCCACCAGGCCCTGTTCCCAGCCCGGCTCGCCGGGTCCGGGGCCGGGAATGGGCTTTTTTTTCCAGAATTTCAGGTTCAT
>SACH01000246.1 GCA_009928645.1 Gammaproteobacteria bacterium | reverse complement strand
CGGAGCGGGGCGAACCGGGGCACAAGGGTTGTCGCCGAGCGCAAGGCGAAAGGGGGACTGGACGTCCCGTTTCGCATCCTGAGCACGGCGACACTCCGACCAAATAATGGCCCGTCGCGAAGTAGCTCGTCCCCATGCGGTTGGCGAAGTGGGTATAGCTGCCCGATGAGGAAGTGACCGGGCGTCTGACGAGCAGGGTCAGCGTGGCATCATTGGCGAGGGAACTGGGGAAATCGCCAAAGAAGAAGGTGTCGCAACTGGTGACAACGCCGACATGGTTCATGTGACTGAAGCCATGCCAGGACAGCAGGATGTGCTTCGTAGCCAGCAGCAGCCACCCCCGGCGCGCGCTGCACGACGAATTGGAACGTTACAGGTGCAGACCAGTGGCAAACTGCCCGGCCGTCGGGAAGGCCCCCGTCCCGGTGTCGAGATCGGTCATCAGCCGGTAGCCGCCCACCGTGGCGTTCAGGTCGGCACGGTCATCCACCCGCAGGTAGCAGCGATTCCCCGCCGAGGGGCGATTACCGCTTTGTTCGTGTCACTGAAACCTTGGCCCAGCCTACCGCGAGCTGAGCGCCGTCGCCGTTCACCAGGCAGGCGTCGAGGACGCCGATCAGGCGCCCCGGCACGCCCTTGTGCTCCGGGGCTCCGAGATCATCCTTGCGGTATACCGTAAGCACATCAGTCCGCCAAAGCGAAAATCAGAACGATTGCGACAGGTACGGCATATAACCGGACTTGAGCGTTAGCACCTCGCTCAGAGGGGCACCAGGTAGACCCCCGCGCCGGCCACACCGCCCAGCAGCACGCAGGTCAGGAAGCTATTCCAGGCCGACAGCCCCGCGTCAGCCTCCCGGCCCACCTCCTGCCAGTGCGCTAAGGCAGCTAATGCGTCACGGACTGACGCGTCCGTGTTTTCTAATGACGCTCTCGCCGCACGGAGGTCCCGATCATGCCCGACCACCCTATGCTTGTTGCCAGTGAGCGTCCGCGACTCATCCTGGACTTCCCCCCTTGGCAAGCGCCAGACCATTGGCCAGGACAAGCCGGAAAGCCGCGCGGCCAACTCCCCGCAGACGCCGCCCCACCCGTAACCTCTCCCGAGGAAGCCCCCCTGCGGCCCCTGTTATGGCTGGCGCGCCGGGAAGGCCTGCTGTTGCTCGTCAACGAATGCGGCGATGATCTGCACGCGGTCCGGGCGGAACCTTACGGCTATCACCTCCGGGACCGCATGCGCCTCCAGGTTGCCGGCGACGGCGATGGCTACGAGTACCACCAGGTGCCCCCGGGCAGCGCCGTCCTGGTGGCGGCGTATGGCCCCGGGGATCGGGACGTAATCTGTGGCGTCAGGCTGGAGGTCCAGGCGCCCCACCTGGGATGCCTGGCGATTCATCCCCCCACCGCCAAGGGCGGCGTCGAGGAAACCGTCCTCCTCTGGGCGCAGGGGAGGACCCCCACTCAGGTTACGGTCCTGGTAACCCCTGCGGGCCCGCGGTCTTATAAGTGAGAGATGGTATCCTTTGGTTCCCGGCTTACGGCTGGACCTGGAATCAACAAGAAGCCTGGCGCCCGGCGTTGGCAACAACGACCCAGGCCTGAGGACCATGGCCCGCATCATCCCCTCCGACATCAGCCCCCTGGCCCTGGCCGGCGCCCACTCGCGGGAACTGGAGACCCTGGCCCTGCTCAAGGACCAGCTCGGACCCGACTATGCCGTGTTTCACAGCGTCCACTGGAGTTTCAGCCACGGCCACGCCACTCACTTCGGCGAGATCGACTTCATCCTGGTCAACCGCGCCGGCAACGTGCTCTGCATCGAGCAGAAGAACGGCGCCCTGGCGGAGACCCCGGACGGCCTGGTCAAGATTTACGGCGAGCGCCACAAGTCCGTCGGCACCCAGATTCACCGCTCCCTGAACCAGGTCCGCGACAAATACCAGTGGCAACACCCCCAGGCGCGGTCACTGACCCTGGATTACCTGCTCTACTGCCCGGATTACCGCGTCAGGAACCTCAATGCCGCGGGCCTGGACCAGAGTCGCATCGTCGATGCCGCCGCCAGCGATGGCCTGGCCCGGCGGATCGAGCGCGTCCTAGGCCCCGCTGAGACCGACCCCGCCCGGCGCGCCCTGATCGAGGCGTTCTTCTGCCAGACCTTCGAGGTCGTCCCCCAGATCCACCTCTACCGCCAGGCCCAGGAAAAGCACTACGTCCGCCACGGCGGCGCCTTGGCCGAGTCGATCCGCACCCTGGAGATGTCCCCCTTTCGGGTGCGCGTTTCCGGCACCGCCGGCAGCGGCAAGAGCCTGCTGGCCAGCGTCTTCGCCCGTGATCAGGCCGCCCAGGGGCGGCGGGTGCTCATGGTCTGCTTCAACCGCCCTCTGGCCGATCGCCTGCAAACCCTGCTCCCCGAGGTCCGCGCCCAGACCTTCTACGGCTTCTGCGATCAGCTCCTGCGCGGTCGCGGCGAAACCCTGGACTATGGCCGGATGAACCAGCCCGGTTTCTGGAGCGCCATCCAGGACCGGGTGCTCGCCGCCCCCATCCCCCAAGACTGGCGCTTCGACACCCTGATCGTGGACGAGGGGCAGGACTTCGCGGCGGACTGGCTGGAGATTCTCCACCTTGGCGTCGATGCCCGTCAGCAGGGGTGCGGAACTGACGTCGGCGGCCTGTCCCGGTGTGAGTTCACCACAGGCGCGGTTGCCGAGCGCTTCGACCAAGGCATGAATCTTCGTGGTCAGGCCACCGCGCGAGCGGCTGATGGCCTGGGCGCCATCTCTTTTTGGGCGCCTGCGGCGTGTTGGTGCACACGAATCACCGTGGAATCGAGGAACACCTCCTCGACATCGGCATCTGTGGCCCACTCATTGAAAACGCTCTCCCATACACCGCTTTTCTGCCAGCGCGCGAAGCCTCGATACACACTGTTCCAAGGAGCGAAGTCTTCCGGGAGGTCGCGCCACGGTGCGCCCGAGCGCGCGATCCAGAGCACCGCCTCGACGAATAGGCGGTTATCCGCTGCCGTCCGCCCGCGGTCTCCGGGCTTGCCCGGCAGCAGATGGAAAATCCGTTCCCATTGGTCATCGCGCAGACTTAAGCGTGGCATCGGGCACTCCCTGTCAGAATGTTGCGTGAACTATATCTTGTAAAATGTCAACACTCCCTAACACCCGCAAACGCCTCCCCATCGGCATCCAGAATTTCCGCGAGATCCGGGAAGGGGGGTTTTACTACGTCGACAAGACCGGCTTCGCGCTGCGTCTGATCGACGAGGGCAAGTACTACTTCCTCTCCCGGCCACGACGCTTCGGCAAGTCGCTGTTCCTGGATACCCTGGGGGAACTCTTCGCCGGCAACGAGCCCCTGTTTCGCGACCTGACCATCCATGATCGCTGGGACTGGTCCCGGCGGTTTCCGGTCATCCGCCTTAGCCTTGGGGCTGGGGTATTGCAGGATCGGACCGCGCTCGACCGGCGGCTAGGGGCGCTGTTGCGGCACACCGCCAGGGCGCTGGGGCTACCTTGTGCCGAGCCTGAAGATCCCGCCGGTTGTTTCGCCGAACTGATCGAGCAGGCCCATGCCACCAGCGGCGAGCGCGTCGTGGTGCTGGTGGACGAGTATGACAAACC
>SACH01000245.1 GCA_009928645.1 Gammaproteobacteria bacterium | reverse complement strand
GAGGATCTCAAGGCCCGGATCGAGATCGATGCTCACGCGGCCCGCGATTTTCTCACCTGAACACTCACCCAGGCCAAGTCAAACCCTGACCAGGGGTGGCTTTTATCACGAGCGTGAACGAGCGCCCTCAAGAAAGTTGAGGCCCCCAGGATGAGCCATTCCTGGGCTGATGGCAGGGCATGGAGGTAGAGAATATCCGATCCGCATCAGGATGTTAGGACCATAAGCGCTCACTGAGATACCCAATGGTCGCTCTTGCGGTGGGGATGCGAAATTAGTCTTGAAATCATGGGGTTCTGGCCACTGCCCAGAGATCGACCCGCCCTGCACCGGCCTGAAGCAGGGTGTTGGCCACCTCGGCGGCGGTACTGCCCGTGGTCACTACGTCATCCAGTAGGGCGACATGTCCGACGCTGATGGGGGCGATGACGCCGAAGGCGCCCCGGATGTTTCGCCTGCGGGCTTCCTTTTCCAGGCCTTCCTGAGGCGTAATGGCCCGCAGACGGACGCAAGTGTCCGCGTCCACCGGAATCGCCAGTTCCCTGGATAGAGCCCGGGCTATCTCCAGGGCCTGGTTGTAGCCGCGCGTCTGGAGCCGCTGGGGGTGCAAGGGGACTGGCATGATGAGGTCAGGCCGGGTGACGCCGGCCTCCCGTACTGAATAGGCCAGGCATAAGCCGAGCAGGCGCGCCAGGTTGAGCCGCCCACGGAATTTGGCGCCAGCGATCAACGCCCGGATAGTGTCCCGGTACAGATAGGGAACAAAGGCGGCGGTATAAGGTGGCGGATGGAGCTGGCAGGCGCCGCACCGGGCACCCGGTGCCGACTCGGGTGGCAAGGGCAGGGCGCAGCGCGCGCAGGCCTGCCGGTTGCGGGGCAGTTCGTCCTGGCAGGCGGCGCAGAGATCCAGTCCGTTGGCACCGGGTGCCGCGCACAGGACGCAGGTGGGGGGCAGCAGCATGGCTGCTCCCTGGTCGAGAAGAGGGCGAAACATGCTATTCATCCTAGCAAAGGGCGCTACCGGCGGCGCGGGTACCGGCCCGACACCCGGCCTGGGTTGCACTGCTTGCGACTCAGCCTCATTTGCTGATCACGCCCCACGAACAACGCTTCGCAGCCTCCTGTGGCTGCGGACATAAGCCGTTGTTGACCGCCTTGTCCGCTACTCATGCCTGAGCGGACGTCCTGTTACGTGGCGGAGTAGAAGGGGCTTGGGGTTCTGTCGGGGGGCGACCAGGATGAACCGATCAGTCATTCGCGATGGGTATAGCCACGGTGCCCACGCCAGACGCGACCCACTACGGCGAATCCGCACTTGAAGCGCGCTGGCTACAAATCTGACCCCGGAGCCGCCTGTACCATGAGCCTCTCGCCCCCGCTGGATGTCGCCCAAATTGGCGCGCGCCTGGACGACTACCTCAACCCCGCCCTGTCCTCCTGGCGGGTGACGGATGGCCCGGCGCGGGACCTGGCCGGGCTTGACCGGGCCCAGCAGGAATTCGTCCTCCATTGGGGCGAGGTCATCGCCCGCGACCAGGATGGCCTGGCCGAGCAGTTCGTCACCTCCGCTCCCCAGGCCCTGAGGCTGATGGACCAGGAGGCGGTCCAGTCCTGGCTGGTCTATGCCATGGACCTTTACGACAAGCAGGGCCAGGTGCCGGCCATGCGTGCCCTGCGGGAGGTCGAGGTCTTCGCCGCCCAGTTGCGGGAACAGCGGGCCGGGGCGGTGCTGGCGGATGTCGCCGGGGTTCTCGAGCGCTTCGTCTGTGGCCTCAACGGTCGCAATCTCAACATTGCCCCCGCCGACCGCCCCTTCACCGATACCGAGACCCTTTTTCTACCGCCGGTCCTCGGCCGCCTGCCGGATAAGGAGGCCAACTTTCGCCTTTACAAGGCCATGGCCGTCCACCAATGGGCTCAGAACTGGTACGGCACCTGGCGGGCTGGACTCCTGCTGGAGGCCCTGGCCAGTGGCCGGCTGCGGGAGGAGGACCTGGACCTGCTGCACGCCTTGGAGACGGCGCGTCTGGACGCTTGCATCGCCCGCGACCTGCCCGGCCTCCATCGTGACATGCTCGCCCTGGGCGCAGCCCTGGACGCCCCCGATCCCGACTGGGTGGACTGGCCGGAGTTGACCCGCCCCCTGGCCGATCCCGCCGCCAAAGTCAGCGACAGCCTGGTTCTTCTCGATCGGCTCCTGGGGCGTCACCCCAGCGGCCCATCCGCCCATCCTGCCGTTCACCATAACGCCCGACCATCAACCCCATATTCCGCTCAGTACCCAGCCCAGTACCTCTCCAAGTACCAAGCCCAGCTCTCAGCCCAGTACCCCGGCCAACACCCCGCACACTCTTCCGCTCAGCAATTAACTCAAAACCCGGACCATCATTCCTCTGAAGACTCCAGCCAGCCTCCCGTTCAGGATGCCCTTTCCGCTTCCTCCCGGCGTCCACCGAGCCATTGCTACCGGGGCGAATTGAGGCCCGAAGCGGTGCGTACCTGCCTGGAGATCCGTGCCGCCCGCGAGCGCGACCAGTTCCGCATCGCCCTGGCCAAACTCATCGAGGAGCAGGATGGGGCGCCGCCAGCCGCCGAAAGCGGCCGGGAGGAGACCCTCGCCGAGACCCGCGCCCGGCTGGCCATGGAACGTCAGCCCGACCCGGACCAGCCCGAGGGCTTTCGCTTTCAGTTGCTCCTGGATGGCAAACCCCTGGCGCCGCCGGAGGGCGTGATCTCACTCATGGAGAGCATCCTGCAGGACCAGGGCGAGATCCCTCCCGAGTACCTGGTGGCCGCCGGTCCCGGCCTCTATAAACGTGGCATGGATCAGGACGCGGAACTGGACCGGGGCGGGGTGGACGCCGGTACCGCGGGCGTTTTCCGCTATGACGAGTGGGATTACAAACGTCAGCACCACCGTAAGGGCTGGTGTCAGTTGCGTGAGTACCCCATCCAGCGCCTGGACCTGGACTTCCATCGCGCCACCCTGGCCAAATATGGTGGCCTGGTGAAATCCATTCGCCGCACCTTCGAGGTCCTGCGGGGTGAGGACTGCCTGCTGCGCCGTCAACCCCAGGGCGAGGACGTGGACATCGACGCCCTGGTGGAGGCCCATGCCGATCACCGCGCCGGTCTGGAGATGACGGACCGCCTTTTCATCCGCCAGAGTCGCGACGACCGCAACATCGCCGTCTGCTTCATGGTCGACATGTCCGGCTCTACCAAGGGCTGGATCAACCTGGCGGAGCGCGAGGCCCTGATCCTGCTCGCCGAGGCCTTGGAAACCCTGGGCGATCGCTTCGCCATCTATGGCTTCTCGGGCTGGACCCGCAACCGCTGCGAGGTCTTCGCCGTCAAGCGCTTCGACGACCCTTATGACGCCGCTGCCCGGGGCCGCATCGGCGGCATCGAGGCCCACGACTACACCCGCATGGGCGCTCCCATCCGCCACCTATGCAAGCTGTTGGCGGCACAGGAGGCGCGTACCCGCCTCCTCATCACCCTGTCCGACGGCAAGCCAGACGACTACGATCCCCAGTACCGTGGCCAATACGGTATCGAGGACACCCGCCAGGCCCTGTTCGAGGCGCGCCTGGCCGGTATCCATCCCTTCTGCATCACCATCGACGAGGAAGGGC
>SACH01000054.1 GCA_009928645.1 Gammaproteobacteria bacterium | reverse complement strand
CGGGGCGCCCGGCGGGGCACCCGATGTGAATGAGCGTTGAGCTTCCCAGCCCGGAGCTATGACAGGTTGTTGTCGATAAAAGCGGTCAACTGGGATTTAGAGACGGCCCCAACCTTGGTGGCTTCGACCTCACCCTGCTTAAAGAGCATCAGGGTCGGAATGCCACGAATGCCGTAACGCGGCGGGGTATCCGGGTTCTGGTCGATATTGAGCTTGGCGATGCGGACCCGGCCTTCGTATTCGGCGGCGATCTCATCCAGGACGGGGGCGATCATCTTACAGGGACCGCACCAGTCGGCCCAGTAATCGACCAGGACGGGTTCGGCAGACTTGAGGACATCTTGTTCAAAGGATGCATCCGTCACATGCATGATGCGATCGCTCACTGGAGTCATTCTCCCTTACGTTTTGAAGCTGGCGGGGCGAGCCCCGAAGAAGGCCGGCGGTAGGTGTGGCAGGAAGGTACGTGGGTGCGTGCCGGGTGGCGCCGGGAACCGGGCTTGAGTAAGATGCTATTTCAGCCAAGATTCCGAAAATTTGCAAGCCCTTCGCGGCAGCGTCACGCATCCGGGCCGGAGAGCCCCCGAATTCATGACTCAGACACACCTGTCCGCCACCCGCTTTACCCACTTCGATCTCGATCCCCGTATCCTTCAAGGCCTCGCCGACGCAGGCTTTGAATACTGCACCCCCATTCAGGCCGAGACCCTGCCCATCGCCCTGGCCGGGCAAGACGTTGCTGGGCAGGCCCAGACCGGCACCGGCAAGACGGCGGCCTTCGTCGTCGCCACCCTTCAACGCCTGCTAACCCATTCTCCCGCCACCGAGCGCAAGCCCAACGAGCCGCGGGCCCTGTTCGTGGCGCCGACCCGGGAACTGGCGGTGCAGATCCATAAGGACACCCAAGTCCTGGCGGCCCACTGTGGCTTTCGCCTAGGCCTGGTCTACGGCGGCACCGGCTATCAGCAGCAGCGGGACGAGGTCGCGGCCGGGGTCGATATTCTCATTGGCACCCCGGGCCGACTGATCGATTATTTCAAACAGCGGGTCTTCGACCTGCACCAGGCCGAGGTGGTGGTCATCGATGAGGCCGATCGCATGTTCGACCTGGGCTTTATCAAGGATATCCGCTATCTGCTGCGGCGCCTGCCGCCCCCGAGTCGGCGCCTGGGGATGCTTTTCTCTGCCACCCTGTCCTACCGGGTGACGGAACTGGCCTACGAACACATGAACGACCCGCGCCCGGTGGCGATCGAACCGGATCGGGTGACGGCCGACCGGGTGGTGCAGCGCTGCTACATGGTTGCTAACGACGAAAAGGTGCCGCTGATCATCGGGCTGCTCAGGGGGTTGGTGGAAGCGCGGGTCATCATCTTCGCCAACACCAAGCGCGTCACCGAGGGCATCTGGGGTTTCCTGGAGGGGAATGGCCTGCGCGCCGCCATTCTTTCCGGCGACGTGCCCCAGAAAAAGCGCCTAAGCCTGCTCAAGGCCTTCCAGCACGGTGAGTTGCCGATCCTGGTGGCCACGGACGTGGCGGCGCGGGGTCTGCACATCCCCGGCGTCACCCACGTCATCAACTACGATCTGCCCGAAGACGCAGAGGACTATGTCCACCGCATCGGCCGCACCGCCCGTGCCGGGGCAGCAGGTGAGGCCATCAGCTTCGTCTGTGAGACCTATGCCTTCTGCCTGCCGGATATCGAGCGCTTCATCGGCGCCAAGATTGCCGTGGAACCCGTCACGACCGAGATGCTGGTGCACGTCAGTCCGCACAGCCGGGTGCGCGTGCCTCACCATGGCGACTGGCATGAGGGTGAGGGACCCCGTCGTGGTCGGGGTGGCCAGCGTGATGGCTCGGAATCAGGTGGCCGAGGTGGCCGGCGCGATGGCTCAGACTCCGGTGGTCGGCGTGGCGGGGAACGGCGACGCGGCCCAGCGATGGTAGGTGACGAGGTGTCGGCCGCCCCTAACGCGCAGGATCGGACGCCAGCCGCACCCAATCCCCACCCCAATTCTGAGGTCCAGGTCCAGGCCCAGTATCCGTCTCAGTCCCAGCTCACGGCGGAAGCGGGGTCCGGACCCGGGCCCCATGCGGAGGAGGCGGCGATGGGGGAGGGGGCGCCCAGGCGCCGCCGGCGTCGGCGTTCCCGCCGACCGGCCGGCCTGGCCCCGGAGGCAGCGGGCGGAGTTCAGGAGGAGAGGGCCCCGGCATCCTCGGAGTCCTGAGCCCTGAGGGCTGCCCGCAGCCCGGGCAGGAGTTCGCCAAAGCCGTGGATGGCCAGGTAGCGTTCCGCGCCCCGGGGCGGGGCCTGGGAATCCGGCGCCAACACCTGCACGAGGTGGCGAAAACCATAGTCCCGGGCGGCATCCAGGACATTGAGGCTGTCGTCGATAAAGAGGGTGCGCTCCGGCTCAAAGGGCTCGATGGCCTGGACCCGGTGCCAGAACCCCGGGGTCTCCTTTGGCAAGCCCAGATCATGGGCGCTGATGATCCGCTCCAGGTGGCCCACCAGGGGCGTCTTGCGCATCTTGAGGGCGATGGCCTTCTGATGGGCGTTGGTCACCAGCACCCGCCGCCAGGGACGCTCCGCCAAAGCCTCGAGAAATTCCAGGACCCGGGGGTGGACCGCGATCAGGTGGTCGATCTCCTCCTTGAGCAGGGCGATGTCCAGGCCCAGTTCCCGGCTCCAATGGTCGACGCAGTACCACTCCAGGGTCCCCTCCCGATCCCGGTAGCGGGCCAGGAGTTCCTCCCGGGCCTGCGCCAGGTCCAGGCCCCGGGCGGCCGCGAACCGCACGGGGACGTGTTCCCGCCAAAAGCGGTTATCGAAATGCAGATCCAGCAAGGTCCCGTCCATATCAAGGAAGACCTTGTCGATGTGGCTCCAGTCGATCATCGTTGGCTTGTCGCCTCCTCAACTGCCGTGATGGGACGACAGCATAACGCGTCGACCGGGTATATTTCATTTGCAACCCTGCCTTGGCTATGACGACTAAACCCCGCATCCTCTCCCGGCGGATCGCCGCCCGGACCCGCATCTTCCAGGTCGAGGCCGTCGACCTGGAATTCGCCAATGGCCAGCGCCGACAGTACGAGCGCTTGCTGAGTAGTCGCAGCTCGGTTCTGGTGGTGCCCTTGCAAGGCGAGACCCTGCTGCTGACGCGCGAATACGCCGCTGGCTTTGACCGTTACGAACTTGGTTTTCCCAAGGGGGTGGTGGACCCGGGGGAGGATCCCGCGGCCGCCGCGAACCGTGAGCTTCAGGAAGAGGTCGGCTACGCCGCTCGCCGGGTCGACCACCTCCAGACCGTCTCCCTGGCCCCGGGCTACATCCAGCATGTCACCCACATCCACCTGGCCCGTGACCTCTACGAGCAGCGGGCCGAGGGCGACGAGCCGGAGCCGGTGGAGGTGGTGCCCTGGCCCCTGGCCGAGGCCGAGGCCCTCCTGACCCGACCGGAGTTCAGCGAGGCCCGGGCCATCGCCGCCATCTGGCTGGTCCGGCGCTTTCTGGCGACGGAGGTTTGATGCGCATTGACATGAAGGAGGCCGGCCACTCACCAGGAGATGATTGACAACTGCAACGATGATCTCGCCCTGGTTTTCCCCTCCCCTCCCGTTCCGTCTCGCCCCGTACCGTCTCGCCTTTTTTTCGCGCCCTATCCTTTTGCGTAACTTCCCTGGTCAGGCCAATGAAAGCTGCCAAAATCCACCTTCCCCCGCTGTTCCTGATCTGCTTCCTGATGGCGACGGCTGGCGCTTCCGCGGCCAGCCCAGCCAACCTAGCCAGTCAGCTCAGTCTGGCCAGTTCAGACACACCAGCCTCTCCAGCCAGTCCGACCCTGTCGCCAGCCGACGATTACACCTTCGACGACACGCCCCGCCAGACGGCGACCGACCTGCCGGACTGGTTCAAGCAGAGCTTTCTCGACCTGCGCGATGACCTCAAGGAGGCGGTCAAGGCCGGCAAGCAGGGGATCGTGGTCTATTTTGGCCAGGACCACTGCGCCTATTGCCACCGCCTGTTACAGGTCAACTTTGGCCTGGAGGATATCGCCAGCTATACCCGCCAGCACTTCGAGGTCATCGCCCTCGATGCCCGTGGACCACGTGAGGTCCAACTCCTGGACGGCTCCCGCATGACCGAGCAGGCATTCGCCCTGGCCATGGAGACCAACTTCACCCCCTCGATCATCTTCTACGACCGGCACGGCCAGGAAGCCCTGCGCTTGCGGGGCTACTACCCCCCCTATCAGTTCCGTGCCGCCCTGGAATACGTGGCCGATGGCCATTATGACGAGGAGAGTTTTCGCGACTTCCTGGCGCGGGGCGACAACCGGCGGGTCTTCGATGCCGAAGACCTGAATGAAGAGGACTTCTTCACCCCCCCGCCCTTTAACCTGGACCGTCGCCAGCGCCCCGGGGAGCGCCCCTTGGTGGTGTTCTTCGAACAGGGAGAGTGTCATGCCTGCGACGTGCTCCACGGTCAACTGCTCCAGGACCCGGCCATCCGCGACCTTATGCAGGCACTGGACGCCGTCCAACTGGACCTGCACGCCGCCACCCCGGTGGTGACCCCGGATGGCCGCCGTACCCGGGCCCGGGATTGGGCCGCGGAACTGGGACTCTTCCACGTCCCCACCCTGATCTTTTTTGACGAACAGGGGCGGGAGGTGCTGCGCCTCGACTCCCTGGTCCGCTTTTACCGCCTGGGTCAGGTCCTGCGCTACGTCTCCAGCCGCGCCTACCGGGACCTGAGCTATCCCCAGTGGCGCGTCAGCCAGTCTGATTGACCTCACGTCATACCTGAAGCTTTTTGGTATTCGCTCGGCGGCGGGAGGATCGAAACCCCGAAACAGATTTGTGCGCCGCAGCATTTCAGGCTATGGTTGAGACCTTCCATCGACACCGGCTTCCTGCCCAACCCCAGGCAGCAGGTGCCCGCGGCGTCAACAAAGCGTCATGTCTTCACGGCATCCTAGCGCCCTGACGTCGCCATGACACCGGTCCCGGTGCGCCATTCCTGAGCCGGCCCCCAGGGGCCGAAAGTGGTACTCCAAGGAATTTCCCATGCAGATCAGTCTCTATGTCGCCGGGGCCGGTATCGGCACGGGTAAGTCCGTCGTGGCCTTAGGCCTGATGGAAATGCTGTCGGCCTTCAACCGCAAGATCGGTTTTTTCCGCCCCGTCGTGCAGCGTTCGCCCCAGGAGGATGCGTTGATCGCCCTCATGCGCCATCGCTATAACCTCCCCTTCGCCCCGGAGATGCTTTACGGCTGCACCGCCGATGAGGCCAAGCACCTCCTCGGCAGCGGTCACTATGAGGAACTGATCAAACAGATCCTTTCGAAGTTCAAAGCCCTGGAGGAAAAGTGCGACCTGGTGGTGTGCGCCGGGACGGACTATGACGGCTTGGTCCCCTCCCTGGAGTTCGACTTCAATGCCGATCTGGCCAATAACCTCGGCTGTCTGCTGATCGTGGTGGTGAAAGGCTTCAATCGCGATCCCGAGGAGATCCTCGATGCCGTGCGCCTGGCCCAGGAGTCCTTGCTGGACCGTGGCAGTGATGTTTGGGCGACCATTATCAACGGGGTGGCGGCGGAACAGGCGGGCGCATTGCGTGAGCGGCTGCGTAATGCCTTGCCCGACTCCGCGGTCTATGTCCTCCCCGAACACCCCCTGCTGGGCCAGCCCACCATCGGCGAGATCGCGCGCACGCTCGCGGCGCAGCCCCTCTATGGTGACGAGGACGCGCTCAATCAGGTGGTGACGCATTTCAAGATCGCCGCTATGCAGGTCCCGGATTTTCTCAACCACCTGGAGGACGGCTCGCTCATCATCACCCCGGGGGACCGTTCCGATATCATCCTCGCCAGCCTGGTGGCGGACGCCTCCACCACCTTCCCCCGGGTGGCCGGTCTGCTCCTTACCGGCGGCCTGGACATGGGGGAGAATCTACGCAAGCTCATGGGGGGCCTGCGCCGCGCCAAGGTGCCCATTCTTAGCGTGGACACCGATACCTACCGGACCGTGATGGACCTGACCAAGGTCCACGCCAGTATCCTGCCCACGGATGATCGCAAGATCGCCGCCGCCATTGGCCTCTTTGAAGCCAATGTCATGAATGAGATGCCCCAGCGCCCGCCGGAACGCCACCTGGAACGGCGCACCCCGCTGATGTTCGAGTACGAGCTCTTCCGTCGCGCCAAGGCCCAGCGCCGCCATATCGTCCTGCCGGAAGGGGAGGAGGAGCGCATCCTGCGCGCAGCCGAGATCCTGGTCCTGCGCGATGTGGTCGACCTCACCCTGCTCGGCAATCCGGAAAAGATCGGCCGCCGGGTCCGCGAACTGGGCCTCAAGCTCAACGGCATCCGCATCCTCGATCCCGTGACCGCCCCCGAGCGGGAGCGCTACGGGTGGGCCTATTTTGAACTGCGCCGGCACAAGGGGATCTCAGAGCAGTTGGCCTTTGACCTGATGCAGGACGTCAGCTACTTCGGCACCTCCATGGTCTACCACGGCGATGCCGACGGCATGGTCTCCGGCGCCGTCCACACCACCCAGCACACCATCCGCCCCGCCTTCGAGATCATCAAGACCCAGCCCGGGGTACGGATCGTCTCCAGCGTCTTCTTCATGTGCCTGGCCGACCGGGTGCTGGTCTATGGCGACTGCGCCGTCATCCCCAATCCCAACGCCGAGGAACTGGCCGACATCGCCATTTCCTCCGCCACCACCGCCGCCGCCTTCGGCATCGAGCCGCGGGTGGCCATGCTCTCCTATTCCACCGGCGAGTCCGGCAAGGGCGCGGACGTGGAGAAGGTGCGGGAGGCGACGCGCATCGCCCATGCCCGCCGCCCCGACCTCAAGCTGGAGGGCCCCATCCAGTACGACGCCGCCGTGGACCCCGAGGTCGCCCGCGCCAAGATGCCCGGCAGCCAGGTGGCGGGCCAGGCGACGGTCTTCATCTTCCCCGACCTCAACACTGGCAACAACACCTACAAGGCGGTGCAGCGCAGTGCCGACGCCATTGCCATCGGCCCGGTCCTGCAGGGCCTCAACAAACCGGTGAACGACCTGAGCCGCGGCTGTCTGGTGGCCGACATCGTCAACACCGTGGTCATCACCGCCATTCAGGCCCAGACCACCGATTAATACCCTTTTGCCCGATTTGGAAAATAAGGATTTGCCATGAAGGTCCTGGTCCTGAACTCCGGCAGTTCATCCATCAAATATCAGCTCTTCCATGCCGCCGACTGGCACGTCCTGGCGGCGGGGGCGGTGAACCGCATCGGCGAGCCCGGGGGCGAGTTCACCGGCCGCTGGCGCGATCCGGCCGGGGAAGCACAGAGCTTCACCCTCAACCAGGCAATCGCCAATCACGGCGCGGGGCTGGAGCACATCGTTGCCCAGTTGCACGCCTCCGGGGTGCTGGCGGGGGAGGGGGATCTGACCGCCGTCGGCCATCGGGTGGTGCATGGGGGGGAGGCCTTCCACCGCCCGACCCTAATCGACGCGGCGGTGATGGCCGTCATCCGCGACATGATCCCCCTGGCGCCCCTGCACAATCCCGCCAATCTGGCGGGCATCAAGGTCGCCCTGAATCTCTTTCCCGGCGTGCCCCAGGTCGCGGTCTTCGATACCGCCTTCCACCAGACCATGCCCCCGGCGGCCTACCGCTATGCCCTGCCCGAGGACCTATACAAGGCGCACCGGGTGCGGCGCTATGGCTTTCATGGCACCTCCCATGCCTACGTCAGCCGCCGCGCCGCCGCCCTGCTGGGCAAGGCCCCTCAGGAGTGCAACCTGATCACCCTGCACCTGGGCAATGGGGCGAGCGCCACGGCGGTGCGCGGGGGTGAGAGCATTGACACCTCCATGGGCCTGACGCCCCTGGAGGGCCTGGTGATGGGCACGCGCTGCGGCGACTTGGACCCCGCCATCCACTTCTATCTGGCTAATAACCTGGGCATGGACATCCCAGCCCTGGACGACCTCTTCAACCGCCGTAGTGGCCTGCTCGGCCTGTGCGGCGTCAACGACATGCGCGAAATCCACCGCCGCACCGATCAGGGTGACCCCACCGCCGCCCTGGCCCTGGACGTCTTCTGCCACCGCCTGCGCAAATACCTGGGCGCCTACTGGGTGGCACTGGGCCACCTGGACGCCCTGGTCTTCACCGGCGGCATTGGCGAGAACGATGCCGAGGTGCGGGCCCGCACCTGCGCCGGCCTGGCGTCGATGGGCATCCGGCTGGACGCGGAGGCCAATCAGGCCCGCGCTCAGGGTGAGCGCCGGGTCAGCCGGCCGGAGAGCCCGGTGGCGGTGCTGGTGATCCCGACCAACGAGGAGTTGGAGATCGCCCGTCAGACCTTGGAGGCCGTGGGCGGGTAGGTGAAAAAAATTGGTGGCCATCTCCCAGGCGCTTGCGGCACTGACTTAGATGGCATTTGCCTCATCGCCAATGGTGGCCCGGGCGCTAGCGGGTAGGCGGGGATCGTCGGTCACTCACCACGGGAAGCTGTGGGTATCGAGCAGCAATCTCATGCGCCTGAAGATCATCATCCTGATCGGCGGCGGTACCAAGAAGCGTCAGCAGCAGGATATCGACCAGGCGGTGGCGCTGTGGGAAGACTACAAGCGCCGCAAGGCATCAACCCCGAAAGGAGCGCAGTGACATGGCACTGACCCGTGACTTTAAAGAGACCGTGGCCGTGCGCGTGCAGAGCGATCCGGCCTTTGCGCAGGCCCTTCTGGATGAGGCTATCAACCTGTTCATAAATGGCGAGCCGGAATCGGCCAAGCTGATCCTGCGCGACCTCGTCAACGCCACCGTCGGCTTCGAGGTGCTTGCGGAGGAAATTCATAAGCCGGCCAAGAGCTTGCATCGGATGCTGTCCCGGTCGGGCAACCCGACCATGAGCAATATCTCGGCGGTCTTTGCGGCCATTAAGCATGCACTGAAGGTCGAGGTGCACACCACGGATCGTGGGGGCCTGATTCACGCATCGCACGTAATAACCAGCTCCCGCGGCGCTACCCAATCGGTTACTAGGGGTTCTGCTGGAACCACAGCTGGATCAGTACGTTGGGCTGATTGTCCACTCAGGATAGTCTGAATTGAGATCTGGCATGGTTCTTTGATCTAGCCATCCGGCAGCCGGACCTTTAATAAGTTCCTGCCATCTTTGTCAGGTTAAGGTATCAACCTCAGGGGGGTTGCTATATGGTATGCGCAGACGTAGGCGCGCGCAGTTTGCGCACGATGGCCATGGCCATCTCCAGGGCCTGCTCGTAGTTGAGGCGGGGATCGACCTGGGTGCGGTAAGCACGCTCCAGGCCGGACTCGTCCAGGCCCCGGGCGCCGCCCAGGCATTCGGTGACGTCATCGCCGGTGAGTTCGAAATGGACCCCGCCCAGCCGGCCGCCCAGTTCCCGGTGGATATCGAAGGCGAGGCTGAGCTCGGCGACAATATTGTCGAAGCGGCGGGTCTTGTAGCCGCTGGCGGTGGTCTCGGTGTTGCCATGCATGGGGTCGCTGACCCACAGCACCGGGATCCCGGTCGCGCGCACCGCCGCGATCATCCCCGGCAGTTCCCGGGCGATCTGGTCGGCGCCAAAGCGGTGGATCAGCACCAGGCGCCCGTGCTCGCGGTCCGGATTGAGCCGCTCCACCAGGGCGCGCAGCCAGTCAGGGGTGGCGCCGGTGCCGACCTTGACGCCGATGGGATTGGCGATACCGCGCATGAATTCCACGTGGGCCCCCCCGGGGTCGGCGGTGCGAAAGCCGATCCAGGGCAGGTGGGTGCTGAGGTCGAACCAGCCGGGGAAGCGCCGCACCTGGCGAGTCAGGGCCTGTTCGTAGGGCAGGTGCAAGGCCTCATGGCTGGTGAAGAACTGCACCCGAGCCAGTTCCCCGGCCCCCCCGCAGCCCACCGCGCGCATGAAGCGCAGGGACTCGCCCAGTTCCTCGACCACCTTGCGGTAGTCGCGGGCACTGGGTGACTGGGCGACGAAGGCCAGGTCCCAGTTTTCTGGATGATGGAGGTCGGCGAAGCCGCCCTCGGAGAGGGCGCGAATGAAGTTCAGCGTCAGGGCCGCGCGGCCGTGGCCCTGGAGCAGGCGCGCCGGGTCCGGGGTGCGCGCCGCGGCAGTGAACTCCGGACCGTTGACCAGGTCGCCGCGATAGCTGGGCAGGGTGATGCCGTCGCGGGTCTCCAGGTCCGTCGAGCGCGGCTTGGTGTACTGGCCGGCGATGCGGCCGACGCGGATCACCCGCTGCTTGAGCCCCAGCACCAGTACCAGGCTCATCTGCAACAGGATCTTTAGCTTGTTGGTGATGACCTCGGGGTTGCAGTCGATGAAGCCCTCGGCGCAGTCGCCCCCTTGCAGCAGGAAGCCGTCACCGCCTTCCGCCTTGGCCAACTGCTTGCGCAGGGAGTGGATCTCCCAGGAGGTGACCAGGGGCGGCAAGGATCGCAGCTCCGCCAGCGCCGCCACCAGGGCTACCGCGTCAGGGTAGTTGGCCTGTTGCAGGGCGGGGCGGGCTTGCCAGGAAGTGGGGGACCAGTCAGTCATGGCCGTGGATCACCGGCTGTTGCAGGCGGTTGGTAAGGGAGTAGGCGGGCCAGCTTCCATCAATGACTCTTGTGGGCGGTGGGAGGGAGTCGGGGGGGGCAGCTCACTATGGCCATCCGCAATGCCGCGGCCGGGCATGCCGGCGTGAACGTCATCCTGGCCGGACATCGCGGATGCTCTGCGGTCGGTCAGGAGGCCGCCTGGGCCGCCCGCCCCGCCTCGAAGGCCGTTTCGTTGACCGCCACCAGTTCCGGCTTGCGGGTGCGGAAGCGGTGGACGATTTCCTCCTTGAGGATTTCGGCGGGGAAGGGCAGATAGTCGGCGATGGCCCCCAGCATGACAGTGTTGACCAGCTTGAGGTTGCCCAACTCCCGAGCGATGGCGCCGGCGTCGAAGGCGTGGACCTCGATACCCCGGGCGCGCATCTCCGCCACCGGATCATCGGGATACTCGAACAGTCCCAGGGTGACCACAGGCGGTTCCTGGCGCACCCGGTTGACCATGGCCACGCCGCCGGGGCGCAACTGACCGCACCAACGCAGGGCCTCCGCCGGTTCGAACCCCACCAGGATGTCCGCCTCGCCGTTCGGGATGGCCGGGGACAGGACGCGCCGGCCGAAGCGGACGTGGGAGGTGACGACGCCGCCGCGCTGGGCCATGCCCGCCACCTCGGTCTTCTTGACGTCATAGCCATGGGAGAGGGCGGTCTGGGAGAGGACCTCCGCCGCCGTCATGACGCCCTGACCGCCGATGCCGGCGACGAGGATGTTGGTTACCTGATCTTCACCCTTCATGTTGTTGGTACTCATAACCGGGCCCCCGCACGATTGAATTCCGCCAGAGGGCGGATGGCCTCGGGCCCGCAGGTGCCGGGGCAGAGGTCGCAGCCGGTGCAGGCGGCGCTGTCGATGGCGACGAAGGTCAGCTCTTTCTCACTGCCATTGGGCTTGATGACGGTCTCGCGCCGGGTGACGGCAATGGCCGGGCAACCCACCGCCAGGCAGTTGGAGCAGCCGGTGCAGAGCTCCGCGTCCACCGCGTAGGGCGGTTGGTGGCTGTAGCGGTCGGTGAGGACGCAGGGTTGGTTGGTGATGATGACCGAGGTGTCCTCGACCTTGACCTCCTCGCGCAGGGCCTTGAACAGGGTCGGCAGCTCGTAGGGATTGACCTCGTGAATGCGCTCGGGCTTGACCCCCAGGCTCTCCACCAGCTTACGGAAGTCGACCTGAGGCGCCTCCATCCCACGGATATCGCGGCCGCTGCCCGGGTGCTCCTGACCGCCGGTCATGCCCACCGTGCTGTTGTTGAGCAACAGGATGGTGACGTTGCCACGGTTGTAGACGATGTTGAGCAGGCCCTGCATGCCCATGTGCAGGAAGGTTGAGTCGCCGATGACGGCGATGACTCGCTTGTCCTTGTCCGCCGGGCTGCGGCCCTTGTCCAGGCCCAGGGCCACGCCCATGGAGGCCCCCATGGCGATACAGGTGTCGAGGGCGTTCCAGGGGTGACCGGCGCCCAGGGTATAGCAGCCAATGTCGCCGGCGATCTGGGTATTCTTGATCTTGGACAGGCAGTAATAGATACCCAGGTGCGGGCAGGCGACGCACATGGTCGGCGGCCGCGGAAAGACCTTGACCGGCACGGTGAATTCCAGGGTGCGCCGGGGGGCGTGCTCGGGCTCGACGGCCTCGCCGAGGAAGGCGCGGATAGCCGGGCGCAGGACGTGGGGGGCCAGTTCACCCATCCGCGGCAGCAGGTCCTTGCCGTGAACGGGAATGCCGGCGGCGCGGATCTCCTGCTCCAGAAGGGGCTCCACCTCCTCGACCACCACCAGGTGCTCCACCTTCTCCGCCAGGGCGCGGATCAGGCCCAGGGGCGCCGGGTGGCTCAGACCCAGTTTGACCAGGGGGGCATCCGGAAAGGACTCCAGGATGTGCAGGTAGGTCGGACCCGAGGTGACGAATCCGATGCGCCAGTCCTTGCCGTCCTCGATGCGGTTGAGGTCGGTGATCTCGGAGAATTCCCGCAGCTTTTCCTCCCGCTGGAGCATCAGCGGGATGCGGCGGCCGGCGTTCAGGGGGGTCATTACCATGCGCGCCGGGTCCTTGCGGAAGCCCAGGACAGGGCGCTCCTCGCGCTCGCCCGGCACCACCACGCCCTTGACGTGGCAGATGCGGGTGGTGAGGCGCAGGATCACCGGGGTATCAAACTGCTCCGAGAGGGTGAAGGCCTCCCGGGTCATCTCGTAAGCCTCTTGGGCGTCGGCGGGCTCCAGGACGGGTAGGTGGGCGAAACGGCCCCAGTGACGGGAGTCCTGCTCGTTCTGGGAGGAGGACAGGCCCACGTCATCCGCGACCACCACCACCAGGCCGCCGCCGACGCCGATCAGGGTCTGGGTCATGAGGGCATCGGAGGCCACGTTCAGCCCCACATGCTTCATGGCGCACAGGGACCGACTGCCGGCCAGGGAGGCGCCGATGGCCACTTCCAGGGCGACCTTCTCGTTCACCGACCACTCAGCATAGAGGTCGGCGTAAGTGGCGGCGTACTCGAGGATCTCCGTCGAGGGCGTGCCGGGGTAGGCCGCCGCCACCCGGCAGCCGGCCTCCCAGGCGCCGCGGGCCACGGCCTCGTTGCCAGACATGAAGCGGCGTTCGGGTTGGGGTAGAGGATTCACAGCGCTCAAGGCTGGGCTCTCCGAGTGTTCGGTTGGAAAAATATGGCATTATACGGACAAAGCCGGCGCACGGGCAGGGGCAGGTCCAGGCGTGGGATCGTCGGCGGGAATGGGGTCTCTGAAGGTCCGTGATTCCCTCTACCGTGAGGGGGTCGGCCAACCCCGGCTTTATGATTCTATTGGGTGCTTCATCTCGGGGGCGAATAAGCACCGCTCAGGACTTAGGCACCCCCTCAACGGAGCCGCGCATGTCAGCCGTACAGACAGAAAATCTCAACGTCACCGCCTTCGATCACATGCCGTCGCCGGACGAGATCAAGGCCCGGGTGCCGTTGACCGACCGCGGGGCCGAGGTGGTGGTGGCCGGGCGGCGCGCGCTGATGAATATCCTGGACCGCCAGGACCCGCGCCTGTTCGTCGTCGTCGGCCCCTGTTCCATCCACGATCCCATCGCCGGGCTCGACTACGCCGCGCGTCTCAAGGCCCTGAGCGATGAGGTGGCGGACGTGCTGCTGCTGGTGATGCGGGTCTATTTCGAAAAGCCCCGAACATCGACCGGGTGGAAGGGCTTCATCAACGATCCCTTCATGGACGACTCCTTCCGCATCGATATCGGCATGGAGAAGGCCAGGCGCTTCCTGCTGGCTGTCTGTGAACTGGGCCTGCCCACGGCCACCGAGGCCCTGGACCCCATCGCCCCGCAATACTACGGCGACCTGGTGGCCTGGACCGCTATCGGTGCTCGGACCTCGGAGTCCCAGACCCACCGCGAGATGGCCTCCGGTCTCTCCACCCCGGTGGGCTTCAAGAATGCCACCGACGGTGATCTGGACGCGGCGATCAACGCCATCATTTCCGCCGCCCATCCCCATAGCTTCCTGGGTATCAATAGTCAGGGCCAATCGGCGATCACCCGTACCCGGGGAAATCCCTATGGCCATCTGGTGCTGCGGGGCGGTGGCGGGCGGCCGAATTACGACACCGTTTCCATCGCGCTGGCGGAAAAAGCTTTGGCCAAGGCCGGGCTGCCAGGTAACATCGTCATCGATTGTTCACATGCCAATTCCTGGAAGCAGCCCGATTACCAGCCCTTGGTGATGCGGGACGTGATGCACCAGATCCGCGAAGGCAACCGTTCGGTCGTTGGACTTATGGTCGAAAGCCACCTGGTGGCGGGTAACCAGCCCATCCCGACGGATTTGTCGCGACTTATCTATGGCTGTTCGGTCACCGATGCCTGCGTGGGCTGGGAGACCACCGAGGCCATGATCCGGGATGCGGCGGCGGTCTTGCGGGAGGTGACGGCGGCTACCCGCAGCGGAACGTGGAGTGACGGGTCCTGAGCACGGGTCCCCGACCAGGTGCCGGCCGAGAGTATTTTTTTACCCGACCCCGGAGCCAGACGTGACTGGCCGCGGTACGGGTGGTAACGACAGTGGGACAAGCCCGAACCTCTCGCGGGCTTGATCCCTGATCCGACGCCGGCATGCTGCCGGCGTTTCGCCAATAACAACGAGAGAGACGAGGTCTCAAGAAGATATGGGGAATCGCATGAAACTGGCGGGGGCGCTGCTTGCCCTGGCCGCGGCACCGGTGTCGGGCGCCGAGGGGTTTTCCTGGGGCGGGGATTTTCGCTTCCGAATCGAGGCGTTGAATCACATCCCAACCGACCGCCCCCTGAACGCCGAGTTCTACCAGCTTTATAATCGCGACCGCACGCGCCTCTGGGCCAAGTACGGCTTTAACGAGAACATCGACTTCTTCGCCCGCCTGGCCAACGAGTTCCGCTTCTTCGACACCAGCGACGGACGCCAGGACCCAGGTACCTGGGAATTCCTCGGCGAGGTCACGCCGGACCAGTTCTACCTGGACGCCCGCAAGTTATTCGATGGCCTGATCGACACCCGCCTGGGTCGTCAGGACTTCGTCTACGGCACCGGCAAGATCCTGTCCGATGGCACGCCCCTGGACGGGTCCCGGACCTTCTTCGCCGACGGCGCCAAGGTGACCTTCAACTTCGAGGGCCACAGCCTCGACCTGCTGGGTCTCTACACCGCCCAGCAACCCCAGCCGGTGATCAACAATCAGGACACCAACCTGATCGAGTCCGATCAGTGGGCCGCGGGCCTGTATGGCAAATACAACCGCTTCGAGCAGGTCCCCTTCGAGTACTACTGGATCTACAAGCAAGAGTACGACACGGCCACCAGCTATAAGGCCGCCGGCAAGTTTGTCCTCGCCGATGCCTACTTCAGTACCTTCGGCTTCCGCGTCATGCCCAAGTTTGGCTATGGCTTGACGGGTAATCTAGAGGTTGCCACCCAGGCGGGTACGCACGGCGAGGATGACGTCAACGGCACCATGGTGGATACCAGCCTGTCCTTCGCCCCCCCCGCTTTCCTGCCCGATTTCAAGCCGCTGCTGAAGGTCGGCTACTGGTACCTCTCGGGCAACGAGCCGGATTCCACCAGCAACGAGGGCTGGCATCCGGTCTATGGCCGCCAGCCCCAGGACAACTGGGGCGAACTGCTCGGCTATACCCTCGTTGGCAGCCAGTACTCGATCTTTGGCTGGAGCAACTTCTCGACCCCCTTCGTTACCCTGGAGGCCTCGCCCCTCCAGAAAACCCGCCTGATCCTGCGCTACTCCTGGGTCGGCGCCGAGCAGGATGACGGCCTGGGCGGCGGGGATGGCACCGATCGCGGCGACCTCTTCTTTGCCCTCTTTACCTTCGAGATCAATCCCCAGCTCAAGGGTCATCTCTGGGGTGAGTGGTTCGATCCGGGTAACTACTACGCGGACACCGCGCGGGGGGACAGTTTCCTGCGCTTGAATCTCGAGTACAGCTTCTAACTTACAGATCACCAAGGGTTAAAGCGCATGAAACTCAGGCACATGCTCCCGGCCGTCGCTTGCGCCGGCCTGCTCGTCATGGGTGCCCCAGCCCAGGCAGCGGATACCATCAAGATCGGCTCCTTCCTTGCCGTCACCGGCCCCGCCTCCTTCCTCGGCGATCCGGAACTCAAGACCTTGCAACTCTATGTCGATGAAATCAACCAGCAAGGCGGCCTGCTCGGCAAGCCGGTGGAACTCATCCACTACGATACCGGCGGCAACGCCAAAGAGGCGGTGAACTTCTTCAAGCGCCTAGTCAAGAAAGATAAGGTGGACATCATCCTGGGCGGCTCCTCGTCCGGTGAATCCCTGGCGGTCATGCCCCTGGCGGAGGAGGAGCAGATCCCCTTTATCTCCATGGCCGGGGCAGTGAAGATCATCGAGCCGGTGCAGAAGTGGACCTTCAAGACCCCCCACACCGATCGTATGGCGGCGGCCAAGATCTACGAGGATATGAAGCGCCGGGGGATCACCAAGGTGGCCCTGATCAGTGGGGATGGTGGCTTCGACAAGTCCGGACGTGAAGAGTCCCTCAAGCTGGCCCCCGAGTACGGTATCGAGATCGTCGCGGATGAGTCCTATGGCAACAAGGATACCGACATGACCGCCCAGCTCACCAAGATCCGTAACAGCGGCGCCCAGGCCATCCTCAACTTCGGCTTCGGCACCGGTCCGGCCATCGTCACCAAGAACGTCCGTCAATTGGGCATCGAGCTGCCGCTCTATCAGTCCCATGGCGTCGCCTCCAAGAAGTTCATCGAGCTCGCCGGGGAGGCGGCGGAAGGGGTGCGGCTGCCGGCCGCTGCCCTGCTGGTGCCGGAAAAGCTGACGGACGACGATCCCCAGAAGGCGGCCCTTCTGGCCTACCAGCAGAAGTACGAGGCCGCCCATGGGGATGTCTCGACCTTTGGTGGCCATGCCTACGATGCCTTCTTCATCGCTGTCGAGGCCATCAAGCGCGCCGGCACCACTGACAAGGCCAAGGTCCGGGACGCCATCGAGCAGACCCGGGGCCTGCCCGGTACCGCTGGCATCTTCAACATGAGCGCGACGGACCACATGGGCCTGGGCCTGGATGCCTTCAAAATGTTGCAGATCTGCGGTGCCGACTGGGTCATCGTCGACGAGGGGGCGGAAGGCGACAGCCTGGCCAAGGCCGATGGCGACAAGAACTGCGGCTGAGCGGTTGGCCCCCAGGGTGTTCTGGCCGCCCCGCCCCTGTGGCGGGGTGGCTTGGCCCTCACCAGCGGAAACCCTTCAGCAGTTCCGTCCCGAATCGCGCCAATCCCCTGCGGACCATTCGGGACCCCTACCGCGGACGCTTTCCCAGCTTCAGGTCGCCACAACCTTTACCCAGGCACTTATTCCCAGCCTCGCAATAGCCCCTTATCCAGGCCCCCTATCCAGGTAAAACCACCCCCGACATGTGGGACCAGATCCTCCAGTTTCTGCTGACCGGCGTCACCCTGGGCTCCACCTACGCCCTGGTGGCCCTGGGCTTCGCCATCATCTACAACGCCTCGGACGTGGTGAACCTGGCCCAGGGCGAGTTCGTGATGCTCGGGGCCATGAGCGCCATCGCCTTGTCGGCGGGGGAGGGCCTGCCCTTGCCGCTGGCCATCCTGCTGGCGGTGGGGGTGACGCTGGTCGTGGGTCTGATGTTGCAGCGCTTCGCCATCGCCCCCGCCAAGGGGATCACGGTGGTGGGGACCATCATCATCACCATCGGCGCCTCCATCTTCCTGCGGGGTCTGGCCCTGCTGCTCTGGGGCAAGGACATTCATGCCTTACCGCACTTTTCCGGGGAGACCCCCCTGCGCCTGGGCGAGGTCACCCTCCTGCCCCAGAATCTCTGGGTGATGGGCGGCACGGCCCTGCTGGTCCTGGCCGTGCACCTTTTCTTCAACCGCACGCTGGTGGGCAAGGCGATCCTCGCCTGTTCCTGCAACAAGACCGCTGCCCAACTCGTGGGGATCAACGTCGGACGCATGCTGCTGGTGGCTTATGGCCTTTCGGCCCTGCTCGGGGCCATGGCCGGAGTGCTGGTGGCCCCCATCACCTATACCTCTTACGACGCCGGCATCATGCTGGGCCTCAAGGGCTTCGCCGCC
>SACH01000244.1 GCA_009928645.1 Gammaproteobacteria bacterium | reverse complement strand
CCCCGGGGACACGGTCCCCCTGTCCATCCCCACGGCTGACACCACCCGGCTGCTGCGGGCCGCCCGGGTGGGTCTGCGGCATATCTATCGCCGGGGCTTCGCCTACAAGCGGGCGGGGGTGGTCCTGCTGGACCTGGCACCCCTGAGGGCGGTGACGGGGGACCTCTTTGCACGGCTGGGACCTGAGACCCAGGCCCGCCGGGAGCGGGTGATGGCGGTCATGGACGGGATCAACCACCGCTGGGGACGGGGCACCCTACGCTATCTGGCCGAGGGCCTAGCCCTGGCAGATGAAGCGCCAATGCATAACCCCACGATACACCACCTGTTGGGAAGAGTTGCCGGTGGCGGTGTGTTAAGTATTTCCGTCAACGGTTAACGGAGGGCCAACTACCCGAACCACAACACCTGGGAACAAACCTTGCCGCCGTCTCTAAGTCCTTGTACCCATAAGTGAACCTTGACCTCCAGCGAATCCGCCAGTAAAACAATATCATTCCAGGCAAATATTACCGCGGACGTGTTACAAGGGTTTCGAGTCTTATCCAGACAAAAGCAACTTCTGAAGCAGCGGCATTTCTTATTCCCAATAGCAGTAGGTATCTGTATGACAGATGAAAACACCATAGGTTGCTCCTCCCCCGCCGGTCTGGCGACCGGGGTGGCTATCGCCGAACTGGTGAACATTGCCGCCGCCCAGCAATCGACGGTTATCGTCGTGCCTGAGACCCAATACCAGCTCAAATACGCCTCCGTCGATGCGGTCGGGACCCAGGGCGCCAGCTTCTCTTGCACCTTGTCCGGCGGCGCGACCCTGTAAGGCGCGATCAACTGCAAACAGGGCCTCCTCAACGGCCAGGATCCCCAGACCGCCGCTAACGCCCAACTGGTCAATGCCGTCTGTGAGGTGGCCTTCGGCTCCGCCGGCTGAGTAGTCTCCACTGCGGGTGGGCAGCCGAGTTCAGGGACTCGGCCTGCCGCCCGCAATCGAATCGGGAAGCAGATCAAGGTACTAAAGGAATTTTCCCGGCTCAACCTGTTGTACATGCGCAGTTCTGCCGAGGCCGGGCCCGAATCTGAGTTACCGCAACGGGTTGTTGCCACCACGCCAGTTGGCGGGCGCTGGGTATGCCGACCAGCATGCGTTCGCCGATGGCGATATGCAGTTCCACCTCCCGTGACCGTTGCGGGCCATAGGCCTGGAGATCGGGCAGATAACGCTCGGTGAGGGGCCAGACCTTCTGGTTGGCAGAGCCCCGCAGGGGCGCCCCGTCGTTGCGCGCGGCGTGGTAGGGACCATCGATCAACAGGTCGATCTCGGCCAGCAATCTCGCGACCCCGGCATCCCGCCGCGCTTGCCGCTGGAGATCCCGGAGACGATAGCCACTGTAGAGGATCAGCCCCAGGTCGCGCCGGCTCCGCAGGTGCCCCATCAATGCCGCCAGCCCCGCGGCTTGGGCGAAGGGCTCACCGCCGGAGATGGTGAGCCCCTCGATGTCATCGACCGCCAGGATCTCCGCGGCGAGGGACTCGATGGACACGCGTCGGCCACCGTCGAACGGTAAGGCCTCCAGGGTCATGCAGCCGGGACAGCGCAAGTGACAGCCCTGTACCCAGAGCGCGAAACGGAGGAAAGGGCCCAGGGCGCGGGTCCGGGGTACCTGCGCATAGAGGCGCAGCCCGTCACGGTCTGGAGTGTCATGGAGCTGAGTCAATGGCTGGACCCTTGCATCACTGCAACAAAGTGGACGAGTAGCAAGGCTGCCGCTGGCGCTCAGACCCGCGCCTTGGTCTCCCGATCGACCGCATCCTGTAAGCGCAACTGGTCTGCCAGTACCTGGTCGATGGCCTTCAACTCGCGATCCAGGGCCAGCAGCCGATTGGGGATTTCAAAAATCCCGGGGGCGGGTGACGCGGCTGTTGAGGATGCTATGGATGCTATGGATGCTGCGGATGCCGCATGAAGTGCGGATGGCGCGGGTCCCGTGGATGAGGCCGGTTCCGCGGGTGGCGCATCCGCTACATCGCCCCCCGCAAGCTGGCCGGCGATGTCCCGGCTGGCCTGAAGATAGGCCGTGTAGTAGCCAACCACGACCTCACGCAGGGAGGCGAGCCTGGTCAGGACCTCGGCGGGGTCGTCGCCCCGCTGCAAGGTCTCGGCCAGCAGACCCAGCTCGTCCCTTACCGCCGCGATCTCGGCTTCAAGCTCCCCTAACTGCCGGCAGGTGGCGAGTTGCCGGCGCAGGCCCGCTTCACGCTCCTCCAAATCCGCCAGGGTCGCCTCGGTCAGCGCCAGCTCCTGGCGCAGCGCCTCCACGGCCGGGGTCAGGGCCTGGATTTCGCCTTGGGTGTTCCCGATCAGGGTGGCGACATCGGTCAGGCGCTGACGCAGGGCCGGCTTCTCCTCGCCCAACCGCTCGACCTGCCGGCGCGCCTCGGCCGCGGCGGCCTGGGCCAGGCTGTGCCAGTGACCGGTCCGCGTCAGGTCCTGGACCTTGGCCAGAGGCGCGTCCTGGGCGGCCTCCCACTCGGCCAGCACCTTGGCCAGTTCCACCATCAGGACCCGTCCCGCGGCCGGGTCCGCCTGCCCGATCGCCTGCCATTGGTCCAGGACCTGGTGATGTAAGGCGTGGAAATCCGTGTAGGCCATGGAGCAGCCCCCTCACTCCGCGAGTAAACCAGGTAGTTGCGCCATCACATTGCCCAGGGTAGTCGCCTTGGCTAGGGTCTGGTTCTTGGCATCGCGCACATGGATGGAAAACACCAGGTTGGGATCGACCGAGAAACCGATCTGGATCTTGCCCCCGCTGCCGATCCCCGCCGGCAGAATGGACTGCAAGGACTCGCCGCCGATGTCCAAGGCGATGGGCTGGTCCGGAATCAGCTCGATATAGACCGGCAAGGGGATGCTGGTATTGACCACCAGGAAGGTCTGGGTGGACCAGACGGGCTGGTGATAGTCCTGAATCCTGACCGCCTTTTTCAGGACCGGGAAGCGGACCGGTCGCAGTCGGCCCTCCCCGGTCTGCTCAAAACCCTGGACCCCCAGATTCGCCGGACAGGTCTCGATGATCTCGGCGAGGTCGTTGGCGAGCAGGGCCGCCCCCTTGGCGATGGCCAGGGCTCGGTCCATCAAGGACAGGATCTCCTCGAAGCGCTGGTCGCCGGACAGGCTCTTGCCAAAGGCGTCCTTGATCGCCTCCTGCACCAGCAGGAAGGACGAAAACCCGCCCACCATCAGCACCCGGAAGTGGGCCGGATCGGTGAGATCCACCTCATGGGTCGCGAGGCGCGCGAGGAGCTCGGTCATGGCCTGGCGAATGCCGGGCTGGACCAGCGCCGCGAAGACGTCCACCAGATGAGCCGGCGCGACCGCCACCTCGCCGTCCGCCAGGGTGAACAGGTGCTCGTCCTCGGTGAGATCCGGGCTCTGGCGATAGAGCCTGAGCAGCCCGCTGACCTCACCGGTATGGGTGATCTTGCTTTGCTCAAATTCGCGCACGCGGCGGTAAAACTTGGCCGGGTCCCGCTCCTTCAGGCCCGGGAAGAGCCGCTCCACCACGGCCTGATCGAAGGCCACCCCGGCGCTGCCGAGATGGCCGTTCACCATGCCGTTGCCGGCCCGTTCCAGGACGGTCAGGCGCGGCCGGTCC
>SACH01000243.1 GCA_009928645.1 Gammaproteobacteria bacterium | reverse complement strand
TCCCGCACGCTGGCCTGACGGGCGATCTCCTCGGCCAGGTAGTCGAAGAAGCCCTGCCACTCGCCGCGATAGGCCATCTTGTTGAGCCGGTCGGCGATCTCGTAGGTGCTGGGGCGAAAGACCCCGACTTCGTCATAGGCATCGCGGAGATAGCCGTACATCAACTGGCGCACGGTACGGTTGGGAATCCTGAGCAGGGGTCGCCCTTCCCGCTCGCCGGCAAAGCTCAGCAGCCCGAGGTAGTAGAGCAGGGAGACGAAGTTGTCCTGGCGCAGCAGCCCCTCGGCGGGAAAGCTGGTCTGGATCGCGGCGACCTCCTCGCCGGTCTCGATGATGCTGCGCAGGCGCGAGAAGTTGCCGTTGAGGCGTGCGGTCCCGGAGAGGCTTGCGGCGCCGGCGGGCGCCGCCTCGCGCTCGGCGAGCTGGCGGTCGATCTGTACCAGATGGCGCAGCTTGCCGTAGTCGATACGGACGTTGTGGTCGATCAGTTCGTCGGGAGGCTGTGCGAGATCGACCAGGGAGTGCAGGTAGTAGAGCGCCATGTCGCTGTTGACGACGGCTTCGCCGCGCGCCTTGTGGAAGTGATAGCCGTTGTACCACGTATCGATGATGGCGCGATGGGCGCTTGAGTCCTGGCCGAAAGCGGTGAACAGCCGTTCCAATTCGGCGTGGGTGAAGCCGAGCAGGGCATTGAATCGCGGGTCCAGGCTGATGTTGCGCCCGATGTTGAACCCGCTGGTGACATCGTCCAGGGTGATGGGCGAGACCCCGGTGATAAAGAGCCGGGCCAGGCCACTGCCGGTGCGTCCGACCGCCTCCTTGAGTAGGGCGAAGAAGTCGCGAAAGAAGCCGCTGCTGTGAGTCAGTTCCCGGTAGGCCTCGCGCCCGGCATTGACCAGGATGTTGTTGGCGAAGTTATCGTATTCGTCGATGAAAAGGTAAAGCGGGAGCCCCTGAGCCAGGAGTCCGTCGATCAACCGCTCAAGTCGGCGATTCAAGGTCTTCTCCGCGGCTACCCGTTCGGCCAACCCCTCGGGCAGGCGCGCGCGATTGCGCTCGAGAACGCCGCTCAGAATGATGCGCGTATGGGCCTCGAAGGAGTCGCGCACCTCCGCCGGCGTGGAACTGACCGCCGAGAAATCGAAGCGCAAGCACAGATACTGGCCTTGCTCGGGCGTGGGATGCTCACTGATCCAGGTCCCGGCAAATAATTCATCGAAGCGCTCGGCCCAGCCGGCGTCGTAGTAACACTCCATCACCGATTGCAGCAGGCTTTTGCCGAAGCGCCGCGGGCGGATCAGGAAGAGAAACTCGCCCGCCTGCTCGAGCAGCGGCAGAAAGGGGGTCTTGTCGACATAGTAATGACCCCGCTCGCGCAGCTTGATGAAATCCGCCACGCCGTAGGGAATCCGCCAGGGCTCGTCGGTTGCGTTCATGCTCCCCCTGCTCCAACTCGGTGATCGGCTGCGCGACAGAATACCAAGTCCCCTGGGGGGTCACTCAAAGATCGTGGCGACTCTTGCCAACACCTCATCCATGAGTTGCGCTGGCAATGTCTCCACTAGGCGCGCGTTGCGCGCCGTGAGGTCCAGCACGCGCGGCTGGTCACAGCGCACGACCCCAGTGGTCTTGGTGCCGGTTAAGGGCACGGCAAACCCAAGCCGACGCGCGAATTCGCCCCCCGTGGTGATGGGGAGAATCACCGGCAGCCGGGTCGCGTCGTTGAACTCGACCGGCGATACGATCAGCACCGGCCGGAACCCCCGTTGCTCATGCCCCGCCGTGGGATCCAGGGAGACAAGGTAAATATCGCCCCGTCTCACAGGAGTTCACCGCCCACCGCCGGCGCATCGACCCATTCGCGTTCCTCGGGCGGTTGCAGTTGTCCATAGTCTGATGCGGCCAAGAGCTCGGCGAGGGTATAGCGCGGCTTTGGCGTGGGACTGACTACGAGGTGGCCACCATCAACCGCCAAGCCGACGCTCGCGCCGACGCGGAGATGCAGTTGATCGAGAAAAGCCGGTGGCACAACAAGCATGACCGAACCGCCAACTTTACGCAGATTAGTGGTGTACATCCGCTATCTCCAGTCGATAAATTATATTTCAATATAATCTCGCACGGCCGGAGTCGCAATCCCCCCTTCAGTTGAGACGCACGCGCGCACCGTCAGGGCTGGTCGCGGCCTGGTCCACGCCAAGTGGTCTTGTCCATCCGGTCGTGTCCCCCCAATCTGGCTGAATCCGGTACACTCTGCCAAGAGCCTGGTAGCTCTTTCCTACATCCAATTAGCCAGTTAGCCAGGAAGCGCGATGACTCCGGACGACTTTATCCGCAAGTGGGACGGCGTAACCCTCAGAGAAAAACAAGCCTCCCAGGAGCACTTCCTCGACCTCTGCGCCCTGGTTGGCGTCGACAGCCCGGCCAAGGCCGATCCCCAGGGGGACTGGTTCTGCTTCGAGAAGGGCGCCAGCAAGGCCGGCGGTGGCGAGGGCTGGGCCGATGTCTGGCGGCGCGGCTGCTTCGCCTGGGAATACAAGAGCCCCGGCAAGGATCTGGACGCGGCCTTCCGGCAGTTGCAGTTGTACACGCCGGCCCTGGAGTACCCGCCGCTCCTGATCGTCTCGGATATCGACCTCATCCGCATCCACACCGCCTTCACCGGCCTGGTGCCGGCCCGGCACGACCTGCAGGTGGCGGACCTGCGCGATCCAGCCCAGCTCAACCTGCTCAAATGGGCCTTTCTTCATCCCGAGCGGTTGCGACCCACCGCGACCCGGGCGCAACTGACCGAACAGGCGGCGGCGCAACTGGGCGCCCTGGCCCAGACCTGGCGCGGGCGTGGCCATGACCCCCTGCGCGTGGCGCACTTCTGCCAACAGGTGCTGTTCTGTCTGTTCGCCGAGGACATCGACCTGCTGCCCGACAAGCTGTTCACGCAACTGCTGGAGGCGGCCAAGGGCCACCCCGGCCTGGCGCAACGGCAGTTCGAGACCCTGTTTGGCGCCATGGCCACCGGGGGCCTGGTCGGCTTCAAGCAGGTGGACTGGTTCAACGGTGGGCTGTTCACGGCCAATGAGGCCCTGCCGGTGGAGTTGGCGGATATCAGGCAACTCCTGGCCCTGGCGGCCCTGGACTGGTCCGCCATCGACCCGACCATCGCCGGCACCCTGTTCGTGCGCAGCCTGGACCCGGCCCTGCGGGCGCAACTGGGCGCCGAATACACCGACCCGGCTACCATCATGCGCCTGGTCAACCCGGTGGTGCTGGACCCCCTGCGGACGGAATGGGCGGCGGTCAAGGGCGAGATTCAAGCCCACCTCGACAAGGCCCAGGCCGCCCGGTCGCCCGCCGCCGCCACCAAGGCGCGCAATGCCGCCATGGAGTTGTATCAGGGTTTTCTGCATCGGCTCCAGCAATTCCGCGTCCTCGACCCGGCCTGTGGGTCGGGAAACTTCCTGCTCCTGTCCCTGCTGGGTCTGAAGGACCTGGAGCACCAGGTCATTACCGAGGCCGAGGCCATGGGCCTGCCCCGCCAATTCCCCATTGTCGGGCCGGAGAACGTGCTCGGCATCGAGATCAACCCCTTCGCCGCGGAACTGGCGCGGGTGTCCCTGTGGATCGGCGAGATTCAGTGGATGCTCAACCACGGCTTCGCCCTGG
>SACH01000242.1 GCA_009928645.1 Gammaproteobacteria bacterium | reverse complement strand
CCGCCACGCCGCCACCGCCCGCCGCAGCCAGTTGACCAGGTGCAGCTCCTCCAACTGACCGATGTCGGTCTCGGCAATCAGGGAGAGCTGGTTTTTGCGCTTGCGCCCCCGCGCCGCCCCGGCGGGCACCCGATAGTAATAGCTGGCGGGGCGCCGCCCCTCGGCCTTGACCGGCGGCAGACCGCGCTGGATATGCCAGTGCCGGTCGGGTTCGACAAAGGGGGAGCAGATAATGGGCTCCTCGACCTCGTTGGGGGCGATGGGGCGGTCGGACATGGTGGTGACCTCGCTTGCTTTAGCTCATCGCCTGCTTCCAGATCCGACGCACCGGATACTCGTCAAACAGGTCGTCGCCGCTGACCACGGGGGTGCCCTCCACCATGGCCTGGGCAATGATCAGGCGATCAAATGGATCGCGATGGTAAAAAGGCAGGTCGGTGAGGACGGCGGTGTGTCGGGGGAGGATCGGCAGGATGCGCATGGCGTTGACCGTCAACTCCCGCTCCATGAAGGGGCCATAGGGTTCGGGAAGTTCATACTTGCCCAGGCTGATCTTGATCGCGATCTCCCAATAGGTCGCCGGACTGACCTCTACCTGGTTGCCGCCGTCGGCAATGGCCATACGGGCCAGGCGTGGTAGCTGCGGATCATCGAGCAAAAACCACAGCAGGCTATGCGTATCCAGTAACAGCCTCACGGCATGTAGTCCCGGAAGTCGGCCAGATGCGCATCGTCATCCGCGATGATGCGCAGCTTGCCCTTGGCGCTCCCTGGCCGGCGGGCCTGGGGTCGTTCTGGTTCCTGCCGGACCAGTCGCGCCACGGGCAGGTCATGGTCGGTGATCACCACTTCTTCGCCACTGGCGATTTGTTTGACCAGCTCCGGTAACCGGGCCTGGACCTCGTTTACGGACATCCAGCGCATCGTCGTTCCTCCCGCTGTGTACAGTACCCTGACCGCTCAGAGGGCCAGGGATTTGACCACCATCAGTTCATGGCCACGCTCATCGATGACCTTGACCGCGATCTGCCGCTGAGGGCCGGCGGCGAAGGGTTCGCTCACCGTCCCCGCCAGGTGCGCCCAGACCCCCTCGGCGAAACGCCCGCGCAGGGACTTCTCCAGATTCTCCCAGGCCGATGTGCGGGGAAAGAACACCTGGTGGGCCATGAAGACCAGGCCGTTATAGTCGCTGTCCAGCATCCAGCAGGGCAGTTGCTGGGCAGGGATGGCCTCGGTCTCCAAGTCCTGGGGGCGGAAGATGTCCAGGCCCAGCAGACTGACCTGGTAGAGGGGCGCGCCATCCGTGCCGCGCCGCTCCAGTCGTTGCAGCCGCACGTCGGGCAGGCCGGTGACGGCAAAGACCTGGGAGGACTGGCTGGTCTTGAGTAGATCGGACATCACCACATCCGGGGTGACGCTGACATAGACACAGGGCAGGCGCAGCTTGCGGCGGTCCGCCACCAGTTCCCGCGCCTTGGCCTGGATGGCGAAGCCGAACAGATAGAGGGCGTCGTACTTGAGGAAGTAAGCCTCCCGCGCCGCCTCGAACACCAGGTGGGAGTCGATGGCCCCATGCTCGGGGCCGAAGACCACGGCGATACGCTGGGCCTTGCCCTCCGCCCCACCCGCGGTCTCTTCGGCCTCCGCGTGCAGGTAGTCGTGGTCCGCGCCGGACAGGGGCCGCACCTGGGCCAGGTGCAGGCTGGTGTTGCCCGGCAGACGCAGGGTATGGCTCTGCCGCAGGACCTCGATCATGCGGTCGAGATAGCGGCGGGGATTTTCGTAGGCGCCGGTGTCTTCCGCCGTGCGCGCCCGCGCGAGGGTCTCGCCCTCGGCCGGGGGCGGGTCGTCCACCGTGCGCGCCGCCTGCACCGTCGCCTCCACCGTGAAGCGCCCACAGACGCGGGTGATCTTGGCGTTGACCTCGGGCCGGTCCACCAAGGTGACGGTCTCCGGCTCCTCGTCGTTGGCGATGGACTTGAGGGTGATGCGCGGCACCAGACCGCCGACCTCCTCCCCCTTGCGGTTGCGCCGCCGCTCATAGACGAAGCCCCCCGCCGGGCCGCGGCCGGGCTCCTTGAGCTGGTACCAGGGGAAGGTGGCGGTGAGCAGCCGCTGGCGGGTCAGGGCCAGGGGCACCCGCGAGGTATCACAGGTGATCCAGCGCCGGCCCCATTGCTCGGCGACGTAGGCGGTGGTGCCTCCGCCACAGGTCGGGTCGAGGACCAGGTCGCCGGGGTCGGTGGTCATCAACATGCAGCGCTGAATGACCTTTTGTCCTGTCTGCACAACGTAGCTTTGTTGTTCTGTAAAACTGCCAGTTCCTGTGTCCAACCAGATGTTATCAAGATCAGTAGTAGGATTATCGTCTGCCAATAAAACCGTAGCCAGCCCTTGTCCCGAACGTCTAATTCTCCCTTTCATTGCAAGAAGTTGCATCTCTCCACCTGGGCTCGGATCATAACTCCAATGTCTATTAGCAGAAGGATAGAAATTAGTGCCCTCGAAATAGAATGCTCCACTTCGTCCTTCCTGGAAACCTTGTGAAGTCGTTGGACCGAGACGACAAACCTTCCAACCTAGAGGAAGGGTGCTTGGGTTTGCTAACTCTTCTGGCGTCATGCGACGAAGATCATCCATGGTTGGCGAAATGCACATTACATACTGTTTTGCACCCCGATCCCCAAATGTCTTCATATTTAATAGTGGATTGTATTTTTGAGTGTTTTTGTTTTTTGCATAGACTAAAAGATAATCAACTACCGATTGAATGGTGCTCGTACTTTGCGAACTTGTTTTAAAAAAACTTATTAATCCAGAAAAGTTGTTTGCCCCATAGACATCATCCATTACTTCACGTACATGATGCAGATTCTCATCCGAAATCTGGACGAAGATGCTCCCACTCTCCTTCAGCAACTCGCGAGCCAGCAATAGCCGATCCCGCAGATAGGTCAGATAGGAATGCAGCCCCAGTTCCCAGGTATCGCGATACGCCTTGACCATTTCCGGCTCGCGGATCATGTCGTCGTCCTGACCGTGCTTCACCTCCCGCTTGCGCACGAAGGGCTGGAAGTTGGAACCGTATTTCACCCCATAGGGCGGGTCCATGTAGATCATCTGCACCTGGCCGCCCAGACCCTCGTATTCCAGCAGGCTGTTCATGACCTGGAGCGAATCGCCCAGGATCAGGCGATTGCTCCAGGGCCCCAGGTGGTCATAGGCGTCGAGTTGATCGGAAATATCCAGCCCCGGATCGCCGAACATATCCCGGGTGGTCCCGACGGCCTTGTAGGTTTCGAGGGTGCTGAGGATGGCCTGGGTCGATAGGCGCTCGTGGACGAAGAGCGGCAGGGTGTGCAGCCGGAAGCGATGGCGCTCGGCCTTGCCGGCCCAGTTGAGGAAGGGCCGGGTCAGGGACTTGAGCCGGGCCACGCAGGCGGGCAGGGAATCGAAGACCTCCCCGGTGCCCGCCCAGACCTGGGGTGGGACGAATACCGCCGCCTCGCCCTGGGTCGCCGCCCGCTCGATCAGGGTCAGCAGCCACTCGGCCTGGTCGCGGGCAGCATTCTCGTCCCAGCACAGCTCCGGGGCGAGGGAGGAGTCATAGCGGTAATCCTTGGGCGGGCGCCGGTCGGGGAATTCCTGCTGGACGCCAACGGCG
>SACH01000241.1 GCA_009928645.1 Gammaproteobacteria bacterium | reverse complement strand
GTTGAATCCCAACCAGCAAACGCAACTGCTCCCGAAATCCCGCCTCGTCCTCCAGACAGCGCAGATCCAGGCGCAGGGCATCCTCGGCGATGCGGCCGATGATGGGTCGGGGCAGGCCCCGCAAGGCGGCTTGGAGCGCGTGCAGCACCCCGGCGCGGGTGCCCTGGGGCCGGATCACCAGAGCCTGACTCGGCAGCCGATCGACGGGCAGGGAGCCGCTGCCGATCTGGCTCAGGACGGGCTCGGCGCTGACAACCACTGGCCAGTTCGCCAGGGCTTGCCGGAGGGCGGGTAGCAGACGCGTCGCCAGGGCGGCGATGTCCTCTTGGGGGCGGCTGAGCAGCCGCAGGGTGGTGAGGCGCTCGGCGAGGCGGTCCGGATCCCGATAGAGGCGCAGCACCGCCTCCAGGGCGGCGAGGCTGATCTTGCCCAGCCGCAGGGCGCGTTTGAGGGGGTTGAGCTTGATCGCGGCAATGAGGTCCTTGCGCCCCACCAGCAGCCCGGCCTGGGGGCCGCCGAGGAGCTTGTCGCCGGAGAAGGCCACCAGATCGGCGCCGGCGGCGAGGGTCTCCCGGGGGGTCGGTTCGTGCGGCAGGCCCCAGCGCTCCAGGTTGGCCAGGGCGCCGGAGCCCAGATCGACGACGAAAGGCAGACCCCGCTCATGGGCCAGGTTGGCCAGTTCCGCCTCCGGCACGGCCTGAGTGAAGCCCTGGATGGCGTAGTTGCTGGCATGGACCTTCATCAGCAGGGCGGTGCGCGGGCCAATGGCGGCGGCGAAGTCCCGCCGATGGGTGCGGTTGGTGGTGCCGACCTCGACGAGCCGGGCGCCGGCGCTCCGCATGATGTCGGGGATGCGGAAGGCGCCGCCGATCTCGACGAGCTCGCCCCGGGAGACGATGACCTGCTTCTTGCGCGCCAGGGAGTTGAGCAGCAGGAAGACGCCGGCGGCATTGTTGTTGACCACCGTGGCGGCCTCGGCACCGGTGAGTTCCCGTAGCAGGTCGGCGACCAGGTCGTCACGGTCACCGCGCCCACCCGAATCCAGGTCGTATTCCAGGGCGCAGGCCTCGCGGGCGGCGGTGACCAGGGCCTGGATGGCCTCCTCCGGCAGGGGCGCCCGGCCTAGGTTGGTATGCAGCACGGTGCCGGTGAGGTTGAAGACGGGCCGCAGGCGCGGGGCCAGTCGCGCGGTGAGGCGGGCGGCGAGTTGGGGGACCAGGCTGGCCTCGTCCATTGGCTCCCTGGCCAGAGAAGGCTCGTCCAAGGATTTATCGGCCAGATTGGCCTCGTCCAACGTGGCCTCGGTCACCGGCTTGCGAGCCCACTTGGCGCGGGCCTCAGCCAGAAGCTCGCGGACGGTTGTAACTACCGACTCCCGCCCATGAGCCGCGATCAGGCTTTGCACGCCTGGCCAGCGCAGGATGAGATCTACGCTGGGTGGACGCCAGATGGCTGGTCCTTGACCAGGGTGCGGGTTTACCGATGTCCTATCCCTCGGGGTCATATCATCTCTTGAAACCGACTCTGGCCACCCTCGGCGGTTTCAGTACCCTGCCATAGCAACAGATTGAGGCCGGCGCGGGCGAAGCCTTCCTCGCCCAGCAGGAGGTCCAAGGTCAGGCTGGCCAAGTCGTCGGCCAAGGGCTCCGCCAGGTGGTCCTTGTCGAGGCGGCAGATCTTGAGGTAACCCTGGCAGGCCGGGCAGGCCTCGGCGCTCACCGGATCGTCCTGGCGACCCTCCATATAGTAATAACCCAAGTCGCGGTCGTTGCCGCACTGGCTGCACTCCGCCCGCACCCGATGCCATTGGCTGTTGCACAGGGCGCAGTGGAGATAGCGCAGGCCGGCATCCTCGACCCCGGCGCGGATGACGGCGGCCACCGGCGGCGAGCCGCATACCGGACAGAGGGCCTTATCGGCAGGTGGAGCGACCTGGTCCGGGGTCAGATGGGCGGCCAGCCGGGTCCAGTGGACCTGCAGGGCGGCACCGATGAAAGGGGCGGTGGCCAGGTCGAGGCCAGTGATATCGTCATCAAGGATGAGTCGGGCTTGGGACTCGGTCCAGTCCGGGGCGGCTAGCGCCGCATCGGTCAGGGGCTGATCCCCATCCTCCTGATCACCCTCGTCCTCAAACGCCAGGGGTAGGGAGGGAGTCTCCGTCTGAGTGACCTTCCCTGGCTCAGCCGTCACCTTGGTCCCGGCTTCTATCGCGGTCGCCTGGGCGAGGCGCCTCAGGGCGGCCTGGGCCATGGGGGGCAGGGCGGGATCTTGTTGGATCTGCGCCACCAGCCGCGCCAAGACCGGGCGCCAGCTCGGGTCCAGCGCCCAGCCCGCCGGGGCCAGGGGCGCCATGCCATGCTCCTGGCAGCGTTGCAGAAAGGCAAGATCGGGCAGGGGGATGTCCGGGTAAGTGTCAAACAGCGCCTGCTGCGCATCCGCCAGGTTGGCGGAAAACAAGAGGAACTCACCCAGACTGTGACCCTGGGCCAGTTGGCGCAGCCGGTTGGCGCGCTCGGTGAATAGGCGGCCGCCGGGCAGGCGCAGCCGGGGGTAATCCCCGCTGCTGGGGTTCATGCCGGAGGGATCGGCCGGGATGGGAATATCCATGGGGCTGGTCACTGGTGATCTGGCTCTCTGGGACTTGCCGTCCTTTTGGGAGCAAACAAAAACCGGGCGGCGAGGTTGCCGCCCGGCGAACAGGGGACCCATTCCCGGGTCCCCACAGCTGAGTCGAACCGCTGATTAGGGCCCAGGGTTACTCATTCCCCGGTCATCTGCCGGAACCAGGCGCGATGGTGCTGCTTGGCCCAGGCACGGGTGACCCGGCCGTACCACATGGCGCGGATGGTGCCCTTAGTCCAGATGGCGGCGTAGGCGTGGACGAAGATGAGGATGATCATCAGCGCCGCGGTGGCCGCATGCACCACCGCCGCCCAGCGCACGTACTCCACCGGGAACTGGAACCAGTCGCGCCAAAGGACGACGCCCGAGCCGGCCAGGGCCAGGACGCACAACCACAGCAGCCAGTAGAGGATCTTCTGGCCGCCGTTGTACTTGCCCTGCTCGGGCATGTTGTGGTCGTCGCCGTTCACCATCTCGCCGATGCGGGCTAGCCACTGGAAGTCTACCTTGCCCATGAGGTTGAGCTTGAAGAAGCGTATCCCCAGGATCAGGAAGGACAAGGTCATCAACACCCCGAAATAGGGATGGAGGATGCGCGTCCAGGTGCCGCCGCCAAAGAGTTGGGTCAAAGGCCAGAAGGCCGGGTGGAAGAAGGCCAGGCCGGAGAGGGCGAGGAGGATGAAGCTGATCCCCACCGTCCAATGGTTGGAGCGCTGCGAGGCCGTGTAACGGACCAGGTCGTTGGGATCGCGGATCATGAATTTTCCTCCTTCTCCAGTTCCTTGGAGACCTCATTGGGACCTTTGGTCACGTAGTGGTAGAGGCTGGCGAGGACCACGGCCGCCATGCCGGCGATGGTCAGCGGCTTGGCGATGCCCTTCCAGATCTCCACCTGCGGACTGATGGTCGGGTCCTTGGGCAGGCCATCGTAGAGCCCGGGCTGATCCGCATAGGGCAGGACGTAGACCACGTGGGTCCCCCCCACCCCCGGGGGATCGTAGACGCCCGCCTGGGCGTAGCCCCGTTCCTTGAGGTCGGCGACCCGTTTCTGGG
>SACH01000240.1 GCA_009928645.1 Gammaproteobacteria bacterium | reverse complement strand
TGTCGGAATTTGTCGGAATTTGTCGGAATTTGTCGGAATTTGTCGGAATTTGTCGGAATTTAAGTTGCTATAAATTTTGAAGAATTTGCAATTTTTTCTTGCAGGGCCTTGGCTGTTGGCTTGAGAATGGATCCCTGTGATAACTACTCAGGCCGTGGTGACGCGTGCCCTGGCACAGATCAGAGTACAAGCCGAAATCGATGGAAGCATCTTCTCACACTCGCCATTCGTTGCGCAGCCAGGCCCTTTTCCTCGCCTTGCTCGCCATCCTCTTCTTTGCGCCCGTGTTTCGTGCCAGCGTTCCGGCCTTGCCGCTGATGGTTCTCCAGTTGGCCAGCGTGGCCTTATTGGGTCTGCTCGCCTGGGCGCCGGACCGCCTTCGGCTCCGGTCATGGGAGTGGTTTGGGGTCGGACTGTTGCTCGTGTTTCCCCTGCTTTACCTGATCCCGCTGCCCTGGGGGCTGATCGAGGGCGTACCCGGACAGGCCCCGTATCGCACTGCCATGAATCTGGTGGCGGGTGAAGAGCAGCCAGGCGCCAGCCCTCTGTCCCTGGTGGCCTACCTGACGCAGGCGAGCTGGCTGGTGCTCCTGGTCCCCGTGGCCGTGTTTATCGCCACCCGTCAGATGGGGGAAACCCAGCAGCTCAGGCTGGTCAAGGCCCTGTTTATCATTATCGCCTTCCAGGCCTTGCTGGCCCTGGTGCAGTATGGCGCCGCTCAGGGCGGGCTGTTGCTGTTTGGTTTCGACCCCTCGGAGAGCGGCGCGGCGGGCACTTATCGCAATCGCAACCATCTCGCGGGCCTGCTGGAGATGACGCTCCCCCTGGTGCTAGCCATGCTGTTGTTCTCTTTGGGGCGGGAAGCGTCGGACCGCAAACGCGGTTGGCGGCGCAAGGTCACCTTCTTTGCCTCCCTCAGCGGTCACAAGGCCCTCGCCTATGGGGCGCTGGCGGTCCTGGTGGTTTTGGGCATCGTCTTTACCCGCTCCCGCACGGGCATCGCCCTGGCCATGTTGGGTATCCTCCTGACCACCTTCCTGTTTTCACGTCGGATTGGCGGCGACAACGTCTATGGTCCCACGGGCACCCTGGTGGCGATCGTGATCGGGATCGCCGTCAGTATTGGCCTTGCCCCGGTGTTGGATCGCTTTTCCGTCGGGGGCGCCTTGGAGGATATGCGCTGGACGATCTACGACGCCTCCATTGAGGGTTTGGCGACCTTCCTGCCGTTTGGCAGCGGTCCTGGCACCTACGTTCAGGTGTTTCCCGCCTTTCAGCCCTTGGAACTAGGCCCCTGGCTGATCGATTTTGCCCATAACGATTACCTGCAATGGCTCTTTGAGGGCGGCATGCTTGCGGCGCTGTTGATACTCCTGCTCTTCGGACTCTATCTGTGGCAATGGACGCGGATCTACAGCCGAGAGCGCTGGTCCCGCTATCGCTTCGTCCAGGTTGCCGCCGGCATTGGCCTGTTGATGCTGCTGATCCATGAGTTCCTGGACTTCAATCTGCGCATTCCGGCCAACATGGTCTTTTTTGCCCTGCTTGCCGGCATCTTCTTCTCAGACCCCGGGCAGGTGGATGAGAACAAAGGTCGGCGCCGTCACCAGCGGCGTACCCCGCATCTGGCTACCGCTCCCGCGGTGGAAGGGGCCGTACCCTCTTCTCAGCCGAGCACCCAGACACAAGGGCAGATTCCCAATCCGTTTCTAGATCCCGCCCCGGGAGAGGCGCCTTGACCCCGGGGCACCGCGCTGACTTATCAGGGTGTTCATGGGCATCCGGCACCTGGCCACCGTCAGGCACATTCAAACCCAACGTGAGCCGTATCAAGAGGGATTTAGCATGTTGATCGCCATGTCTTTAACTGCCGCTGGGGCGGCCAGTGCCTGGGTGTTGGGTGTGCTGTTGCCCCGGGCGACCCGCCTGGGCCTGATGGATCAGCCAGGGGAGCGGCGACGGATCCACCGCGAGGCGGTACCGCGCATCGGGGGGCTGGGGGTGTTCGCTGGCATGATGACCGTTGCCTTGCTGACCTCGGTCTGGGCGATGACGGTGGGCTTCGGGACCCCGTCCCTTCGCCTCATGGCGACGGAGATAACTGGCGCGCTGACGCCGCTCTGGACCCGATCCGCCATCTTCGGTTTGCTCGGGGCGGTTCTGGTGGTGGTGGTCGGCGTGCTCGACGACCGCCATCAATTGTCGCCGCGGGTACGTCTCCTCGCCCAGGCGGGGGCGGGCCTGCTGCTCAGCCTGGGGGGGGGCGTGCGTCTCGATTCCCTGGGTGACCTGTTTGGGTTCGGGCCCGTTGATCTGGGGCTGCTGGCGGTGCCGTTCACGGTCTTTGCCGTGGTCGGGGTCATCAATGCCTTCAACATGGTCGATGGGATCGATGGCCTGGCGGCCGGGCTCTTTCTCATCGCCCTGGCCGGGTTGCTGTGGCTGTCGCCGGGGTTGGGGCTGCTGTCGGTCCTGCTACTGGGTACGGGAGCGGCGTTGGTGCCCTTTTTGGTCTGTAATCTGGAATTAACCGGGGGGCGCCGTAAGGTCTTCCTGGGCGATGCGGGCAGCCAATTGCTGGGCTACCTCCTGGCCTGGGCCTGCGTGGCGGGTAGCGCTAACAGCGGGGGGGGGCCGGATGCCGTGACCACTCTCTGGCTGTGCGCCGTGCCGCTGGCGGATACCCTGGCGGTGATGGGCCGGCGGGTGCTGAATGGCCAGCATCCTTTCTGTGCCGATCGCGGCCATCTGCATCACCTGCTGTCGCGCTGGTTTCGCAGTACGCGCAAGGCCTTGGTGGTGCTCCTTGTCGTGGCGGCGCTGCTGGCGAGCCTGGGGGTGGCGTTGCAAGTCTGGCAGGTGCCTGAGGGGTGGCGCTTCCTGGGGGCTATGCTGATCTTCGGCCTCTACCTGCTGGTGCTGCGCAATGTTCGTTGCTGGTACCGGCGCTACTCCCTGGTGCGCGGCTGAGAGGTCTTTCGCGGGGTACGGGCAGAGGGGGTTTTAGGGTACGAAGGGCAAAGCCAGCGGCGTGACCAGCTCCCAGGTAGTGGGGTCCGGATCAGAGGCCAGCTTCCAGCGCTGCCAGAACAGGGCCTCGGCCTGTTTGGCGAGGTCCTCGTCGTCGACGCAGGCCGAGAGTTCGCAGTTGCTGGAGATACTCGACCAGGCCAGGTTATGGCTGCCGAAGATCACGGTCTCGTAGTCGATCAGGATCAGCTTCTCGTGCAGGGTACGGTTGCCGGTCATGACCCGTAGAAGCCTCCCCAACCCCTCCCCCCTGGCGGGGGAGGGGTTGGGGAGAGGGGGTATGACAACCGTGCACTTGATTTCACAACCGGAATGCTGTCCGGAGAGTTCTCGACTTCAGGCGGTGTCTGGCAGTTGGGGGTGGCGAGTCCGCTTGAGCACCTTCAAATCGCCCGTCGCATACATCTGGTTACGCCCAAGGAGTTGGACGGGGGCGATCACCCCCCGCCGCACGTAGCGCCGGAAGGTGGGCAACGATATTTCCAGGTACTCCGCGGCCTCGGACGCGGTAAACAGCTCCCCGGCCAAATGCCCGAATACCTGCTCGTACGATAAGTCGTCTTCCCCGAAAGCCCGGCTTGCGAGCAACAGGAAAAACCGGCTGCGCTCGGTTTCAGGCAGGGACCGCAGGTCTTCGAGTAGCTGC
>SACH01000239.1 GCA_009928645.1 Gammaproteobacteria bacterium | reverse complement strand
CTTCCGCAACCCCAACGGCCTGACGCCGATCGGCGGCAACCTGTGGACCGAGACCTTCGCCTCCGGCGAGCGGGTGATCGGCACGCCGAACACCGGCCTCAATGGCGGCATCATGTCGGGCATGGTCGAGGAATCGAACGTCAACCTGACCAACGAGCTGGTGGACATGATCACCTTCCAGCGCAACTACCAGGCCAATGCCCAGTCGATCCGGGCGCAGGACCAGGTGTTGCAGACCCTGGTGAGCCTGCGCTAAGCCGGCCGGCGCGCGCGACCGCGGACTAACCCATGGACCGAATGATCTATACCGCCATGAGCGGCGCCAAGGCCACGCTGAGCCAGCAGGCCACCGTCGCTCACAACCTGGCGCACGCCACCACCCCCGGCTTTCGCGCCCAGGTGCAGAACCTGCGCGCGGTGGCGGTGCAGGCGCCGGGACTGCCCACCCGCGCCTTTGCCGTCGACGCCACGGTCGGCAGCGATTTCACCCCCGGGGCGTTGCAACTCACCGAGCGGCCGCTGGACGTGGCGGTGCTGGGGCCGGGCTGGCTGGTGGTGCAGGCCCCCGATGGCAGCGAAGCCCTGACCCGCCATGGCCGCCTGGAGGTGAGCGCCAACGGCGTCCTGCAAACCAGCCAGGGCTATCCGGTGCTGGGCCAGGGCGGCACGCTGACCATCCCCCCGGAGACGGCGCTCACGATCGGCCGCGACGGCAGCGTGTCCGCCACGCGGCCCGGCGAACCGAAACAGCTCGTCAATCTGGGGGGACTGCGCCTGGTGGCGCCGCCCCCCGCGCAACTGACGCGCGGCGACGACGGCCTGTTTCGCCTGCGGGACGGCGGGGCGCCGGCGGCCGACCCGACGGTGCAGGTCGCCGCCGGCTATCTGGAAGACAGCAATGTCAATCCCGCCGACACCCTGGTGCAGATGATCGCGCTGGGCCGCCAGTTCGAGCTGCAGATGCGCCTGCTCACCAGCGCCGAGCAGAACGCGCGCGCGGCCGGTGAACTGTTGACGGTTTCTTGAGGCTCTGGCCCCATCCGAGGTTTACATGATTCGTTCCCTTTGGATCGCGCGCACCGGGATGGATGCGCAACAAACGCAGATGGATGTGATCGCCAACAACCTGGCCAACGTCGGCACCACCGGCTTCAAGCGCCAGCGGGCGGTGTTCGAGGACCTCCTCTACCAGACCCTGCGCCAGCCCGGGGCGCAATCGACCGAACAGTCGGAACTCTCCAGCGGCCTGCAGGTGGGCACGGGGGTGCGCGCCGCCGCCACCGCGCGCATTTTCGCCCAGGGCAGCATGCAGCAGACCGGGGGCGCGCTGGACGTGGCCATCCAGGGCAAGGGCTTTTTGCAGGTCGCCATGCCCGATGGCACCACCGCCTATACCCGCGATGGCTCCCTGCAGCTCGATAAAAACGGCCAGATCGTCACCGCGAACGGCTACCCGCTGGCGGATGCCCTCACCATCCCCGAGAACGCCACCTCGGTGACGATCGGCAAGGATGGCACGGTGAGCGTGATTCTCGCCACCGACCTGACGCAACCGGTGCAGGTGGGCACCCTGCAGCTGGCGACCTTCATCAACGAAGGGGGCCTGCAAAGCGGCGGCGAGAACCTCTACTACGAAACCGCCTCGAGTGGCACGGCGACGGTCACGCAACCCGGGGAGAACGGCGCCGGGGTGCTCAATCAGGGCTATGTCGAAAGCTCGAACGTCAATGTGGCCGAGGAACTGGTGAGCATGATCGTCACCCAGCGCGCCTATGAATTGAATTCCCGCGCGATCTCCACCGCCGATCAGATGCTGGCGCGGTTGACGCAACTGTGAGGCCAGGTCTGCTCCTCCGCGGGGCCGGGGCGGGGCTGGCGCTGCTGGCGGTGGGCTTGGTGGGCTGCGCCGCGGCGCCCACCCTGCCGCCGGCGGCGTCGATCCATCAACCCATGAGCAGTCGCCCGCGGCCGGTGCAGGCGCCGCCCCCGGCCAATGGCGCCATCTATCAGGCGCAGACCCTGCGCCCGCTGTTCGAGGATCGCCGCGCCCGCCAGATTGGCGACATCATCACCATCCATCTGGTGGAACGGAATGTCGCGGAAAAGAACACCAACGCGCAAACCAGCCGCACCAGCGACCTGACCACCGGGATCAGCGCCGAATCCAGTACCAGCCTGTTCAAGCCGCTCGGCCTCACCGCCTCCGGGGGCACGGCGTCCTCGTTCAGCGGCAGCGGCGCCGCCGCGGCCAATAACGCCTTTACCGGCACCATCACCGTGACGGTGATCGACGTCTATCCCAACGGCAACCTGCTGGTCTCGGGGGAAAAGATCGTGGCCATCAACCAGGGGCACGAATATATCCGCTTCTCCGGCGTCATCAACCCGCAGCACATCACCTACGCCAACGCGGTGCAGTCGACCCAGGTCGCCGATGCCCGCATCGAATACCTGGGCAGCGGCGCGCTCAGCGAGAGTGGCGCCGTGCCCTGGCTGCAGCGGTTCTTCAACGCTGTGCTGCCCCTGTAACCCCTGACCCGCGGACCGTGCCCATGCCCCGCTTATCCCGTCTGAACCCCGTCGTCCTGCTGGTGCTGGTGCTGGCCGGCGGGTTACCCCACCCCGCCGCCGCCGACCGGCTCAAGGATCTGGCCAGCCTGGCGGGGGTGCGCGACAACCAGCTGGTGGGCCAGGGCCTGGTGGTGGGCCTCGACGGCTCCGGTGACCAGACCTCGCAGGCGGCCTTCACCGTGCAAAGCGTGCTCAACATGTTGGGCAACATGGGCCTGGCCGTGCCCGAGGGCACGCGGTTGCAGTTGCGCAATGTCGCGGCGGTGATCGTCACGGCCAATCTGCCGCCGTTCGCCCGTCCGGGGCAGGCGATCGACGTCACGGTGTCGGCGATGGGCAATGCCAAAAGCCTGCGCGGCGGCACCCTGGTCATGACCCCGCTCAAGGGCGCCGACGGCCAGGTCTATGCCCTGGCGCAGGGCAATGTCGTGGTGGGGGGCGTCGCGGCCAGCGCCCCCGGACAAACCGCCTCGCAGGCGGTGAACCACCAGGCGGCGGGGCGGATTCCGGCCGGCGCCAGCGTGGAGCGCGCGGTCCCGGCCACCCTGGGCGAGGGGCCCTACGTGCATTTTGAATTGCATGAGAGCGATTTCTCCACCGCCGCCCGCGTCAGCGCGGCGATCAACGCCGATACGCCCGGCGTCGCCCAGGCGCTGGACGGGCGGACCATCCAGGTGCGGGCGCCCAGCGACCCCACCGCCCGCGTCGCCTTTCTCGGGCGGCTGGAAGACCTGCAGGTCACCTCCGCGGCCGCCCCGGCCAAGATCGTGGTGAATTCCCGTACCGGCTCGGTGGCCATGAACCGCGAGGTCCGCCTCGACGAGGTGGCGATCGCCCATGGCAACCTGTCGGTGACGGTCTCGGCCGACGTGGGCGTCAGCCAGCCGGCGCCGTTCAGCGCCGGCCAGACGGCCGTGGTGGCGCAGGGCGGGCAGGTCGGGATCAGCCAGGAGGGCGGCGGTCTGGTGCATCTCCCGCGCGGGGCCAAGCTCGCCGACGTGGTCAAGGCGCTCAATACCCTGCGCGCCACGCCGATGGATCTGATCAGTATCCTGCAGGCGATGAAGGCCAGCGGCGCCCTGCGCGCCGAGATCGAGGTGCTGTGATGACC
>SACH01000006.1 GCA_009928645.1 Gammaproteobacteria bacterium | reverse complement strand
GGTGTCGTCGTCCGGGTTGGCGACCAGGCGCAGGTAGGCCATGGCGTCCTTGATCTCGGCGCGCTCGAAGAAGCGCAGGCCGCCATAGACCCGGTAGGGGATCTGGGCCTGGAGCAGGGCCTCTTCAAACAGCCGTGACTGGGCGGTGGTGCGGTAGAGGATGGCGCACTCCGTCCGGCGATAGCCCTCCTCGGTGAGGTAGCGGTGAATGCGGTCGACGACGAAACGCGCCTCGTCCACCTCGTTGAAGGCGGCGTAGCGCTGGATGGGCTCGCCCTCGCCGCCGTGGGTCCAGAGGTTCTTGCCCAGGCGGCTGGGATTGTGGGCGATGAGGGCGTTGGCGGCCTTGAGAATGGTGCCGGTGGAGCGGTAATTCTGCTCCAGGCGCACCACCTGGGTGTTGGGATAGTCGCGCTGGAAGCGCTGCATGTTCTCCACCTTGGCCCCGCGCCAGCCATAGATGGACTGGTCGTCGTCCCCCACCAGGAAGAGGTTGTCCCGCTCCCCGGCCAGCAGTCGCAGCCAGGCGTACTGGATGGCGTTGGTGTCCTGGAACTCGTCCACCAGGATGTGGGCGAAGCGCTGCTGGTAGTGGTGGCGGATGTCGGGCCGGTCGCGCAGCAACTCGTGGGTGCGCAGCAGGAGTTCGGCGAAATCGACCTGGCCGCCACGGGTGCAGGCGGTCTGGTACTCGTGATAGACCTCGATTAGCTTACGCTGGAAGAAGTCGCCGCCGTCGTCCAGGTGTTCCGGTCGGCGGCCCTCGTCCTTCTGGGCGTTAATGAAGCCCGTGACCTGGCGGGGCGGGTAGCGGGACTCGTCGAGTTGCATCTCCTTGAGCAGGCGCTTGACCAGGCGTTGCTGGTCCTCGGCGTCGAGGATCTGGAAGTGCTGGGGCAGCCCGGCGTCCTGCCAGTGGGCGCGCAAAAAGCGGTGGGCCAGGCCGTGAAAGGTGCCGACCCACATACCGCCGATCGGCTGTTGCAGGATCTCCTCGATGCGGCCACGCATCTCCCGCGCCGCCTTGTTGGTGAAGGTGACGGCCAGCAGGGACCAAGGCACGGCCCGCTCCACCTGGATGAGCCAGGCGATGCGATGCACCAGCACCCGGGTCTTGCCGCTGCCGGCCCCGGCCAGCACCAGGCGGTTGCCGCCGCTGGCGGTGACGGCCTCGCGCTGGGCGTCGTTGAGGGGGGAGAGGATGGGGGAGATGTCTTCCATGGACGGCATTTTAGCCCTTTGGCGCGGTCGGGGCGGGGGGAGTTGAGGTCCTCGGCGGCAGGGGATGGGCAAGTTGGGAACTCGACTGACGGCGCTTACCTGGCAAACAACCCCTGTCTTTCTCCTCAAAGAATCTGAGACATGCTTTCCTTGGTGCGGCTTTTCGTAGGCATCATCAATCGCTGAGGACAAAATGATCGGAATAATCATCAGGAAATGTCGGATTTGGTCGGAACTTGTCGCAATTCATGTCTGTTATTCCCTTTGACCCTGGGTTAAAGTTCCCAGGTCTTAAGATTCATCAGCTTATGCTTTAATAAGCTCCACCCGGGTCGGGGGGCGTCTGGCGGGGGACGCCGTGAATCCGTCCCTGGAGGCTTGCCAACCGCATCCATGCGGTTGACACCCCCGCCAGAAGCCCCCCGACCCTCCCCGGCCAGACCGCGTCGGCGGGCGCCTGGCTGGGGCTATCACCATCATCGACCACATAGCAGGGAGCAGGACCCGCATCCGCGATGCCACCCGATCAAGGCCCACCGCTCATCGTCGACCTGGATGGCACCCTGACCCCGACCGATACCCTGGGGGAAAGCCTCTTCCTCCTCGCCCGGGAACGGCCCTGGACCTTGGTGCAAGCCCTCTTCACCCTGCGCGCCGGCCGCGCCGCCTTCAAGGCCCGGGTTGTTGAACTAGCCCCGCCGGACCCGACGGCCCTGCCGCTCAACGTGGCCCTGATCGACTGGCTGCGCGCGCAAGCCGCCCGTGGCCGGACCCTGGTGCTGGCCACCGCCAGCGACCAACGTCTCGCCCACGCCGTCGCCGACCGGGTCGGCCTGTTCGCCACCGTCCTCGCCAGCGATGGCCAGCGCAATCTCAAGGGCCCCGCCAAGGCCGCCGCCCTGGTCGAGCGCTATGGCCAGGGTGGCTTCGACTATGTCGGCGATAGCCGCGCCGATCTGCCGGTTTGGGCCGCCTCACGCCAGGCCATTGTCGTCGGTGGGGCGGGCCTCACCCAAGCCGCCGCCCAGGTGGCGGCGGTCGGACGCCACTTCCCCCCGCCACCGCGCGCCGCCGCACTGCTGAAGGCGCTGCGACCCCACCAATGGGTCAAGAACCTGTTGCTGTTCCTGCCCCTGGTGGCCGCCCATCACCTGAGCGACGGTCCCCGTCTGCTGGCCGTCGCCCTGGCCTTCCTGCTCTTCAGCCTCACCGCCTCCGCGGTCTACCTCCTCAACGACCTGCTCGATTTGCCGGCGGACCGCGCCCATCCGCGCAAGCGCCAGCGGCCCTTCGCCGCCGGCACCCTGCCACTGGCCTGGGGCGCCCTGCTCAGCCCCCTGCTGATCCTCACCGCCCTTGGCCTGAGCCTGCTGTTCCTGCCGCCCTTGTTCACCCTGATCCTGGTGGGCTACACCCTGCTCACCACCGCCTATTCCTTCGGCCTCAAGCGCAAGCCGGTGGTGGACGTCCTGCTGCTCGCCGCCCTCTATACCGTGCGCGTCATCGCCGGCGCGGCTGCCGTGGCCATCGTGCCCTCCTTCTGGCTGCTGGGCTTCTCCCTGTTCATCTTCCTCAGCCTGGCGCTGGCCAAGCGCTATACCGAGCTCGACGGCCTGCGTCAGCGCGGTGAGCTCACCGCCGCCGGTCGCGGCTGGCACGTGGACGACCTGCCCCTGGTGCAGAGCCTCGGCACCGGCGCCGGGCTCGCCGCGGTCCTGGTGCTGGCGCTTTACATCGACAGCGCCCCGGCCCGCCAGCTTTACGCCACGCCCCAGGTGCTGTGGCTGGTCTGTCCACTACTGCTCTACTGGATCAGCCGCCTGTGGTTCAAGGCCCATCGCGGCGAGATGCACGACGACCCGGTGGTCTTTGCCCTGCGCGACCGGGTCAGCCTCGCCACCGGCGTCCTCACCGCGGCCAGCGTCCTGCTCGCCAGCCTGGGACTGCCATCATGAGCCAGTGCCTGGAATCCTGGGGCCGCTATCCCAAGGCCACCCCGGCCAAGGTCACCCGCCTGACCGACCGCAACGCCCCCCTGCCGCAGAGCGATCTGCCCCTGCTGGTGTTCGGCAATGGCCGTAGCTATGGCGATGTCTGTCTCAACGATGGCGGGCACCTCCTGCTTGGCCGCGGCCTGGACCGCTTCATCGCCTTCGACGCCGCACAGGGCATCCTGCGCGCCGAGGCCGGCGTCCTGCTGTCCGAAATCCTGGACCTCATCGTCCCCCAAGGCTGGTTCCTGCCCGTCACCCCCGGCACCCGCTTTGTCACCCTGGGCGGGGCGGTAGCCAATGATGTGCATGGCAAGAATCATCACCGTGCCGGCACCTTCGGCCACCATGTCCGCGCCTTCGAACTGGTCCGCTCTGATGGCAGCCGGCGCCTCTGCTCGCCCTCCGAGAACCCCGACTGGTTCGCCGCCACTATCGGCGGCCTGGGGCTGACCGGGCTCATCACCTGGGTGGAGATCCAACTGCGGGCCATCGCGGGCCCCTGGATTCAGGCCGAAAGCCGACGCTTCGCTAACCTGAGCGAGTTCTTCGCCTTGTCGGCGGCAGCGGATACTGAGCATGAGTTCACCGTGGCCTGGGTGGATTGCGCGGCAAGCGGCAGGGATCTCGGTCGCGGCATCCTGCTTAGTGGCGACTTCGCCCCCGCATCCGCCGGAAGTGGCAAGCGGCCCAAGGCCCATGGGCTGCTCAACGTGCCCTTCACCCCACCGGTATCGCTGATCAACCCGCTCAGCCTCCGGGTGTTCAATGCCCTCTACTACCGCAAGCCCGAGGGCCGCTTTCTGACCCACTACGAGCCCTTCTTCTATCCCCTGGATGCCATCGGCCATTGGAACCGGATCTATGGGCCCAAGGGGTTCTTGCAGTATCAGTGCGTGTTACCGCCGCAGGTGGCGGAGCCGGCGCTGAGCGAGCTGCTGGCGCGGATTGCCAAGAGCGGGCAGGGATCGTTTCTGGCGGTGTTGAAGCGGTTTGGGGAGAAGCCGGCGGTGGGGATGTTGTCATTTCCCAGGCCGGGGGTGACCATTGCGCTGGATTTTCCTTTCATTGGCAATCAAACTTTATGGTTGCTAAAAATGCTTGATAAAATCATTTTAGGAGCGGATGGTGTAATATATCCTGCAAAAGATAGCCGAATGGAACCGGCTTTGTTTGGTGCTTTGATTTCCAGAAAATTAACTACGGCATATTTTGATGAATATTTTCAATCCAACTTTTCTAGACGGCTTCTTTTTTGGAGCTAGATCATGATGAAGGTAGTGAAAAATTACCCAGCGTATCTCGGTGCCGTCATATTGCTAGTGATTATTATTTGGGTAGTAACCAATATCAGTTCGACAGTGTCTTCTCCGGCGGATGGGAGGTCTATATCCACTGGATTATTGGTGCAGTCAACTGAATACTTAACTAAGAATGGCCCTCCAACAATTAATGAAGCATTAGATAAAATCAGGCAGGGTAATATACCCATATTTCAAGAATGGCTGCTCAGTTCATTCTATGCTGACGCACTAAACTATATGAGTATGTCGCTGGGATTAAATTCATATGAGCCTTACTCACTACGGCCTTTATATCCCTTGGCAGTTAATCTATTGGCGCAGCCCGTGAAATTGATTTATGGTAATGAAAAATACCAGAGGAACCAGATAAGAATTCACTCTTTTTTGTTTATTTTACTCAATACCACTTGCTTCATGATTTCAATTATTATTGGTGGAGCCATACTCATACGCCTTGGTTTGGGATTCTGGCCGAGTCTTTGCATTTCCTTTTTGTCATTTCTCCAGCTTGGGTACCTTAAAACGTTATATGCACCTATGGTAGATCAGCCAGCGGTATTGGTTGCCCTGCTGCTGATTTTGTCGGTTATGATGAAAAGATACTGGATGGCAATAGCATTAGGAGGCTTTGCTGTTTTGATTAAAGATGGGCTGATCATCTATGCATTACTACTTTTTTTAGTCTATTTTTCCGTCAAAAAAAAGAGCTATTGGTTGGTCCAATTGTGATGGCTCTTATTTTTGTTTTTTTGCGTGTAAGCCAAGATTCTGACCCGCTTTCAATGCAGTACGGATGGGAAATCAGCAAGGGTGATATTAGGCTGGATTATCTCTTAAAGCATTTGGGAAGTGCTCGTGGGGTCTTGAACTGGCTAATTGGTATTTGGTATTCCTTTGGTCCATTCTTAATCCTAAGCATTGGCTTAATATTGCTCGACAAGTCACCTAGCATCAATGAAAAAATGCTCATGATTTCTTTAATTGCTATATCTAGTATATTCATCGCTGCTCAATTATTACTGGCAAGCCGTGTTGCAAGAACTTTAACTCCCGCCTCGGTGCCTTTGGTGCTTTTGACTGCGGGCTTACTATATAAATATTACGGCTATAAAGTTTCACTTATATTTGATGGTTTACTGATGCGATTATTGCAATCAGATAGCCATGAATAAGCTGAAAACTATGGATGACTGGTGATGGATCTAGGATGAAGATGCGACCAGCAGACAAGCCGCCGGTGTTACGGAAGGCTGCACACTAAACGATGGAGTCACAGATGATTGGGCAACGGGTCTTGATCCTTGGCGGCGCCTCGGCGATCGGTGAGCAGGTCGCACGCCTTCAGGCGAGCATGGGGGCGGCACTCTTTCTCACCGGCCGAGACCAGTCACGTATCGAGCAGATTGCCGCTGATCTGCGGGTGCGGGGCGCTTCGCGGGTGGTGGTCGAGCAGATGGACTTGACCATCGCAGCCGCGGTGGGCGGCTGCGTGAGCCGGGCACAAACAGCACTCGATGGGCTGGACAGCGTGCTAATCGCCGCCGGCCTGCTTCCCGAGCAGGGGCAAGTGAACTCCGATGCCGTGCTGCTGCGCGAGTGCCTGGAGATCAATGCCAATGTGCCCATGCTGGTACTCGAGGAGGCCGCCGCCTTCTTCGAGCAACAAGGCCACGGCCAAATCGTTGCCATCGGCTCCGTCGCGGGCGACCGTGGCCGGGCGACCAACTACGCCTATGGCGCCGCCAAGGGCGCGTTGGAGATCTTCCTGTCTGGCCTGCGCCAACGCCTGCACAAGCGCGGCGTCCAGGTCCTGCTGGTCAAGCCCGGCTTCGTTGACACCCCCATGACCGCTGCCTTTAAGAAAGGCCCGCTCTGGGCCTCGCCGGAGCGGGTCGCCAGGGACATCGTCCGGGCCATGGAAAAGGGCAAGGCCGTCATCTACACCCCCTGGTGGTGGCGCTGGATCATGGGGGTGATCCGCCTGATCCCCGAAGCCCTCTTCGTGCGGCTGCGGTTCTGATGGGGGAGGAGAGCGCCGCAACGCCTCAGCCGCGGCCCCTGCATTTGGAGCGCCGCCTGCGGCAGGTGGCGTTGGTGGCGGCCCTGGCCGTCATCGCCTACCTGGGACTGGCCGTGCTTAGCGATGCCGCCACGATGCGCGATGGGCTGCAACGGCTCGGAGCGGGTCAGTGGCTGACGCTGCTGGGACTCTCCCTGGTCAATTACGCCCTGCGCTTCCTGCGCTGGCATGGTTACCTCCGGGCGCTGGGGGCGCGCGTTGGCCTGGGCCGTGACCTGCTGATCTATGTCGCCGGCTTTGCCTTCACCGTAACGCCGGGTAAGGCCGGCGAGGCGGTGCGCTCGGTCTATCTGCGCACCGCGGGCGTGCCCTGGTCGCCGGGGCTCGCGGCGCTGGCGGTGGAGCGGGTCCTGGACCTGGCGGCGGTGATGATGTTGGCCGCGCTGGCATTGCGGGTCTTCGCCGACCAGGCACTGCCGGCCCTCCTGCTCGTGGTCGGTGTGGCCGGGGGACTGCTGATCGTCACGCGGCCGGGGCTGGCGCCGCGGCTGGTGGGCTGGCTACCCGACGGGGGGCGCTGGGGACGATTAAAGGTGGGGTCCCTGGCGGTACTCGCCCATTCCCGGCTGCTGCTGGCGCCCAAGCGTTTGCTGGGGGGGTTGGGGCTGGGGGTGGTGGCCTGGGCGGCGGAGGCCTGGGGCTTCTACCTGCTGCTGGGCTGGCTGGGGGTCGACGCCGAGTGGTGGCGGGCGATGGGGATCTATGCCGTGAGCATGCTGGCCGGGGCGCTCTCCTTCCTGCCCGGCGGGCTCGGCGGTGCCGAGGCGGCCATGGTGGCCTTGCTGGTGGCGGGCGGGGCAGTGTTTGGGACCGCGGTCCTGGCGACGGTCATCTGCCGGGCGGTGACGCTGTGGTTTGCGGTGGTGTTGGGGATTGGGGCGGTGTTCGCTTTGGGGAGAAAGTAGAGCAAGCCCGCAGTGGAAAAGATCAGATTTCTCAGCTAATCCATTAGCTTGTCTGGGCCATGGACTGATAATCTATGTCCGTGCCATTGTACCCAAGGAGATGAAAATGCCTGGCGATCAGATACCCTATCCCTCCTTTGCCCATTCATCCCTTCTTTCACGCAGCACCGCAAAAAAGGCCACTAACTTCAGTTTCAGTACTGATGAACTAGAGGTCGATTGGAACTTGGGGATCAACCTGTCGCAGGTATGCGTTAGTGATTTGCCTGACTCTGTGTGGCGTGAACATGAGCGGCGCTGGCGAAAAGATCATGCCGATTTCATTGCGGCTTACAATCGGATGATCGAGAGGGAGGGCTTGCCGTTGGAGGAGTGGAGGCCCTTTTGATGGTGCGTTTCGATTCTGGATTTCCTCTTCCACGGTTTCTAGGCCCGCGCCTTATCGGTTCTGATGATCCATAACCATGACAACCGTCTTATCGATCATCGAATCGCCAAATCATCCCCGGCTGGATGCCCTCTTCCAGCGCCTTGGCATCACGCCGCTCAAATTTGCCACGCAGCGCAAAGCGATTCAGGCCCTCAAGCACACCTCACCGGACTGGGTGGTAGCGGAGTTTTTCTACGGCTTCGGCAACAACTATGCCGGGGCCAACGTCTCCAATCTCGATGTCTTCCTCTCCAGCTTGCGCAAGCAGGCGCCTCTGGCGAAGGTCGTCGTGCTGGTGACCAAAGAGCAGGCCCAGTACGTGCCATTGCTCGCCGCGCGTTTTCCGCTCCATGCGGTTCTGACACTGCCCGTGACTGAGGCCGATGTGGAACTGATCTTGCGCAGGGTATGAGTCATCCACCAACCGGCTTTCTGTTCCCCAGGAAGTGACAAAGGTTTTTCAACCATTCGGCCAATATATTAGCCGCGGGGGTGAAATCCTCTGCGTTGTCCAGCAGCGAAAGGATTAACCACAGTTAACCTCTCCTCGAAAATCAGGCCGTCCTGCATGTCTTCTGAATAAAGAGTATCGCAGCTTGCAGACAAAGCGGCCGCCACAATCAATGCGTCCCAGTGACTGATCTGGTAACGCTCGCCAAGTTGCATAGCTTTCAGGGTGATCTCGGCAGTCATGGACACGACTTCGCACCGGCGCAACAGAATTTGACCCAGCCTATTGGCTGTAGGCCGATCCAACCTGCGCTTGCTCAACAGTACACTCAGGAACTCATTGACGACCTGGACGCTGATTACCGGTCGGTGCCGGATGATCTCAAATGCGCGCCGACGTTTGTCTAGGTTTTCGTCCAGCGAGTAGACCGCGATATTGGTATCAGCGAAGAATCTTGCGGTCATGGCACTCGTCCCGGTTGAATTTGCCGGACCAAGCCCCCGCGTGTTTCTCAAATTCCGCCCAGTCAGCAGCCTCATCTTCCATGGCGGTTGCGCTCGCTCGGTGCTTCGATTTCAGGTAACCGACGAAGTCGAGAACTTCTCGTATTTCTGATCCGGCGAGGCCCCGCACCTGCTCAAAAACCTCATCAGCCAAGTTGTTCATTTAGCTCGCCTCACTATGCCGTTTTCTTGAGTTTAAACGGTTCAACGGCTTTCTTCAGCACTGTACAGCCTCGATGATTGCACGGGGCGATAAGGGCCCCCTTACGCGGCGGCCTGTACCAGGGTCGCCTGGAGCAGGGCTAGGGCCGGCTTGGGGTCCAGTTCCACCAGATAGCCGCGCTTCCCGCCGTTGATGTAGATGCGCGGCAGGTCGGCGATGCTGGCCTCGGCGAAGACGGGCATGGGGTGGCGGGTGCCGAAGGGGGAGGTGCCGCCGACCTGGTAACCGGAATGGCGGTCGGCGGTCTTGGGGTCGCAGGGTTGGATGCGCTTGACGCCCAGGGCGCGGGCGAGGAGGCCATTGGCCACCTCGCGATCCCCGTGCTGGAGCATGACCAGGGGCTTGCCGGTCTCATCCTCCATGATCAGGGTCTTGACGACGCCATGCTCGTCGACGCCCAGTTCGTGGGCGGAATGGGCGGTGCCACCGCCGTCGAGGTAGTCGTAGGGATGGCCGACAAAGGGGATGCCCGCAGCGCGCAGGGCGCGCACGGCCTGGGTCACGGGTTCTTTCTTCTTGGCCGACAAGGGGGGTTACCTCGGGTATCTCCCTGCCGGGTGACGGGGAGAATGGGTCGAAGACGGGGGCAGAGGCCCGGTCAGCCCGGGCCGTAAGGAGTGGTGAGGGACGGAGGGGGGTTGGAGGTGCGGGGCGGGGCCCAGTGCCGCTGGAGACTTGCTCAATGCTCGCCCACGGGGCCGCCAACCGGGCCGCGCCCGGTGCTGGGTCCCGCCGCCGGCGGCCGCTCGCCGGTGGTGGCGCCACCGGTGCCGCCAGTGGGCCGGGTACCGCTGTCCTCGTCCTCCGGCGGGCGCACCGGCCGGCCAGCCATGATGTCATCGATTTGCCCGAGGGAGATAGTCTCGTACTGCAGCAGGGCCTCGGCCATGGTGTGCAGCTTGTCCATCTCGCTGACCAGGATGTCCTTGCTGCGCAGGTAGTTGCGGTCGATGATGGCGCGGATCTCCTGGTCGATGGACCGCGCCGTGCGCGCCGAGATCTTGCTGGTCTGGGTCACGGCGCGGCCGAGGAAGACCTCGCCCTCGTCCTCAGCGTAGGCCAGGGGCCCGAGACCGTCGGAGAGGCCGTAGCGGGTGACCATGTTGCGGGCGATCTCGGTGGCGCGCTCGATGTCGTTGGAGGCGCCGGTGGTCACCGACTCGGGGCCGAAGATCAGTTCCTCCGCCAGACGGCCGCCAAAGAGGGTGGAGATCTGGCTCTCCAACTGCCGCTTGGTCAGGCTGTAGCGGTCTTTCTCGGGCAGGAACAGGGTAACGCCCAGGGCGCGGCCGCGGGGGATGATGCTGACCTTATGCACCGGGTCGTGGTCCGGCACCAGGCGGCCGATGATGGCGTGCCCGGCCTCGTGGTAGGCGGTGAGCTTCTTCTCGTGGTCGGACATGACCACGGAACGGCGCTCGGTGCCCATCATGATCTTGTCCTTGGCCTTCTCGAACATGGCCATGGTGACGTCAGCCAGGCCGGTGCGGGCGGCGAAGAGGGCCGCCTCGTTGACCAGATTGGCCAGGTCGGCGCCGGAGAAGCCGGGGGTACCGCGGGCGATGGTGCGCGGTTCGACATCGGCGGCGATCGGCACCTTGCGCATGTGCACCTTGAGAATGGCCTCGCGGCCGGCCAGGTCCGGCAGGCCCACCACTACCTGGCGGTCGAAGCGGCCCGGGCGCAGGAGGGCCGGGTCGAGGACGTCGGGCCGGTTGGTGGCGGCGATGACGATGATGCCCTCATTGCCGGCGAAGCCGTCCATCTCCACCAGCATCTGGTTGAGGGTCTGCTCGCGCTCGTCATGGCCACCACCCAGGCCGGCACCGCGGCGGCGGCCCACGGCGTCGATTTCGTCGACAAAAACGATGCAGGGGGCCTGTTTCTTGGCCTGCTCGAAGAGGTCGCGCACCCGGGAGGCACCGACGCCGACGAACATCTCGACGAAGTCAGAACCGGAGACGCTGAAGAAGGGTACCTTGGCCTCGCCAGCGATAGAGCGGGCCAGCAGGGTCTTACCCGTGCCGGGGGGGCCGACCATCAGCACGCCCTTGGGAATCTTGCCGCCCAGCTTCTGGAATTTGCCGGGGTCGCGCAGGAAGTCGACCAGTTCCTGAACCTCCTCCTTGGCCTCCTCGACGCCGGCAACGTCGGCGAAGGTGACCTTGACCTCGCCCTCGGCATGCTGGCGGGCACGGCTCTTGCCAAAATTGAAGAGACCACCGCCGCCGCCGGCGCCGCCGCCCATGCCCCGGCGCACGAACCAGAACCAGACGCCCATCAACACCAGGAAGGGCAACCAGGAGGCGAGGATCTGGGCGAGAAGGCCTGGACGGTCCGGGGGGATGGCGCGCACCGTGACGTTGGCATCCAGCAGGTCCTTCATCAGGCCCGGGTCGCCGGGGGTGAAGGTCTCGAAGTAGCTGCCGTCGGTGCGGGTGCCCTGGATCTCCTGATCCTGAATGGTCACCTCGGCCACGGCGCCATCGGCAACGTCACTCAGAAATTCGCTGTAGGTGATCCGGCTGGGGTTGGGGCCGGCCTGAAACTCGAAGCCGCTGATCAGCATCATCAGCCAGAGGCCGGCGACGAACCAGAGGAAGATGGAGAGTGGCTTGGACTTCATGGGGATGGTCTGTCTCTCAAGGCTGGGGCGACCAAGTCGCGCTTTGCCCGCTTAGATCGGGATGGTGACGGCGATTTAAAAGCGAGTGAGGTTGGGTAGCGCTGGAAAGGATCGGCGGTGGAGGCAGGGGCGGTCTGAAACCGACTCAACCCTGACGGTGCCAACTATGTTAACCGATCGCCGTCAGGCTTGACTGGCACTCTCGCCCCCATGGGCCGCCGAACTCGCACGGTGCCGGGGCGCGGCGTACAATTTCACTCTGACACTTGCTGGTGCCCTGGAGTTCTCCAATCTTGACTTACCAATGGCCCGTTGCGCTTGCCCTGCATCAATTGGGCACGCTGATCTGGATCGGTGGCATGTTGTTTGCCCATCTCGTGCTGCGACCGGCCGCCAATGCCCGCCTGGCACCGCCTGAGCGTTTGCCGCTGATGCTGGCCGTCTTCGACCGTTTTTTTCCTCTGGTCTGGGTCGCTATCGTCCTGCTGTGGGGCAGCGGGCTCTGGGTCTTTCTGGCGCTAGCGGGAGCCAAAATGGGCTGGCACGTCCACGCCATGATGGGCCTCGCCGCCCTGATGACGGTCATCTTCAGCTTTATTTGGTTTGTTCCCTATCGGGTACTGGGCCGGGCCGTCGCCCAGGCCGACTGGCCCGCCGCCGGCGCCCGGTTGGCCCTGATCCGGCGTCTGATCGCCACCAATCTGACCCTGGGTCTGGTCACCGCCCTGTTCGGTGCTGCCGGGCCGACGCTGAGCGCGGCCTTGAGCCAGGGGTGATCGCCCTGGCCGTCCCGGTCCATCGTCCTGGGCCTCCCCTTGCCGATAGCTCGCTGACTCGCCGCCAGGTCGCCCCGCGGCCTTGGCGGTCACCACCCCGGAGGTGCAATCCCATGACCCTTGATCCCCCCCCGGACGAGGAGATCCGCCGCCTGCGCTGGCAGTGCCGGCGGGGTATGCTGGAACTGGACGTCGCCCTGCAACGCTTTCTCGACGAGGACTATTCCCGTCTGGATGCCACCGCTCGCGCGGCCTTCGCCCGGATGCTGGCGGCGGAGGATCAGACCCTCCATGGCTGGCTCATGGGGCGTGCGGTGCCGGAGGAGACGGATCTCCAGTCCCTGGTGGCGTTGATCCGCGCCTTCGGCCGCGGGGCGCGCTGAACAACGCAGGTCCTTGCCACCCGACCCTCTCGCCGTCCGCCCAGGCCTAAACGAAAATGAAATGCTTTGGGTATCGAGGGCATAGCCGTCCGTTCTGAAAGGCGGGTGCCGGGGAGCTTCCCGGCATGCCAGTCAGTCCCGAATCAGGCCAGGTTAGGCCTGGATCAGGCCCGGCTAGGCTAGGCTAGGCCAGGCTAGGCTAAGGCTTGGCCATGCCAGGCCCGGATCAGGCCCGATTCACCCGCAGGTTGTCGACCGCGTAGTCGATGAAGCGGGGCTCGAAATGCGGGGGCACCCCGAGAAAGCGGCAGGTGGCGACCACCTGGTCGACGATGAATTTGGCCATGTAGGCGGCCAGGTCCATGCCCTTGTCCTGCGTGATGCGGCGGGTTATGGCCTCGAAGGTCTCGTCCGTCAGCTCCAACCCCTCCTTGGCACAGGCCCGTTCGCAGATCTGGCGGAAGCGTTCGCGGTTTGGGGCGCCGACCTCCAGCTTATAGGGGATGCGCCGCAGATAGGCGGGGTCCATCAGGTCTTCCGGCTCCAGATTGGTGGAGAAGATGACCAGTTCCTCAAAGGGAATGGCGAAGCTCTTGCCGGTATGCAGCTTGAGATAGTCCACCCGGCTCTCCATGGGCACGATCCAGCGGTTGAGCAGGCTGGTGGGGGGCACCAGTTGGCGTCCGAAGTCGTCGATGACGAAGCAACCACCCAGGGCTTTGACATGCAACGGCGCCTCGTAGAGGTTGGCGGTGGGGTCGAAGCTCAGGTCCAGCATCTCCAGGGTCAGCTCGCCACCGGTGACGACGAAGGGCCGGCGGCAGGAAATCCAGCGGGCATCGATTTCTTCCTGGCGGATGAGGGACGGGGTGCCGGCCTGGGCGCTCTGTCCCAGGTCAAGTGGGTGATGCACGCTTGGGTCAAAGACTCGCATGATCTGGCCACCGATCATGACGGCGTGGGGGACATAGATGACGTCGTTGAAGATATCGGCCAGGCAGAAGGCCACCGAGGTCTTGCCGTTGCCGGGGGGGCCGTACATGAGGATGGCGCGGTCCGAGTTCAGCGCCGGCCCGATCTTCTCGATGAAGGCTGCGTCGATAGCCAGGTCGCCGAAGGCCGCGTGGATCTTTTCCGGGGTGACGACGACGTGGTTGATCTTCTGCAGATGGACCAGTTCGACGAATTCCTCCAGTGACACCGGGGCCGGTCCCGCGTATTGGGACTGCTCCAGGGCCTCCTGGGCCCAGCGGAGGCCCTCCTCATTCAAGGCATAACCGGTGCCGTAGCTGGACCGGGGGTCGCGGCTGCCCAGGGCGCGCAGCAGGCGCCGGTCGCTGGCCATGCGGATCAGGTCACTGACCAGGTGCGGCGGTAGCCGGATGGCCTCGACGATTTGGGCGGGGTTGTCGAGCTGGCCGATATACATGAGCTTCAACATCAGGCCGAGCAGCCATTTGTCGTCGATGCCGGTCGCGGCCAGATCCCCGGGCTCCAGGGGTACCCGGTGCATGAAGGCCGCGAGTGCTTCGGGGCTGATGTCGCCGGCGGCGATCAGGTTCTCACCCAGGCGTCGGCCGTTGATGAGGTTTTGCGCCAAGGCGGCGTCAACCTGTTCCTGGCTGACGAGCTTGGCGGCGATGAGCAGTTCACCCAGTTTCATGTCGCATTTCCTGTGTCGGCGTGACTCAATGGGCCGGCCCGTGGCTCCGTCCACATTGAGCCGGCCCTGGCCTCGGGGTGGGGATTCCGGTACGGGCGATGGACGCTGGCAGTTGAGGATCGCCCCGTGGGCGAGGGCTCCCTAGCAGCCGTTTACCTCCGCCGTGGCACGAGACCCTGCCTTTAGATTAGCCCGCTTTCCCGCTGGTGGGGATGGTACGTGGCGAGCCCGACGGTTGCGGGCTCCTCATGGAAATCAATGCTCCCCCCCGCCGCCACCGGTGCGTAATTGTTCGGTCAGCTTCTCGAATTCACGCTGCATCTCCAGGTTGCGGAAGGGGCGCAAGGCGGGGACCTGGCGACTGATGAGGCCATCCAGCAGCTTGCGGCTCGCCTTGACGATCCCGACCAACTCACCGGAGACCCGCACTGTCTCATAGGTGTTCCAGGCGGTGGCGATGTCGGTCTCCAGGGCAACCCGGGCGGCGGTGATCTGCCGACCCTGTTCGTCCAGGTACTGGCGGTAGATTGCCGCGGCTTCCAGGGTCAGCCGCTGGGCATCCAGGTTGGCCTGGAGGATCGCCTGGCGGTCCGGGTTCTGCTTGAGCAGGGCCTGGGTCTGGTCGGAGAGCTCCGCCGCCCGCTGGGCGATGGCGTCGATGCGCGGGATGTAACTGTTGGCGATGGCCAATTCCACCTGGAGGTGCATCTGCCGCAAGCTCTTGAGCAGAATGACATAGAGTCCATAGTAGCGGCGGGCGCTCTGCAGGTCTTCCCCGCTTTCCTCGACTAGGCGCTCGAGTTGTCCGGTGATGACCTTGACGTTGTCGAAGAGGATGCCGAGGTCGATGAGGTTGTCACCAACGACGGTGGTGAGCATGAAGTCGAGCTGGTCGTCAGTCAGCTCCAGGCCCAAGGCGCGGAGCTCCATGGCGAACTGGCGCTTGATCGTCTCCAGTTCCGTTTCATAACGGCGAATGTCGGCCTGGCGGTCGGCGATGGCCGCGTCGTAGTCGGCCAGGGTTTTCTTGAGCAGGGATTCCGCGGGGGCGGCAACCCGTTCGCGGCGGTACGCGGCGATGTCCTGGCGGGCGTCGTTGATCTGCTGCTGGAGAAGGCGGATGCGTTGGCGGTGATCCTGGGTGGTGGAGGTGGAGAGCAGGGCGACGGCCTGGTCGAGGAGTTCGTCGACGGCGGCCTGGTTGCTGGCCTGATCCTCCCCGAACCAGCGACTCTCCGGCAGGCTGGCCTGGCGCTCCTCCAGGACAAGGGTCTCTTCCAGGGTCGGCAACACCTCCTCCCACAGGCGGGCAAAGCCGGTTTGGGGGGTGGGGCCCAGATAGCGCCGGGTCGTATCCCAGGCCTCCCCGGCCTTTTGTTTGGAGTCCTGCCAGAGACCTTGGGCCCCCTGTTGGCTACCTTCGAGCCAGCGTCCGGCATGGTCCCGGGAGCGGCGCCACAGGTCCTCGGCCTCCTGCCGGGATTGTTCCCAGAGAGAGCGGTCCTGGGGACCGGGAGGGACGGGATCACCGGGCTGGGGTTCCGCGGCAACGGCGATGACCGCTGGATCGGCGGCGGGCGCCTGACCGCTGGCGGCAGCGTTGGCCGTGCCGGCCTCAGCGGCGCGGCCGGGGCCGGGCAAAAGCCAAAGGGCCACCGGTAACAGCAACAGGGGCAGAAGGGGCGTTGGCATCCTCGGCGGGCGCAGGTTCAGGCACATGGCGGCACTCCAGTTGCCCAGCGTTCGGAGCGGGGATGGCGGCATCCTGATCAGGCGCTGGGGTAGGGCAGGTTCGTCGGAATCGGTCATAATCTTAAGGTGGAAGACGACGACGGTGACTTCATCGTCGGGGGTGGCGAGACCCTTCATGAAATCTAGCGCGATCGGCACCCGCGGTGACTTTGAATCACTCAGGGGTACGACGGCCCACCGGTGAAAGTTAGCGGCTAAGTTTAAGCGATGCTCAGAGATACACAGCGGCCATGTGGGAAAAGACCCTCCTGCTGCTCTTGCTGATCGTAGCCAACGGGGCACCAATTCTGGTCGCCTGGCGTCTGGGTCCACGTTGGGGTTGGCCCCTCGACGCCGGCCTGGTGCTGCGGGACGGCCACCGTCTGCTCGGGGAGTCCGCCACCGTGCGCGGACTGGTGGCGGCGGTGGTGGCCACGGCGCTCCTCGCCTGGGTGCTGGGCCTGGGTATCGGGTTGGGGGCGCTGATCGGGTTCCTGGCCCTTGCCGGCGATGCCTTTTCGAGCTTCATCAAACGCCGGCTGGGGCTGCCACCCGGCGCCAAGGCCACCGGGCTGGATCAGGTCCCCGAGGCCTTGCTCCCCCTGCTGGTCGTGGCGGGGCCCCTGGGCCTCCACCTTCCCTGGCTGGACCTGATCCTGCTGGTGATCGCCTTCATGCTGTTCGACATGGCCGTGTCCGGTCCCCTTTACCGGCTGCATCTGCGGCGGCAGCCGCACTGACCGGCAGGTCAGCGTTGGCGGGAGACGAGCGCGGCCTGAACCCTTGACGCCACCCAGCGCGAGGGCTGACCACCGTCTCCCCGATGAAGATCGTGCTGGCCGGCAATTTCAGGTCAGGAATAGTGGAGGATTTCCCGCCACCCCGACCGATGAAGTGGCTCGATGTTCACCAAGGTCCGGTCAATACAGGGCACTGAGCATCTTGCCGCGGTAGCTGGCGACCAAGGGGTCATCTCCACCCAGCAAGTCGAAGATCAGGATCATGGTCTTGCGCGCCGCATCCTCGCCATAGGCCCGGTCGCGCTTGAGCAGCGCCAGGAGTCCGGCCAGGGCGGAGGCGAAATCGCCAGTGGCCGCCTGACGGGCGGCGAGCAGGAAGCCGGCCTCGCTGTCACGGGGATCGGCGGCGAGACGGGCGGTGAGTTCCAGCGCCGACGGGGCGCCGGCCACCAGATTGGCGAGGCGCAACTGGCCACGCAAGGCCATTACCTCCGGGTCCTTGGCCAGGTCCAGGGGGACCTGGTCGAGCAGGGACTCAGCGCCCTGGGTGTCCCCGGCGCTGGCCTTGATCTGGACCTCCACTAGGAGTAGTCGGGGATTGTCCGGGTCCTTGGCCCGTGCCATATCCAGGGCTGCCTGGGCCCCGGCCAGGTCACCCGCCCGGAGACGATCGCCGATTTGCTCCAGCAGCCCGTCGGCGGGGCGGGGCAGATAGGGTTCCAGGAAGGCTCGTACCTGGGCCTCGGGCAGGGCGCCCATGAACTGGTCGATGGGGCGTCCCTCCTTGAAGAGTTGGACGGTGGGCAGGCTGCGGATACCCATCTGGGCGGCGAGGGCCTGTTCTTCTTCAGTGTTGAGCTTGGCGATCAGCAGGCGACCGCGATATTCCTCCGCCAGCTTGGCGAGGACGGGCATGAGGGCGCGGCAGGGGGCGCACCAGTCGGCCCAGAAGTCCACCAACACCGGGCGTTCGTAAGAGCCCTCGATGACGACTTGGTGGAAGTTCTGTGCGTTGACGGCAACCAGATAAGGTGAGTCGGCCATGGTGCCGTTCTCCTGTTAAGCAGATGGTTGGAATTGACCTGAAAGGCCGTAGATAGGCGTGCGATAGTAACGCTTCAAGCCGGCGGGGACGATGCCGGATGGACCTCGCCGCCGTCACCTGCCTTGTTCTCAGGAGCTACCCGCCATGACCCAACCCCTGCATGTCGTCTGTCCCCGTTGCGATGCCGTCAACCGGGTGCCCACCGAACGGCTGGGCGAGGAGGCCCGCTGCGGCAAGTGCCGCAGCGCGCTCTTCAGCGGCGCGCCCCTGGCCTTGGACGAGGGGCGTTTTCCCAAACATCTGGGGCGTGGCGATCTCTCCCTGGTAGTCGACTTCTGGGCCCCCTGGTGCGGTCCGTGCCGCGCGATGGCGCCGGCCTTCGAGGCCGTCGCACGGCGGATCGAACCCCGGGCCCGCCTGGTTAAGGTCAATACCGAGGAAAACCAGGGACTGGCCCAGCGCTACGGCATCCGCAGTATTCCCACCCTGGTGGTCTTCAAGGCCGGCAAAGAGGCGGCTCGCACCTCCGGGGCCATGGATGCCGGTTCCCTGGAGAACTGGATCCGCCGGGCGCTGTGACGCGCAAAGCGCCGGTCAACTCGTCAGTGCCCGGGAAGCGGGAGATGCGCAGCGCTCATCACAGGCAGTCTTGCTCTGTTTGGTCAGGCTGAACACTGAAGTGCTTCAGTGAAGGACGTCCGGGCGCAATAGGGCCCTGGAGTCAAATGGACAGGGCAGGGGGTATCACCTAGAATTCCAATGTTCGAGGTGCCTGGCCCGCTTCCCCCCACCAGCCGCCCTCGGGCTCACGTAATCGTGCCGTGCAGCACGATCCTGGCCGCCCTCCCTCATTGCGCGTCCGCGTGATACCCGCGCCCACCGGCGCCCTAACTGTTCCCGCGGCCCCCGGGCCGGGACGCGGGCTGGCTGAACCTGGAGATGACCTTGAGCAAGCCCGCGGTTCTCGTTCTGGAAGATGGCTCCGTCTTCCGTGGCCTGTCCATCGGCGCCGAGACCCAGAGCGTCGGCGAGGTGGTGTTCAACACCGCCATGTCCGGGTACCAGGAGATCCTCACCGATCCCTCCTATCGCCGCCAGTTGGTCACCCTCACCTATCCCCATATCGGCAACGTGGGCGTCAACCCCGAGGACGAGGAATCCCCCGCCATCCAGGCGGCCGGCCTGGTGATCCGCGATCTGCCACGCCTGGCCAGCAACTGGCGCCAGCGGGAACCGTTGGACGCCTACCTGACGCGCCAGGGCGTCCCGGGCATCGCGGATATCGACACCCGGCGCCTGACCCGCATCCTGCGCGAGAAGGGTGCTCAGAACGGCTGCCTGCAGGCGGGTGCCGCCATCGACGAGGCGGCGGCCCTGGCCGCGGCCCGAGCCTTCCCCGGCCTCAAGGGCCTAGACCTGGCCCAGGAGGTGACCACGCCCGATCCTTACGATTGGGAGCAGGGGGTATGGCGCTTGGGTGGCACCGCGGCCACGTCGGGCCTCCACGCCGGGGGGCGGGGAGAATTTACGCCTGCCGTGGGCCGGGAAGAACCTACCCATTTCGTCGTCGCCTACGACTTCGGCATCAAGCGCAACATCCTGCGTATGCTGGTTGAGCGCGGCTGCCGGGTGCGCGTGGTGCCCGCCCGGACGCCGGCGGCGGAGGTCCTGGCCCTAGGACCGGATGGGGTCTTTCTGTCCAACGGCCCAGGTGATCCCGAGCCCTGCGACTACGCGATCCAAGCCATTGGCGAATTACTTGAGACCGGTATCCCGCTCTTCGGCATCTGCCTCGGGCATCAATTACTGGGCCTGGCCTGCGGGGCCCGGACCTTGAAGATGAAGTTCGGTCACCATGGCGCTAACCACCCGGTACAGGACCTGCGCACCGGGCGGGTCATGATCAGCAGCCAGAACCATGGCTTCGCCGTGGACGAGGCCAGCCTGCCGGCCAGCCTGGAGGCGACCCATCGGTCACTGTTTGATGGCTCTCTGCAGGGTATTCACCACCGGGAGCGGCCGGCCTTCAGCTTTCAAGGCCATCCGGAGGCGAGTCCTGGTCCCCATGACGTAGCGCCGGTGTTCGATCACTTCATCGCCCTGATGCGCGCCCACCGGGGCTGACCCTGACTGACTGACGATCATGATGGGCAGGTACCTTTCCCCTCGCCAATGAAGGGCCGGGCCTGCGTTTTCACGGCACGCCCCGCCGTGATACCTGGAGCGGGCCAAGGGGGTGCCGCTCCCTTCCGGAGAATGCCGTCTGTTGGTGTGATCGCCGCCCGGGTGGCGCCGCACGACTGTCAGACCCGCACCGTCCCGGCAAGATCAACCCAAGACGAGCCGCCGTCGCCCGACCAGCGACCGCCTGACCTGACCTGGAACCAAGATGCCCAAGCGTACCGACATCCATAGCATCCTCATCATCGGGGCCGGCCCCATCGTCATCGGTCAGGCCTGCGAGTTCGATTACTCCGGGGCCCAGGCCTGCAAGGCCCTGCGCGAGGAGGGCTACCGGGTGGTGCTGGTCAACTCCAACCCGGCCACCATCATGACCGATCCGGAGATGGCCGACGCCACCTACATCGAGCCCATCACCTGGACCTGCCTGGAGCGCATCATCGAGCGCGAGCGCCCGGATGCCCTGCTGCCCACCATGGGCGGTCAGACGGCCCTCAATACCGCCCTGGATCTGGTACGCCACGGCGTCCTGGCCAAGTATGGCGTCGAGCTCATCGGTGCCTCCCGGGAGGCCATCGACAAGGCCGAGGACCGGGACCTCTTCCGTCAGGCCATGCGCCGCATTGGCCTGGATATGCCGCGCTCGGCCATCGCCCACAGCCTGGAGGAGGCCATCCAGGTCCAGGCCCAGATCGGCTTCCCGGCCATCATCCGCCCCTCCTTTACCCTGGGTGGCAGCGGCGGTGGTATCGCCTACAACCAGGAGGAGTTCGAGGAGATCTGCCAGCGTGGCCTGGACCTGTCCCCCACCCGTGAGCTGCTGATCGAGGAGTCAGCCCTGGGCTGGAAGGAGTACGAGATGGAGGTGGTGCGCGACCGCGCCAATAACTGCATCATCATCTGCTCCATCGAGAATCTGGACCCCATGGGGGTGCATACAGGCGACTCCATTACCGTGGCCCCGGCCCAGACCCTGACGGACAAGGAATACCAGATCATGCGCGACGCCTCCATCGCCGTACTGCGGGAGATCGGCGTCGACACCGGGGGCTCCAACGTTCAGTTCGCCATCAACCCGCTGGACGGGCGCATGATCATCATCGAGATGAATCCCCGTGTCTCGCGCTCCTCGGCCCTGGCCTCCAAGGCCACTGGCTTCCCCATCGCCAAGGTGGCGGCCAAGCTGGCGGTGGGCTACACCCTGGACGAACTGGCCAACGAGATCACTGGCGGTGCCACCCCGGCCTCCTTCGAGCCCACCATCGATTACGTGGTGACCAAGGTCCCGCGCTTCGCCTTCGAGAAGTTCCCCCAGGCCGATGCCCGCCTGACCACCCAGATGAAGTCGGTCGGCGAGGTCATGGCCATCGGCCGTACCTTCCAGGAATCCCTGCAGAAGGCCCTGCGCGGCCTGGAGACAGACAAGTACGGCCTGGAGGAGCTGCTGGATTTCAGCGACCCCGAGGCCATGCCGCGGCTGCGCCAGGAATTGCGCCAGCCCGGGGCCGAGCGGCTCTTCTACGTGGCCGATGGCTTCCGCGCCGGCCTGAGCCTCCAGGCGCTGTTCGAGCTTACCGCCATCGATCCCTGGTTCCTGGCCCAGATCGAGGAGCTGGTGGCCCTGGAGGCGGAGATCCGCGCCCAGGGGTGTGTCGGTCTCACCGCGGACCGGCTGCGCTTCCTCAAGCGCAAGGGCTTCTCCGACCGCCGCCTGGGCAAGCTGGCGGGCTGTGGCGAACAGTGGGTGCGCGACCGGCGTCATGAACTGGGCATTCGCCCGGTCTTCAAGCGGGTGGACACCTGCGCCGCCGAGTTCGCCGCCAGCACCGCCTACCTCTACTCCACCTACGAGGAGGAGTGCGAGGCCCAGCCCACCGCTCGCAAGAAGATCATGGTCTTGGGCGGGGGCCCCAACCGTATCGGTCAGGGCATCGAGTTCGACTACTGCTGCGTCCACGCCGCCTTCGCCCTGCGCGACGACGGCTACGAGACCATCATGGTCAACTGCAACCCGGAGACGGTATCGACGGATTACGACACCTCCGATCGCCTCTATTTCGAGCCCCTGACCCTGGAGGACGTGCTGGAGATCGTCGCCAAGGAGCGGCCCTTCGGCGTCATCGTCCAGTACGGCGGCCAGACCCCCCTGAAGCTGGCCCGGGCCCTGGAGGCCGCCGGGGTGCCCATCATCGGTACCAGCCCGGACTCCATCGACCTGGCCGAGGACCGGGAGCGCTTCCAGCAACTGATCCATGCGCTGGGCCTTCGCCAGCCGCCCAACGCCACGGCGCGCAGCGAGGCAGAGGCCCTCGTCGCGGCGGAGGCCATCGGCTACCCCCTGGTGGTGCGCCCCTCCTACGTCCTGGGCGGTCGGGCCATGGAGATCGTCTACGACACCCACGATCTCAAGCGCTACATGCACGATGCGGTGCGGGTGTCCAACGAGTCACCGGTGCTGCTGGACCGTTTCCTCGACGACGCCATTGAGGTCGACGTGGATGCCATCTGCGACGGCGAGACGGTCCTTATCGGCGGCATCATGGAGCACATCGAACAGGCCGGTGTCCACTCCGGCGACTCCGCCTGTTCCCTGCCGCCCTACACCCTCTCCGCCGCCTGTCAGGACCGGATGCGCGAGCAGATGACTAAGCTCGGCCACGCCCTCAAGGTGGTGGGCCTGATGAACGCCCAGTTCGCTATAAAGGACCAGGAGGTCTACATCCTGGAGGTCAACCCCCGGGCCTCGCGCACCGTGCCCTTCGTCTCTAAGGCCATCGGCGTGCCCCTGGCCAAGGTCGCGGCGCGCTGCATGGCCGGCAGGACCCTGACCGACCAGGGTCTGACCCGGGAGGTCCAGCCCAAGCACTACTTCGTCAAGGAGGCGGTCTTCCCCTTCATCAAGTTCCCCGGGGTGGACACGCTCCTGGGCCCGGAGATGAAGTCCACCGGCGAGGTCATGGGGGTGGGCGAGACCTTCGGCGAGGCCTTCCGTAAGTCCCAGATCGGTGCCGGGGTGAAGCTGCCCGCCACCGGCAAGGCCCTGCTCAGCGTGCGCGAGGTCGACAAGCGCCGCCTGCTCCAGGTCGCCCGGGATCTGGTGGAACTCGGTTTTCAGCTCTATGCCACCGATGGCTCGGCGGCGGCGGTGCGCGCGGCGGGTATCACCTGCCAGCGGGTCAATAAGGTCCACGAGGGCCGGCCGCACATCGTCGATATGATCAAGAACGACGAGTTCAGCTTCATCGTCAATACCACCGAGGGGGCCCAGGCCATCGCCGATTCCGCCGCGATCCGCCGCGCCGCCCTCCAGCACAAGGTGAGCTACACCACCACCATCGCCGGCGCCGAGGCCACTTGCCTGGCCTTGCGCCACGGCGCGGCCCTGGCGGTGAACCGCCTGCAGGAACTGTATTGACGGGCGGGGGATACCCGCTCAGGATTTGGAGCAGTCCAGGCGAGCCGGTGAGAACGACCGACTGGTCGCCACGGCGGCCCACCGAACTGCCAGGAGCGGGGCAGGCCACACCCCAAGGGATGAAAGGCTCCGCTAGCATGTTTCCCACCAATGACCATGAGGGCGTGCGTCACGTCCCTAAAAATGAAAGTCTTTACCGTGACTTTCACGCTAATCTTTGACGAGGAATCACTACCATGAGCAAGGTCCCACTGACCGCCAGGGGGGCGGAAAAGTTGCGTGAGGAGTTGGAGCGGCTCAAGCGCGTCGAGCGCCCGCGCATCATCGCTGCCATCGCCGAGGCCCGCAGTCACGGCGACCTCAAGGAGAATGCCGAGTACCATGCCGCCCGGGAGCAACAAAGCTTCGTCGAGGGCCGGATCAAGGATCTCGAGAGCAAGCTGTCCCATGCCCATGTCATCGACGTCACCCAACTGGCCACCGACGGCCGGGTCGTCTTCGGCGCCACCGCCGTCGTCCTGGAACTCGATGACGAGGAGACCGAGCACAGCTTCCAGATCGTTGGCGAGGACGAGGCCGACTTTGCCCAGGGCATGATCTCCGTGACCTCGCCCATCGCCCGCGCCCTCATCGGCAAGCGCGAGGGCGACACCGTCAAGGTGGACGCCCCCGGCGGGGTGCGCGAGTTCGAGATCCTGGAAGTGCGTTACGTCTGACCGGCAGCCCGGCTCCCCGGCATGCCCTGTTGCACCGCATGGCAATTCCCCCAGCCATTCGCTTTTCAGCCAAAGCCCGGGGGTTCGGGGGACTTGGGAAAACTGCGAATGCACCGTGAGGGGGTATAGCCCTGGGTTTGCGTGCCATCCCTAGGCCCTTTATCCTTTTTTCCTTGTTTCGATCGACCTACCGCTATGGCCGGAGGCCTTGCCCATGGCAGCCCAGACCCTGTATGACAAAATTTGGGACGAGCACCTCGTCCGTTTCGACGACGACGGTACGGCGCTCCTCTATATCGACCGCCAACTGGTCCATGAGGTCACCTCGCCCCAGGCCTTTGCCGGCCTGCGCTTAGCCGGGCGCCAGCCCTGGCGCACGACGGCCAATCTGGCGGTACCGGACCACAATGTCCCCACCAAGGACCGCCATCAGGGTATCGTCGACCCCGTCTCCCGCCTCCAGGTGGAGACCCTGGGCCGCAACTGTATCGAGTTCGGTATCACCGAGTTCGGCATGGGCGACCCGCGTCAGGGCATCGTCCATGTCATGGGGCCGGAGCAGGGCTTCACCCTGCCGGGCATGACCATTGTCTGCGGTGACTCCCATACCTCCACCCACGGCGCCTTTGGTGCCCTGGCCTTCGGCATCGGCACCTCCGAGGTGGAGCACGTGCTCGCCACCCAGTGCCTGTTGCAGCGCAAGTCCAGGACGATGCTGGTGAGCGTCGATGGTCAGTTGGGACAGGGCGTCACCGCCAAGGACATCGTCCTGGCGATCATCGGCCAGATCGGCACCGCCGGGGGGACCGGCTACGTCATCGAGTTCGGTGGCTCCGCCATCCGCGATCTGTCCATGGAAGGCCGCATGACCGTCTGCAACATGACCATCGAGGCTGGCGCCCGCGCCGGCCTGGTGGCGGTAGACGAGAAGACCATCGACTATGTGCGTGGCCGCCCCTTCGCCCCCCAAGGGGAGCTCTTCGCGCGGGCCGCCGCCCACTGGCGGACCCTGGTGAGCGACCCGGACGCCAAGTTCGACCGGGTGGTCCACCTGGATGCCGCCGCCATCAAGCCCCAGGTCACCTGGGGTACCTCGCCGGAGATGGTGGTGGCGATCGACGACCGGGTGCCCAATCCCGCCGCCGAGCCGGACCCGACCAAGGCCGCCGGCATGCGTCGCGCCCTGGAGTACATGGGCCTGGAGGCCGGTACCCCCATCACCGCGATCCGCCCGGACAAGGTCTTCATCGGCTCTTGCACCAATTCCCGCATCGAGGACCTGCGCGCCGCCGCCGCGGTGGTCAAGGGCCGCCAGGTGGCGCCCACCATCAAGCTGGCCCTGGTGGTGCCGGGCTCGGGCCCGGTCAAGGAACAGGCCGAGGCCGAGGGCCTGCACGAGATCTTCACCGCCGCCGGTTTCGAATGGCGCGACCCGGGTTGCTCCATGTGCCTGGCCATGAACGCCGACCGGCTGGAACCGGGGGAGCGCTGCGCCTCCACCTCTAACCGCAACTTCGAGGGCCGGCAGGGGCCTGGCGGGCGCACCCACCTGGTGAGTCCGGCCATGGCCGCCGCCGCCGCCGTCACCGGCCACTTCGTCGACGCGCGCACCCTGTAAGCGGCCCCGCCAGAGGATTCGATCATGGAAAAATTCGCCGATTTCACTGGCAAGGTCTGCCCCCTGGACCGCGCCAACGTCGACACCGACGCCATCATCCCCAAGCAGTTCTTGAAGAGCATCGAGCGCACCGGCTTCGGGCCCAACCTCTTCGACGAATGGCGCTACCTGGACCGGGGCGAGCCCGGCCAGGACTGCACCCACCGGCCACTGAACCCGGACTTCGTCCTCAACGACGCGCGCTATGCCGGGGCCAGCATCCTCCTGACCCGGGAGAATTTCGGTTGCGGTTCCTCCCGTGAGCACGCGCCCTGGGCCCTGCTGGACTATGGCTTTCGCGTCATCCTGGCCCCGAGCTACGCCGATATCTTTTTCAATAACTGTTTCAAGAACGGCATTCTGCCCATCGTTCTTGATAGCGCCCGCATCGACGGGCTCTTCAGCCAGGCCACTGGCCCACAAGCCCTGGAAATCGAGGTCGATCTGCTGGCGCAGACCCTGACCCCGACCGGGAGCAAGCCCATCCCCTTCGATATGGATCCCTTCCACAAGGAGTGCCTGCACAAGGGCCTGGACGACATTGGCCTGACTCTCCAGCACGTGGACACCATCCGCGCCTACGAGGCGCGGCGCAAGGCCGAGGCCCCCTGGCTGTTCGCCTGAGAAAGTGATACCGGTCACGCCTCAGTTCGCGGCCTCAACAGGAGGGTCGGGTGGCGTTTGGCGGGGGTGTCAACCGCAAGGATGCGGTTGCCAGGCCTCCAGGGATGGATTCACGGCGTCCCCCGCCAGACGTCACCCGACCCGGCGGAACCCCCTGAGTGATTGGCTAGCGAAAACCCAAGCTTGATCGGCGATGGGTATATGATTTCCAACCAAACCTAATGTGAAGTAACGCAAAGGCATCCACAGACGTGAGCAAACAGATTCTGATCCTGCCGGGTGACGGCATTGGCCCGGAGATCGTCGACGAGGCGGTCAAGGTCCTCGCCTGCCTGCGCGACGAGCACGGCCTCGATATCGACATGGACGAGGCCCTGGTGGGCGGCGCGGCCATCGACGCGACCGGTGGCCCCCTGCCGGAGGCCACCCTGGAACTCGCTCGGGAGGCCGATGCCATCCTGCTCGGCGCGGTGGGCGGCCCCAAGTGGGAACCCCTGCCCTACGCGGTGCGCCCCGAGCGTGGCCTGCTGGGCCTGCGCGGCGGTCTGGGTCTCTTTGCCAACTTGCGCCCGGCCATCCTCTACCCGCAACTGGCCGCCGCCTCCTCCCTGCGCCCGGAGATCGTCGCCGGCCTGGACATCGTCATCGTCCGGGAACTCACCGGCGACATCTATTTCGGCAAGCCCCGTGGCACCCATGTGAACGAGGATGGCGAACGGGTCGGCGTCAACACCATGGTCTATACCGAGTCGGAGATCCGCCGCATCTGCCGCGTCGCCTTCGACATTGCCCGCAAGCGCAACAAGCGCCTCTGCTCGGTGGACAAGGCCAATGTCCTGGAGTGCACAGAGCTGTGGCGGGATATCGCCACCGAGGTGGGCGCCGACTATCCGGACGTTGCCCTGAGTCACATGTACGTCGACAACTGCGCCATGCAACTGGTGCGCAATCCCAAGCAGTTCGACGTCATCGTCACCGGCAACCTCTTCGGCGACATCCTCTCCGACGAGGCCTCCATGCTGACGGGCTCCATTGGCATGCTGCCCTCGGCCTCCCTGGACGAGCATGGCAAGGGCATGTACGAGCCCATCCATGGCTCGGCCCCGGACATAGCCGGCCAGGGCGTCGCCAATCCCCTGGCCACCATCCTCTCGGTGGCCATGATGCTGCGCTACAGTTTCGGCGACGAGGACAAGGCCCGGCGCATCGAGCAGGCGGTCACCCGGGTCCTGGACCTGGGGTTGCGCACCGCCGATATCATGTCCCCGGGCATGCGCCAGGTGGGGACGAGTGAAATGGGTGACGCCGTGCTGGCGGCCCTGGGTGAGGAGTGAAGGCGATGAGTCAGGTCGAGTGCAATCGGGTCGGTTTCGTGGGCTGGCGGGGCATGGTGGGTTCGGTCCTCATGGGCCGGATGCTGGAGGAAAACGACTTCGCCTCCATCCCGGAGCCGGTCTTCTTCACCACCTCCCAGGTCGGCCAGCCGGGTCCGGACGTGGGCAAGGGGGACGTCCCGCTGCGGGACGCCAATGACCTGGAGGCCCTGGCGGCCCTGGATGTCATCGTCACCTGCCAGGGCGGCGACTACACCAAGGCCGTCTATCCCCAGTTGCGCGCCGCCGGCTGGCAGGGCTACTGGATCGATGCCGCCTCCAGCCTGCGCATGGCGCCGGACAGCACCATCATCCTCGACCCCGTCAACCTGGACGTCATCGAGGCGGCCCTGGCGGCGGGCAATCGCGACTTTATCGGCGGCAACTGCACCGTCAGCCTGATGTTGATGGCCATCGGCGGCCTCTTCCGCCATGACCTGGTGGAATGGGTGACCTCCATGACCTACCAGGCCGCCTCCGGGGCTGGGGCCAAGAACATGCGCGAGCTCCTGTCCCAGATGGGCGCCCTGCACGCTGGCTGCGCCGATCGGCTGGCGGACCCGGCCTCGGCCATCCTGGACATCGACCGCATCGTCACCGACACCATGCACGGGGCCGAATTCCCCACCGCCAATTTCGGCGCCCCCCTGGCCGGCAGCCTCATCCCCTGGATCGACACCCCTCTCGACAATGGCCAGAGTCGCGAGGAATGGAAGGGGCTGGTGGAAACCAACAAGATCCTCGGCCGTCAGGACAATCCCATCCCCATCGACGGCACCTGCGTGCGCATCGGCGCCATGCGCTGCCACAGCCAGGGCCTGGTCATCAAGCTCAAGCAGCGGGCCCCCCTGGACGAGTTGGTGGAGATGATCGCCGGGGCCAACGACTGGGTGCAGGTCATCCCCAACGAGCGTGCGGCCACGGTCGCCGGTCTGTCCCCCGCCGCCGTCACCGGCACCCTGACCGTGCCCGTCGGTCGGCTGCGCAAGCTGAACCTGGGCGAGGACTATCTGAACGCCTTCACCGTCGGCGATCAGTTGCTCTGGGGCGCCGCCGAGCCCCTGCGCCGCATGCTGCGGCTGCTACAGGAGCACTGAGGGCAACCGGGGGCCAGGTGCGGCTGATGCCCATGCCAGGGCGAAACATCCCCCATCGGGGCAGCGCCCGCCGGGTTGGCCAGGCTGGCTGGTCTGGCCAGGTCAGTCAGGTCGATCTTCTGTTTGCTGATCTGATCACTGACCTGGTCGCCGACCTGACCGGGACTCGCTTCTGGCCCCAGGCATGGCAGTGGTCAGGCCTGTGCGGAACGAACCTGCCGTTCGCTGGCAGCCCATGCTTCGGCCCCTGAAGCGGGTCCCCGCTCCCGTTCTGGCCCTGGCCCTGGCTTTGGCCCCCGGGTCGACCTGGGCCCTGGGTCTGGGGGGCATCCGCAGTGACTCGGCGCTCAACGAGCCCTTCCTGGGGCTTATCGAACTCAATGGGATCGCCCCCGAGGAACTGGATGCGGTCCAGGTGACCCTGGCCGCGGAGGCCGAGTTCACCAAGGTCGGTTCCCCCCGGCCCCACTTCCTCAGCCGCCTGGCCTTCACCCCCGAGGTCTCCCCCGAGGGTCGGCTGCAGATTCGCGTCACCAGCCCCGAGCCCATCCGCGAGCCCTACCTGGACTTTCTGGTCGAGGTCACCTGGCCCCAGGGCCGGTTGGTCAAGGGCTATACCGTCCTCCTCGATCCGCCGACGACCCTGAACCGGCCCCCGCCCGCGGTGAAGGCCCCCCAGTTCTCCGCCCCTGGGGCGGGAAGCTCCCGGTCTGAAGATGAGCCCCTGCGTGCGGGGGGCGCGGCTCCCCCGTCTGGAATATCCGCGGTGTCCGGGCTACCCATCACGCCCGCCATCCCGACGGGCGCCAGCCTGGCGGGAGCAGGCCAGGCGACGAATGGGATCGGTCCAGCTCCGGCGGCGCCACCGCCGGTCTTTGGCCCATCCCCGCCGGGCTATCCGCTGCGCTATGGCCCGGTCCCGAGTGGTGCCACCCTGACCACCCTGGCCCGGCGCATGGCCCCCCCGAGAGCCAGTCGGGAGCAGACCGCGCTGGCCATTTTCCGCGCCAACCCTCATGCCTTTAGCGGCGGGGATATCAACCGGCTCAAGGCCGGGGCCCGTCTGGAGATCTCCCATCCCGAGCTGATCTTCGCCCTGGATGCCAAGACGGCCCGGCAATACTACCTGGCGGCCCAGAAGGGCCAGGGGCTCCCCCCCCTGCCCGGTCCGACCCCGGCGCAGGCCCCGGCTCCGGAACCCTTGGCGGTGACGTCAGCTTCCGCGCCAGACCGGTTGGAGATCGCCACACGCCAGCCGGCGGTGGAGGACGGGAGATATCCAGCAGCGGAGGAGGCGAATGGTTCCCCCCCCGTGACTGCCGCCCCCGTCCCCTCCACCAGCCCAGCCACCGATCTGGTCAGTGTCCCAGCTCACGCCGCCAGTCCCGCCACTGGTATGGTCACGGGCGTACCACCCGCGGTGACCTCCGAGGGGCCCCTGGGTCCCGATTTGGCTCTGGTCGAGCGCGAAATTCTGCTGGTGCGGGAGATGGCGGAGACGGGTCGCCAGGAGACGACCGAGTTACGGGGCCGTATCGACCGGCTTGAGGCGCATCTTGGCGACATCAAGCGCCTGTTGGAGTTGAGTAACGCCCACTTGGCGGAGCTGCAGCGGCTTGGTGTTGATGCACGTCTGGGCGATGAGGTGCGAGTCGCTGGTGAGGAGCGGGTCGGTGGTGAAGGCGCGTCCATCCCGAGCGCTCCGGTGCCGTCAGCACCTGAAGCTTCTTCGCCCCCCGTGGCCGCCGAACCCGTGGGCTCTCCCGTGGAACAACCGTCTCTACGGGCCAGGGAGCCCATCAAGCCCGCGCCACCTCCCCCACCGCCAGCGCCGGAACCCTCTCTGTTCGACGACCTGTCGGGCTGGACCCTGGTCGTGGGCGGCCCCTTGCTGGTGCTGCTCTTGGGCCTCCTCATCCTGGTGCGGCGACAGAATCAGGTCAAGCCGGGCCCGGAAGCCGCGCCGGAGACCCTGTCAGCCTCGGTGCCCGCGCTTGTGCCAGATTTCGGGTTGGACCAGTCCTCTATCCCGCCCGCCGCGTCCGTGACCGGTCCCCCGGCCGCCAGCGACAGCGCCGCGCTGCCGGTAAAGGGGCGGGGGCTGCAAGCCCAACTCTCACGCTGGCGGACCAGAAGCTCCAAGTGGCTGCGCCGGTCAGGTGGGCTCAAACAGCGATGGTCCCCTCAGCGGATAAGCGAGGCCGAGTCACCCGCCAAGGTGGGCTGGCTGAAACGTCAGCTCTCGCGGGAGCGGCCAACGGCTACCACGATCGAGGTGCCGGCCAAACAGGGATGGCTCCAACGGCAATTTACCGCATGGCGGACCAAGAAAGCCGAGTCATCGGCCGATGCGGGCTGGCGTGGACAGCTTCCCCAGTGGGCGGCGAGATTCCGCAAGGCGCCCCCGCCGGCTGCAACCGCGGGGGCTCCGACGGGCACGGTCGGTCCCTTACCTCCGCAGGCGCTGGCGGCACTCGTGCCCCTGGCAGGTCCCGAACCGCTTGAACCTATTCCCAGTTTAGGGGTGGAGAGTGCCCAGAAGCGGGAACAGCCCCCGGCGCCACAGCCCCAGGCCTCACTCGTTGCGGGCGAAACGAATTCCTTGGAAAACCTAGCGGAAACATGGGAAGTCCTGTCCTTGCCTCCCCTGCCCGGCGCATTGGACGTGGGTGGTTCGCCGAGTGAATCCCCGGTCAAGGCGGCCGGAACCCTGGCGCGTGAGGTCGATCAGGATATCGCCCTCGAAGAGGCGGCATTGGCGGCCCTGGATCAGACGTTGCGGGAAACTGAACCCGCACCGACGGCTACCCAACCCCTACCGTCGATGCCGGGGGAACTGGATCTGGGCGATCTCCTCGAACTCCCCGCGCTGGCACCCGCCGCGGCCGGGCCAAGCCTGCACCCTCAGCCAAGTGCCGAGGTCCCCGAATTGGATCTCTCCGACCTGGAGGGTCTAGACCTGGGCGAGGCCCTGGGCCTCGCGCCGATCCCGTCTCCATCCCCGCCCCTGGTGGACACCACAGGGCCCATGGAAGGCGTATCGTTTGGCGAGATGGCCGGGCTTGCCGGGCCCCATCCCGAAACATCGGCGGCGGTGAGCGCCCAGTCAGGGAAACCAAGTGCCGACCTGGGGCGGGAGTTAGATTTGAGCGATCTGCTGGATCTGGACCTTGATCTGTCCGTCCTGTCCGCTCCTGAGGCCGGTTCCGAACCCGAACCCGAACCCAAACCCGAGTCCGCGGCAGCGGGTTTGGACCTCCACCCTTCCCAACCAAGCGCCGAAACCACCTCGTCCTGGTCCCCCCCCAGCGAAAAGACGAGCGTGGAGGGAGAGATGGGCTTGGCGCTGGACTTCGACCAGGAGCCCGAAATCTGGGATGAGGTGGGGATCAAGCTGGATCTGGCGCGGGCCTATCTGCACATGGATGATCCCGAGGCGTCCCACGACATTCTTAAGGAGATCCTCATCGAGGGTACCGAGGAGCAGATCGCCCAGGCCAAGGCCCTGCTGGCGCGGCTATAGTGAAGGAGCGGACGCCGGTGCCGCAGGATCTCATCCTCGTGGCGGCTAATGGGTGGGGTACTAACAAGCCGGGAAGGACTTCCGCCACCCCTCACGGTGCCAGTGCCAGACGCGTTCACGCCAGCACGGTTCCGCCCGTGAACGTCCAGGGGAGGGGGGCATGATCCCGGAAAATTTCGCGCCAAGCCGGGATAGGGCAATGGCCCCGGGCCGGGAGGGAAATCAGGCCTCCAGCCTGTCGGACCCCATGCGCATCGCCATGGGACTCGAATACGATGGTACGGCCTTTCATGGCTGGCAGTTACAGGACGAGGCCCGCACCATTCAGGCCGTGGTGGAGGCAGCGGTGGCCCGGGTCGCGGACCACCCGGTCAGGGTGCATTGCGCCGGACGCACCGACCGCGGGGTCCATGCCGAGGAGCAGGTCATCCACTTCGATACGCACTCACAGCGCGCGGAGCGTTCCTGGGTGTTGGGCACCAATGTCAACCTGCCCCCGGAGGTGGCGGTGAGCTGGGCACGGCCCGTGGACCCGGCCTTTCACGCCCGTTTCAGCGCCATCGCCCGCCATTACCGTTACCGGATCCTGTGCCGGCCGACCCGTTCGCCCCTGGCGCGTGATCGGGCGGTCTGGCTGCACCAGGCGCTGGACCTGGAGCAGATGCAGGCGGCGGCGGCCTTCTTGGTCGGAGAACATGATTTTACCAGCTTCCGTGCCCTGGGCTGTCAGGCCAAGAGCCCGGTGCGCCGGGTCCACTATTGCGACTGGGCACGGGAGGGGGAACGGCTGGAGTTGCGCATCGGCGCCAATGGCTTCCTCCATCACATGGTGCGCAACATCGTCGGCGTCCTGGCCACCATCGGCCGGGGTGAGGCGGAGCCCGCCTGGGTCGAGGAATTGCTGGCTATCCGCGACCGCACCCGCGGCGGCGTCACCGCGCCCCCCCAGGGCCTGTATTTCGTCCGGGCGGATTATCCGGCGGCGTTCGCCTTGCCCCAGCGGGCAGGCACCTGACCGGCGGTTCTTGCAGGCGCCGTCACGGCGGGTGGGAGTTCAGTGCCGTCCGCCTCAATGGCGGCCGCCATTCAGGCTCTCCACCTCAAAGCCCACCACACGTCGCTGTTCGCGGCTGAACTCCACCCCGATCAGGTGGATCGGCTGGCCGGGAAGGCGGTGCTTATCGGCATAACCCCGCGCCTTGATTTGCTGTAGCGCCCGTCCCTCCGGGGCCAGCTCGACCACCTTGAATTCGAACAGATAGACCTGGCCGTTGAACCGCAGCGCCAGATCCAGCCGCCCGGCGTTACTGCTCTCCTCCGGCGTCAGGTCCAGCCCCAGGCTGGCGAAGTAGGCATAAAAGACGCTGGCGTAGTAACCCTCGTAACGGGAGATGGGGTTGTCGCGATACCAGTCGTGGGGGATGCTGGCGAAGAAGGCGGTGAAGAGCGCCTGCATGCCGGCGAAGTCATTGGCCAGCAACAGCTCGCCCAGGCGGGTCTTGTGCGCCAGGGTCTCCTGGCCATTGGGGGTCCAGGCCCGCAGCAGGCTGTTGTTGAGGCTTTGATAGACCTCGCGGTTGGGATAACGCAGCCGGTAACGGAACTCCCCGAACTGCTGTTCCTCCTGATCGATCGTCAGATAGCCGGTCTGCCACAGCAGGGCCTCGGTGCTGATTCGCCCCACGTCGAACGTGGATAAGAGTTCGGCATCGGCCAGCAGGTGCCCGAGCCGCGGCAACCAGGTCTGGCGCTCGGTGAGCACATCGACCAGGAAGGAGGGCGTGGCGGTCTCGAACCACCAGGGGCGAAACAGTCGCTCCTGGAAAAGCAGCAGCACGCCGAAGGGGTTGTAGACCGACTCGCCGGTCCAGTTGTAGCCGTTATACCAATGGCGGACCTGCGTGCGGTCGAGCCCCTCGAGCTCCGCCGCAAAGACGGTATCGAGATCCGTCTCGGTGTAGCCACAGATGGCGGAGTATTCCCGCGACACCGTGATGTCGCGCAGATTGTTCAGCCCCGAGAACAGGCTGACCTTGCTGAACTTGCTCACCCCGGTGAGGAAGACGAAGCGGAGATGGGCATCGGCGTCCTTGATGACCGAGTACAGGTTCCTGAGCCCGTCGCGCATCTCCCGCGCCGTATCGGGGTTGGTGAGGTTGTCGAGGATGGGCTTGTCGTACTCGTCCACCAGCACCACCACTCTCTGGCCATAGTGGGTAGCCGCCGCGCTGATCAGGCCATGAAATCGCCCGGACAGACTGCGATGCGCGCCGCGGACACCGAGCCGGGCCTCGTTGTCGGCCAGCAGTTCGCCGATCTTCTCGTCGAGTTGGGCGCGACTCTGCAGTACCCCATCGGCGAGGCTCAGTCGGATCACCGGGGAGGGGCGGCCCCAGTCCCAGCGCCCCTGGGCCTCCAGGCCCGTGAACAGCGCCTCGTTGGCGCTGAACAGCTCCGCCAGGGTATCCAGGAACAGCGATTTGCCAAATCGCCGGGGGCGCGAGAGGAAATAGTGGCTGCCTTCCTCGATCAGCCGCAGCGCAAAACCCGTCTTATCCACATAGTAATAATCACCCTCGCGGATTTTGCGAAAGGTCTGGATGCCGATGGGCAAGCGCTTATGTGGCATGGCGGGGCTCCGGCGGGGGATTAGCGGGCAGTGTAGCGCGGACCGATCAGGAACCCCCACCGCCTGCCGCTTCCCGTTTCTCGCCGCGGCCCAGGCTTTCGATCTCCTCGGCGATGCGCTCTATGTCCGCGGCGACAAACCGGCCAGCGTGCAGCAAGGCGGCCTGTTCGTTGGCCCACGCGAAGAAATCCCGTTCGTAGAGAGCGGTATCGGGCTGTGGATCGGAGATCGTCTGTGTCGAGGGCATCGAGAAGCCTCCCGCGGGTCCTTTGCCCGGCCTGGCTGGCGGATTGATGCGAAATCACCCGCATTATATAGTTCCAAGATCGGCAGAATTCAGGCCCATACAGCCTCAGGGCCCCTCACTTTTCCTTCCTTAACGGTTTCCCTGACATGGCGCTGGCACACTTGAGCGGGGGCGCCTTGCGTGCTTCAAGTGCCAGCAATCTACGCGCCGGGTGGCGCGGTAATCGGCGTTCCCATCAAATATTGCTGACCCTATGCCTCCGCTGGAAGGCGAACGGAGGCGTGGCTCCAGCATTCCCTGCACAAAAGACACTGTAAAGATGCGCACACGGGTTAAAATCTGCGGACTGACACGGGAGGCCGATGTCCGGGTGGCGGCGGCGCTGGGTGCCGATGCGATCGGGCTGGTCTTTTACGCCCCCAGCCCCCGGGCGGTGGCCGTTGATCAGGCGCGAAGCCTGTGCATGGCCCTCCCGCCCTTCGTCACCAGCGTAGGCCTGTTCGTGGACGCGGAGCCGGACCAGGTGCGGGCGACCCTGGCCCAGGTGCCTTTGGACCTGCTGCAATTTCACGGCGAGGAACCGCCGGACTATTGCGCTGCCTTCGGGCGGCCCTGGATCAAGGCCATCCGCATGCGGCCGGGGATAGACCCGCGGGTTCTGCAGGCGTGCTACGGGGCGGCGGCGGGTCTCCTGCTGGATGCCTACGACCCGGCCCGGGCCGGCGGCACTGGCCATTGTTTCGATTGGGACCTTGTGCCGTCCGATCTAGCGCCGCATATCGTGTTGGCCGGCGGGCTGGACCCGGATAACGTGGCTGCGGCCATCCGCCAGGTGCGGCCCTACGGGGTCGACGTCAGCGGCGGGGTGGAGGTGGCCAAGGGCCTCAAGGATCGCCAGAAGATGGCGGAATTCATGAAAGGTGTATGCGATGGCGATCAATCACGCTGAGGACGGGAGCGGGGACCAATCCATGGCCCCCGCCGCCGCTTATCACTGGCCGGATGCCCGGGGCCACTTTGGTCCCTACGGGGGTCTGTTCGTCCCCGAGACCCTGATGCGGCCCCTGGGCGAACTGACCCGGGCTTATGAGCGTTACCTCCAGGACCCCGAGTTCCTGGCCGAACTGGACGCGGACCTGCGCGACTACGTCGGCCGGCCCTCGCCCATCTACCATGCCGAGCGCTGGAGCCGGGAGCTGGGCGGGGCCCAGATCTACCTCAAGCGTGAGGACCTCAACCATACCGGCGCCCACAAGGTCAACAACACCATCGGCCAGGCCCTGCTCGCCAAACGCATGGGCAAGACCCGCATCATCGCCGAGACCGGCGCCGGCCAGCATGGCGTCGCCAGCGCCACGGTGGCGGCGCGCCTGGGGCTGGAGTGCGTGGTCTATATGGGTGAGATCGACGTCGCCCGCCAGGAGGCCAACGTCTATCGCATGCGCCTGCTGGGCGCCCAGGTGGTGGCGGTCAAGTCGGGCTCCCGCACCCTTAAGGACGCCCTGAACGAGGCCATGCGCGACTGGGTGACCAACGTCGACAACACCTTTTACATCATCGGTACCGTCGCCGGGCCCCATCCCTATCCGGCCATGGTGCGCGACTTCCAGGCGGTGGTCGGCCGCGAGGCCCGGGCCCAGATGCTGGAGCGCCTGGGCCGGCTGCCGGATGCCCTGGTGGCCTGCGTCGGTGGCGGCAGCAACGCCATCGGCCTCTTCTACCCCTTCCTTGACGATGCTGGGGTGCAACTGATCGGCGTGGAGGCGGCGGGGGAGGGCCTGGCCAGCGGTCATCATGCCGCGCCCCTGTGCGCCGGCCGGCCGGGGGTGCTGCACGGCAGCCGCACTTACCTCATGGAAGACAGTGACGGCCAGATCATCGAGACCCATTCCATCTCCGCCGGTCTGGACTACCCGGGGGTGGGCCCCGAGCACGCCTGGCTCAAGGACAGCGGGCGCGCCAGGTATGTCGCGGTCACCGATGAGGAGGCCCTGGCCGCCTTCCACACCCTGACCCGCACCGAGGGCATCATCCCAGCCCTGGAGTCCAGCCATGCCCTGGCCCAGGTCGCCAAGCTGGCCCCGACCATGGCTCAGGATCAGGCCATCCTGATCAACCTGTCCGGCCGGGGGGACAAGGACATGCACACCGTTGCCGCCCGGGAGGGCCTCACCCTATGAGCCGCATCGCCGGACGTTTCGCCGACCTGGCCGCCCGCGGCCGCACCGCCCTCATCCCCTTCGTCACCGCGGGGGACCCGGACCTGGCCACCACCGTGCCCCTGATGCACGCCATGGTCGCCGCCGGTGCCGACCTCATCGAGCTGGGCGTGCCCTTCTCCGATCCCATGGCCGACGGCCCCGTGATCCAGCGCGCCAGCGAGCGCGCCCTGGCCCACCATACCCGGCTGCGCGATGTCCTGGAGATGGTGAGACAGTTCCGGGAGGGGGACGCGGCGACCCCCGTCATCCTCATGGGCTATCTCAATCCCATCGAGATCCTGGGCTATGCCGCCTTCGCCGAGCAGGCCAGCGCCGCCGGGGTGGATGGCATCCTGGTGGTCGATGCCCCGCCGGAGGAGAGCGGGGAGCTGGTGACCCGCCTGCGCCAGGCGGGGATCGACCTGGTCTATCTCCTGGCCCCCACCTCGGACGAGGCGCGCATCCGCACCATCGGCGCGGTGGCCAGCGGCTTCGTTTATTACGTCTCGGTCAAGGGCGTCACCGGCGCCGGTCATCTGGCTCTGGACGACGTGGATGCCAAGGTGGCGGAGATCCGCCGCCTGATCGACCTCCCCGTCGGGGTCGGTTTTGGCATCAAGGACGCCGAGACCGCGGCCCGGGTGGCCCGGCTGGCCGATGCCGTTATCGTCGGCAGCGCCCTCGTCGGCCGCATCGAGGCTCTGACCCTCAAGCCCGAGCTCATCCCGGCGGCCATTGGCGACTTCCTGGCCACCCTGCGCGCCGCCATCGATGCCGCCGACCGCGCGGATCGTCCCTGACCCACCTCAGCCCTTGACCCTGACCGGCGCTGTAACCCGCGGAGAAGGCGGCCCCCATGAATTGGTTTGAAAAATTGATGCCCAGCCGCATCCGCACGGAGCCTAACAGCAAGCGGGCGGTGCCCGAGGGTATCTGGGCCAAGTGCCCGGGGTGCGGCGCCGTCCTCTATCGGGCCGAGCTGGAGCGGAATCTGGAGATCTGCCCCAAGTGCAATCACCACGGCCGCCTGAGCGCCCGGAGGCGCCTGGACAGTTTCCTCGACCCCGAGGGCCGGGAGGAGATCGCGCCGGATCTGGAGTCCGTGGATCCCCTCAAGTTCAAGGACCTGAAGAAATACAAGGACCGGCTGGCCCAGGCGCAGAAGGACACCAACGAAAAGGAGGCCCTGGTGGTGATGCGCGGCCGGCTCAAGGGCCTGGACTTGGTCGCCGCGGCCTTCGAGTTCGAGTTCATGGGTGGCTCCATGGGCTCGGTGGTCGGGGAGCGTTTCACCCGCGGGGTGGACGTGGCCCTGGCCCAGGGTGCGGCCCTGGTGTGCTTCGCCGCCAGCGGTGGCGCCCGCATGCAGGAGTCCCTCTTCTCCCTGATGCAGATGGCCAAGACCAGTGCCGCCATCGGCCGCCTGCGCCAGCGCGGCCTGCCCTTCATCTCGGTGATGACCGACCCGACCATGGGTGGCGTCTCCGCCAGCCTGGCCATGCTCGGGGATATCAACGTCGCCGAGCCAAACGCCCTGATCGGCTTCGCCGGTCCCCGGGTCATCGAGCAGACGGTGCGCGAGACCCTGCCGGAGGGCTTCCAGCGCAGCGAGTTCCTGCTGCAGCACGGCGCCCTTGACCTGATCCTCAACCGCCGGGAGATGCGCGATCGCCTTGCCGATCTCATCGCGATCCTCACGCACCGCGGGCCGGTCTGAATCTTTCAGGTAACCGTTCAGACCCCCTCTCCCCAACCCTCACTCACCAGGGGGGGAGCAAGAGAATCAGTGCGTTGTGCCGCCAAAGCGCCCCTGAGGCGCGAGGGGTCTGAATGAATACTCTTTCAGCGGCGTGGCGGGTTAGTGGCACGGTTTGGCGCTTAGCGGTGACAGGTAGTGGCCCGGTTCCGCGCTAGGTGGTGACGGGGGGATGTGAAGGCTCTCCGTTGCTGACCGCTTCTTTTGCCAACTGCCGTTCTCTCCGGATCATGCTGGGCACCTTTCCACGCCGTTGCCACCGAAAGGAACTGCCCCTGATCCTCAAGTTTGCCCTGGCACGGTGAAATCACGCAAGTTTTGCACGGAATCCTATACCATTCATGCGCTTTGATAATCTCCCGGACTGGCTGGCCTGGCAGGAAACCCTGCACCCCAGCGTGATCGATCTGGGCCTGGACCGGGTCGGTCGGGTCTGGGGGCGGCTCTGGCCGGGAGAGCCGCCCTTTCCGATCATCACCGTGGCCGGTACCAACGGCAAGGGTTCCACGGTCGCCCTGCTGGAGGCCATCTATGGCGCGGCCGGTTATCGCACCGCGGCCTATACCTCGCCGCACCTCATCCGCTATAACGAGCGCATCCGCCTCGGGGGGCGGGAGGTGTCCGATGAGGACCTGTGCGCGGCCTTCGCCCGGGTCGATGCCGCCCGGGGCGATGATTCCCTGACCTATTTCGAGTTCGGCACCTTGGCGGCCATGGATCTCTTCCTCCGCGCCCGCCCTGACGTCGCGATCCTTGAGATCGGCCTGGGGGGGCGACTGGACGCCGTCAACCTCTTTGCCTCCGATCTGGCCATCGTCACCAGCATCGGTCGCGACCATACCGCCTGGTTGGGGGAGACCCTGGCCGAGATCGCCGGGGAAAAGGCGGGCATTTTCCGCTCCGGGCGCCCGGTGGTCCTGGGTCATCGCGATCCGCAACCGGTCCTGCTGGAGCGCGCGACGGCCTTGGGCTGCCCGATCTGGGTCCTGGGGCGGGACTTCGACTGGCGCACGGAGCCGCCCGGTTGGGATTGGCGGGGACCAGGCTACCCGCCCCTGAGCCTGATGCCCCCGGCCTTGCGCGGGCCCATCCAGTTCGACAATGCCGCGACCGTCATCGCCGCCACCGCCGGCCTGCGGGCCCGGCTGCCCGTCTCGGTGGCCCACCTGCGCCAGGGCCTGCAACGCGTCCGGCTCCCGGGGCGCTTTCAGGTCATCCCCGGGGCGCCGGCCTGGATCCTCGATGTCGCCCACAATGGCCCGGCGGCCCAGGCCCTGGCGGCCAGCCTCGCCACCTATCCCTGTCCAGGACGCCATCATGCCGTCCTGGGGCTGCTGGCCGACAAGGAACCCGCGGCGGTGGCCGGCCCCCTGCTCGACTGGGTCGATTGCTGGCACCTGGGGGCGGCGGACAACCCCCGCGCCCTGGACGTGGCCACCCTGGCCGCCGCCCTCCAGGCCCTGGGCCAGGAATGCGGTCGGGCTTTGACCCTTCGTACCTACCCCAGCCTCACCACGGCCATCGCCGGTGCCCGGGCCCAGGCGTTGTCGGGGGACTGCATTCTCGCCTACGGTTCTTTCACCACCGTGGAGGCGGTGCTCCGGAAGCAGTCTTAATAGCCCTCGCAACCCATTTTTCGGCTGTTCCGAATCCTGCGGCGTCTGGCCTGGGTCGCCGTGCATCGGTCCTTTTAGGCTTGACAACCGCATGCCTGCGGTCGATACCCCTGCCAGACGCCACTTGACCCTCCCTTGCCCGACTGAAATCTGAAATGCGTGATGTATAGCTGCCTGATCGCCTTGGAATCGCCCTCAATCGGGGCGCGATGGGGACCGCGTCCCTGTCGGCCAGTTGCTATAATCCCCATCATGAAAGCGATCCGGGAGACAATGGCGCCCGGCTGGCCGCACATCCCCCTCATTTCTTAAGCGAAAGGGCCTTGACGCCCCCCTGGGAGAACGCGATGGAGGAAGGCTCCAAGCGACGTTTGATCGGCGCCACGGTCGTGGTGGTCCTGCTCGTCATTTTCGTTCCCATGATCGTGGAGGAGGAGCCCGGGCCACCCGCAACTCCCACCGTGGCGGAAACGGCACCCGGTAGCCAGGCCCGCCCGGAGATGGATGCCGAGTTTCGCCAACCGCCTAAGCCAGCCCCCCTGGCTACCATTACTGAACTCCCGCCACCGGATCTGTTGACCGATGCCGAGCGGGACATGGCCGAAAGCCGAAAGGCCGGCGGCGATCCGACGGGTAAAAAGCCCACCGCCGATACCCGGCCCGCGGTGCCCCGCGCGGCTGACACCTCGCCTCCCAAGGAGGCCACAAAGCCAGCCGCCAAGGAGGCGTCCAAGGAACCCCGTAAAGAAGTCGCGAAGGAGGCTCCCAAGGAGCAGCCTAAGGAGACCGCTCCCAAGCCGGCCGAGCCGCCCCCGAAGAAGACGGGTAGCGGCTGGATCTTCCAGGTGGCGAGCCTGACGGAGCGCGAAAAGGCCGCGGCGATGGCGAGCAACCTCAAGTCCAAGGGCTTCCCCGCCTTCGTCGAGGAGGCTGAGGTCAATGGGCGCACCTATTACCGGGTGCGGGTGGGGCCGCGGAAGGAGCGTAAGGATATCGACGCCCTGGCCGCCGCGGTGCGCGACAAGACCGGCCAGTCCGGTCAGATCCAGCGTTACTGATCGGAGCCGCGTGCACGGCCTTCGGGTCGATCTGCGCCGGCACGGTGCTCATTTCCTCATGGTGGTCAACTGGATCGATACCCTTATCCTGGGCCTGATTGGCTTGTCGGCCCTGATCGGCCTGGCGCGCGGCCTGATCCGCGAAGCCTTGTCCCTGGTCATCTGGGCCCTGGCCTTCCTGCTGGCCTGGCGCTATTACCCCCGCCTGGCACCCGAGCTGGCCCCCTGGTTGCCGGGCGAGACCAGCCGCCAGGCCGTGAGCTTCGCCCTCCTGACCCTGGGCGCGGTCCTCGCCGGTGGTCTGATCGGTTACCTGCTGACCTCACTGGTCGAATTGGCCGGCTTGCGGGGGACCACCCGCCTCCTGGGCGGCCTGTTCGGCCTGGCCCGGGGCGCGCTGATCGTCACCCTGCTAGCCTTTCTCGCCGCCCTGACACCGCTTGCCGAGCAACCGGCCTGGCAGGATTCCCAATGGGTCGGCCGCTTTCAGGTCCTGGCGCAGCGACTCCTGGCCGCGGTGCCGCCGGAAATCGAGGACCGGGTCCGGACCCTGTGACCCCGTTCTGTCTTACCTCTGTCATGCCCTGGGTTGTGGTTCGCCTGCCGCGGCCATGGGCGCCTCCTTGCCCTAACCACGAGGTGGTTCATGTGCGGTATCGTCGGTATCGTCGGTAAGAGTCCGGTCAACCAAGCCCTTTACGACGCCCTGCTGGTCCTCCAGCATCGGGGCCAGGATGCGGCGGGTATCGTTACCTGCGAGGGCGACAAGCTCTACCTGCGCAAGGATACCGGGCTAGCCCGGGATGTCTTCCATACCCGCCACATGATTCAGTTGCGTGGCAACATGGGCCTGGGGCACGTCCGCTATCCCACCGCCGGGGCTACCTGTTCCGCCGAGGCACAACCTTTCTACGTCAATTCGCCCTACGGCATCGTCCTTGCCCATAACGGCAACCTGACCAATGCCGAGGCCCTCAAGCACGACCTCTTCGCCGAGGACCTGCGACACATCAATACTGAGTCGGACTCGGAGATCCTGCTCAACGTCCTTGCTCATGAACTGCAGATCGAGGGCAAGCTGCGCATCGACGAGGAGGATGTCTTTCGCGCCATCGAGGGCGTCCATCGCCGCTGCCGGGGAGGCTACGCCGCGGTAGCCATGATCCCCGGCTTCGGCGTCCTCGGCTTCCGGGACCCCCATGGCATCCGCCCCGCGGTCTATGGCAAGCGCCAGACGGCGGAGGGGGACGAGTACATGATCGCTTCCGAAAGCGTGGCCCTGGATACCTTGGGTTTCCAGCTCATCGCCGACATCGCCCCCGGTGAGGCGGTCTTCATCGACGTCAAGGGCAACCTCCACCGGCGCCAGTGTGCCGCCCGGCCCATACTCTCCCCCTGCATCTTCGAGTTCGTCTATTTCGCCCGGCCTGACTCCATCATCGACAACATTTCGGTCCACAAGGCCCGATCCCGCATGGGGCGCAAGCTGGCGGCCAAGATCCGCCACGAGTGGCAGGATCACGACATTGACGTCGTCATCCCCATCCCCGACACCAGCCGCACCGCCGCCCTGCAGCTTGCCCAGGCCCTGGGAGTGAACTACGCCGAAGGCTTCATCAAGAACCGCTACATTGGCCGCACCTTCATCATGCCCGGTCAGCAGATCCGCAGGAAATCGGTGCGCCAGAAGCTCAACGCCATCGACCTGGAATTTCGGCGCAAGAACGTCCTGCTGGTGGACGATTCCATCGTTCGCGGCACCACCTCCCAGCAGATCATCCAGATGGCGCGAGAGGCCGGCGCCCACCGGGTCTATTTCGCCTCCGCCTCCCCGCCGGTGCGTTACCCCAACGTCTATGGCATCGACATGCCATCCGCCAGTGAGCTGGTGGCCCATGGCCGCGGCGAGGAACAGATCCGCGAACTCCTGGGGGCTGATCGCCTGATCTTTCAGGACCTGGAAGACCTCATCGACGCCGTGCAAAAGCAGGGCAAGAGCGACGTGGATCGCTTCGACACCTCGGTCTTCGACAGCGACTATGTCACCGGCGATGTCACCGAGGCCTATCTCCAGCACCTGGAGGTCATGCGCAACGATGCCGCCAAGGAGGCGCGGCGCAATCTTGGCGAGTCCATCATCGAGCTGCACAACAATGCCTGACCTACCTTAATCCCATGAAGGACGAAAGCCTTCAGGAATAACCCGCCGACCGCCGATCCGGCCTGGCCATAACAAGAAGGAACCGCCACCATGCACAGAGGAGAAATCCCGGGCTTCGCCACCCTGGCCATCCGCACCGGCCATCACCGTACCCCCGAGGGCGAGCATTGCGAGCCCATCTTCACCACCTCCAGCTTCGTCTTCGCCAGCGCCGCCGAGGCGGCGGCGCGCTTCGGCGGGGACCAGGCCGGCAACATCTATTCCCGCTTCACCAACCCCACGGTCCAGGCCTTCGAGGAGCGTCTGGCGGCCCTGGAAGGCGGGGAACGCTGCGTGGCCACGGCCTCGGGCATGGCGGCCATCCTTGCCACCTGTCTGGGGTTGCTGAAGACCGGGGATCACATCGTCTCGTCGCGGGCCATCTTTGGCAGCACCACGGTCCTGTTCAACAAGTATCTGGCCCGCTTTGGCGTCGAGACCAGTTACGTGGACCTGGCAGGCTTGGATGCCTGGGCGGCCGCCATGCGCCCGAACACCCGGCTGCTGTTCCTGGAGACCCCCTCCAATCCCCTGACGGAAATGGCCGACATCCGCGCCCTGGCGGACCTGGCCCATGACCATGGCTGTCTCCTGGCGGTGGACAACTGCTTCTGCACCCCGGCCCTGCAACGGCCCCTGGCCCTGGGGGCGGACCTGGTCATCCATTCCGCCACCAAGTACCTGGATGGCCAGGGGCGTTGCCTGGGCGGGGCCGTGGTCGGCGATGCCCAGCGCGTCGGGGAGGAGGTCTTTGGCGTCATCCGCACCGCCGGGCCGAGCATGAGCCCCTTCAATGCCTGGGTCTTTCTCAAGGGCCTGGAGACCCTGGAACTGCGCATGCTCGCCCATGCCCGCGCCGCCCAGGCCCTGGCCGAATGGCTGGTCGGGCAACCCGCCGTGACGCGGGTGCATTACCCCGGCCTGGCCTCCCACCCGCAGCATGCCCTGGTCGGTCCCCAGCAGCGCACCGGCGGCGGCATCGTCGCTTTCGAGGTCGCCGGGGGGCGCGAGGCGGCCTGGCGGGTCATCGACGCCACCCGTCTTCTGTCGATTACCGCCAACCTGGGCGATACCAAGACCACCATCACCCATCCCGCCTCCACCACCCACGGCCGCATCAGTCCCCAGGAGCGGGCTGATGCCGGCATCAGCGAGGGGTTGATCCGCGTCGCGGTGGGGCTGGAAGACCTGAATGACATTCAGGTCGATCTGGCCCGGGGGCTCGGTTCCTGCTAATGGCCTGAGAGACGATGACCTCTCAGAGCAGCAGGGCGATGATGAGCCCGCCCACCACCAGGCGGTAGATGACGAAGGGCAGCATGCCGATCCGCTCGATGAAGCGGAGGAAGAAGTGGATCGTCAGGTAGGCGACCCCGAAGGCGATCAGTCCGCCCAGCCAGAAGGGTTGCCAGTCCACGGGCTCCGCGGACTGGATGAGTTCCAGGCCCTCCAGTCCCCCCGCCATGAGGATGGCCGGGATGGACAGCAGAAAGGAGAAGCGCGCCGATGCCTTACGGGTCAGCCCCAGAAACAGGGCCGCGGTCATGGTGATGCCGGAACGGGAGGTGCCGGGAATGATGGCCAGGGCCTGGCAGGTGCCGATGATCAGGGCCTGGCGCCAGCCCAGGCTGAATTCATCCCGGTCTCTGCGCCCCAGACGGTCGGCGATCCCCAGCAGCAGGCCGTAGCCGATGATGTTGACGGCGATGATCAGGGTGATGAGCGCGGCGTCGGCGCGCAACCATTCCAGAAGGGCCTTGAAGGGCAGGCCGAGGATGACCACGGGCAGGGTGGCGAGGACGATCGTCCATGCCAGTCCGGCCTCGGGCGAGGTGATGCGGCGCTGGACCAGGGAGTGACCGAAGGCCCCCAGCATGGCCAGGATATCCCGGTAAAAATAGGCCATCACCGCCGCCAGGGTACCGAGATGGAGGGCGACGTCGAAGGCGAGGCTCTGCAATTCGTAACCCAACACCAGCGGGGTGAGTACCAGGTGACCGGAACTGGAGATGGGCAGGAGTTCCGACAACCCCTGAACGATGGCAAGCAGGACGATCTGGATGGTTTCCAAGGCTGGGAGCTCCACGGTGACGGGGGCGGGATTTTATCAGTAGTGACTGCCGTGCGGTCCGAAATCAGTCCGGCTGACGGGCGGGGCATCAGGCCATGGCTGAATCTTTCTGTTCATCCCCCTGGCTACCTGGTTGGAGGACGCGCGCTTGCTCAGCGTCAGGAAAGGGCCTGGGGAAGGTCTTCGGGCAAAGAGGATTTCGACGCTTGCGCAGCTGCTCATGGTATGTCTGTTTCCGGTCACCCAACCCGGTAAAATCAATAATTGATTTGTGACCGGCATAACTGGAAAGAGCCATCACCGGGAAGGCTATTCATCTCTGCGGGAGACTCATCCTTTGCAGTAGAGGAGGGGAGGCTTTTTTTATTGACTTTTTGGATTACTGATTTTAGGATTATTTCCACACTGTAATTTTCTGACTGAGGTTACTCCTATGGATGCACTGGCCGAGCTCAAAGCTCAAATTGCTGAACTGACCCGACAGGCGGAAGAACTGGTGAGACAGGAAAAGGCTTCCGTTATCGAAGAGGTCAAAAGAAGGGTTCAGGATTACAATCTTACGGCCCGTGACCTGGGATTGGATGTCTTGGCGCCACCCCTTAGGGAGCGTGGTCGACCGGCGGTACGGACTGAAAAGCCGGTGCCTAAATATCGAGACGAATATGGCCGGGAATGGTCAGGAGGGCGCGGTAGAAAACCGGGCTGGGTACAACAGATTATCGAATCTGGGGGAGATATCGAACAATATCGGATCATGGATTAGTCCTCTCTTCCCGGACGAAAAAGCCAGCCAAGTAGGCTGGCTTTTTTTATTCCTTTCAGTCTGCCCTGGGTTGCTGGCGAGGACACGAAACGGAGGCTTCCCCCTTTAATGGCATCCTGGAACGGCACCCTGGCCGGAAAGAGGCGGTGTGAAATTATTTAACCCCTGGCCGAGTCAGGCAGTGAAAGACGGTGCGTTTGCCAAGTATTGAGGGGAGGGAGGTCAAGGCTGGCAATGGCGGCAATATAACCTGGCTGGGGAATGAAATGCCTGATTTCAGGTTCTCCCGTCGCGACCAGGGGAGGATGGAAAAGCCCGCAGCCGTTGAGTTTGACCCGAGCTTCGAGGGCGGTCCAGAAACGGGTGAAGAGTCGCGGACGTTCCAGGGTGTCACAGGCTTGAAGCTGCTCAATCTCGCTGGCGGCGAAGAGGCGACGGGCAATGGCGACCATGTCGCGGTGGGGATTGATCCGTTCACAGTCGACACCCACTGGGTGACCCAGGCGCACGGCAACCAGGGCTAGGTCACCGCTGGTGGTCAGGTTAAATTCCACGGGACCCGCCACGGCAGGTTTACCTTGGGGTCCTCGGATAAAGCAGATCCGTTCCGGTGGTTGCTCCAGATATTGGGCCAGAATCAGCCGCAGCCCGGCATGGGCGCACAGGTAGGCCTGGCGGTGATGGAACAGCCTTAGCCGGCGGGCCCGCTCCTGCTCGGTGCGGGAGAGGAGCGGCCACAGCACCGAGAGGGTTATAGGCTCCTCTGGGGTGATTTCGCCCTGGTCTAGCCCGCTATCGTCCCCGGGGCCGCAGGGGATGAGCCAGAGATGCAGGTCGGCCCGTCCTAAGGAAGGGGACAAAGGAGAGGTGAGCCAAGAGATATCCATCGCCTATCACTCTTCGGTTGTTCCGCCCTGCTGGTCGTAGCAGGCCGCCCCCTGGGTTCCAGGCTGTTTGTCATCATCAGCGGGTGCAGCGGGACCCCTCATGACCGTGGGCCTGACCAGAAACTGAATGGCTTCTGGTCTCAGGCGGACGGCGCGGTCATGCCGACCGTGGGAAGGGGCGGCACACGAGAGCCGGAGCTTTCCCTCTATAATGACCTTCTCTCAATGCGGAGGCCAGCATGGTTCACCCTCTCACCGACCCGACCTTACAGGGGATCGTGGAAGCGATTTGTGCCAAAGGCTGTCGTCAGGTCTGGCGGGTCCTAGCGACCTGGGAGAGGGGCGAATTCCCGGTAGAGGCCAGGGGGCTCAGCGACGCCGACCGGGAGTGGGTGCTGGCGGAACTGAAGGCGATCATGGCAGTTTATGATAGTTGTCAACCGGATGCAGGCGCCGCTCAAGGTTCCCAGGCGCAGTGATCCGCGCCCAACCCGGTAGCCTACCCATCTCCAGCCCCATCCCGCTACCACCTCGCCCATCCCGCTACCACCGCCTTTATCCGGCGCTATCCCGCGTCTGGCGATAGCGCTTTCTCCAGCTTCAACTCTTCAACACATGGAACGCCATGCGGAACATCATTGACCAGATTAGCCAGGAACTTGCGGCCCGCTCCGCCCAGGTGGCCGCTGCCGTCCAACTCCTCGACGAGGGCGCTACGGTGCCCTTTATCGCCCGCTACCGCAAGGAGGTGACCGGCGGCCTGGACGATGTCCAGTTACGCCAGTTGGAGGAGCGCCTAGGCTACCTGCGGGAACTGGAGGAGCGCCGCGACCTGGTGCTGCGCAGCATCGAGGAGCAGGGCAAGCTGACCGCTGACCTCAAGGGCGAGATCCTCGCCGCCGACACCAAGCAGCGCCTGGAGGACCTCTATCTGCCCTACAAGCCCAAGCGCCGCACCAAGGCCCAGATCGCCCGGGAGGCGGGGCTGGAGCCCCTGGCCCTGGGCCTGCTGGAGGACCCCGGTCAGGAGCCGGAGGCCCTGGCGACCCGGTTTGTCGATGCCGCCAAGGGGGTGGCGGATGGGGTGGCGGCCCTGGAGGGGGCGCGGCAGATCCTCATGGAGCGCTTCGCCGAGGACCCCGAGCTGACCGGCCGGTTGCGCGAGGGCCTCTGGGAACAGGGCCTGCTGCGCGCCAGCGTCATCCCGGGCAAGGAGCATGAGGGCAGCAAGTTCTCGGATTACTTCGACTTCAGGGAAGCACTAGCCAAGATCCCCTCCCATCGCGCCCTGGCGCTGTTCCGCGGCCGCAACCAAGGGGTGCTGGGCCTCGACCTGCTGCCGGGTGAGCCAGGGACGAAGGGCGAGGACCCGGACGCGGTCTGGGTCCAGACCCTGGCCGCCCACTTTGGCATCCAGGATCGTGGCCGGCCGGCGGATGCCTGGCTGCGGGAAACGGCGCGCAAGGCCTGGCGGATCAAGCTGTTCACCCGCCTGGACCTGGACCTCAAGTCGCGCCTGCTGGCGGCGGCGGAGGAGGAGGCGATCCGCGTCTTCGCCCGCAACCTTTCGGCCCTGCTGCTGGCGGCCCCCGCCGGCCGGCTGCCGACCCTGGGCCTTGACCCCGGTCTGCGCACCGGCGTCAAGGTGGCGGTGGTGGATGGCACCGGACGGGTCGTCGCCACCGACACCATTTATCCTCACGTCCCCCGCAACCAGTGGGACGCCAGCATCGCCCGCCTCGCCATCCTGGCCCAGGCCCACGGCGTCAAGCTGATCAGCATCGGCAACGGCACCGCCTCCCGGGAGACGGACCGCCTGGCGCGGGATCTGATCAAGCGCCACCCAGAGCTGGGGTTACGCTCCCTGGTGGTGAGCGAGGCCGGGGCCTCGGTCTATTCCGCCTCCGAATACGCTTCCCATGAACTACCGGACATGGACGTCTCCCTGCGCGGGGCTGTGTCCATCGCCCGTCGCCTCCAGGACCCCCTGGCGGAGCTGGTCAAGATCGAGCCCAAGGCCATCGGCGTCGGCCAGTACCAGCACGACGTCAATCAGTCCCAGCTCGCCCGCAGCTTGGAGAAGGTGGTGGAGGACTGCGTCAACGCCGTGGGCGTGGACCTCAATACGGCCTCGGTACCCCTGTTGACCCAGGTCTCCGGCCTGAGCCGCAGCCTGGCGGAGAATATCGTCCACTATCGGGAGGCCCACGGCGCCTTCTCCAACCGCGCCGCCCTCAAGGCCGTACCCCGGCTGGGCGACAAGACCTTCCAGCTCTGCGCCGGCTTCCTGCGCGTCCCGGACGGGGATGAACCCCTGGACGCGTCCGCCGTCCACCCCGAGGCCTACCCGGTGGTGCGGCGTATCCTCACCCGAGCCGGCAAAGGTATCCGCGAACTCATCGGCGACGTCGCCACCCTGCGCCGCCTCGATCCGGCCCAGTTCACCGACGACCAGTTTGGCCTGCCCACGGTCAAGGACATTCTGGCGGAGCTGGAAAAGCCGGGGCGGGACCCGCGCCCGGAGTTCAAGGCGGCCGAGTTCCTGGAGGGGGTGGAGACCCTTGACGACTTGCGGGAGGGCATGGTGCTGGAGGGAACGGTGACCAACGTCACCAACTTCGGCGCCTTTGTCGACATTGGTGTCCACCAGGACGGCCTGGTGCACATTTCGGCCCTGGCGGACCGTTTCGTCAAGGACCCTCACGAGGTGGTCAAGACCGGTGACCTGGTCAAGGTCAAGGTGCTGGAGGTCGACAAGTCCCGCAAGCGCATCGCCCTGAGTATGCGGCTGGGGGAGCGGCCAGCGACCGGGGGCAGCGGCCCGGAGCGCAGCGATCGGGAGGCGTTAAGCTCCGGGACCCAGATCAGACCGCAGACCAAGCCGCAGACTGGGAACGGGCCCGCGCCAACCGCCGGCGCCATGGCCAAGGCCTTCTCCCAGGCGAAGGGCAGCATCCCGCGCCGTTGAACCGGAGGCGCTGGCAGTTCTAGGCCCTCAGGCCGCCTGCTTCTGCTCCGCCCGGGCCTCGAGGCTCCGGATCAAGGGGTAAAGGTGTTCGGTCTCACGCTCGATGCGCTCGAGGACCATGTCGAAGATCTGGTTCGTCTCTTCGACGAAGCGGGCGTGGTCCTTGATGTGCAGGCACTGATGGGGCGGGGTGCAGTAACGCTTGAGGTATTCGGCGAAGATGCGCTTGATTTCGGAAGAACCGGAGAGAAACCGGTCGGCGGTGTTGCGTACGGTCTGCGCCTCGTGGGACAGCAGTTGCCGGCAGAATTCCCGGTCAACCTTTTCCATGTGCTTTTTCACCAGCTTGACGTAATCGAAAAAGATGGTCTCGGCGATCTTGGTGTCGCACATGAAGCGATCCTGGATGAGATAACGAAAGACATTGTTTTTCTCCGTGATCTCATGAATTTCTCGGTGCAGGGTGGTAAAGGTGGCCATCTGGCAAACTCCAAGGGTGGGCCGCGGCCTTTGAGGCGGTCGGCCAGGTTGTTATGCGGAAAACGATCACTGAGAGGAGGGGGGTCTGGCGCGGAAGGGAGGGAGGTGTGACTGGTCAGGACCCCGGAACAAACGTGCGGAGTTTAGCCCAGCCGCCAGGGCCTTGCCATCGGTCTGACATCATCCTGCGTCCGTGAAATTGACTCAGCTCAAGGCGTGCCGGCTCAGGGGGGTGTTTCATAGCGGGCGGCTGATTTTTTGCTGAGACCTGCGATGAGAAGGGGGATGAACAGCGTAGATAAGCGGGAACGAGCCCCCTGGGGTCGGCAGGTAAGCGCCTGGTGGTACCAGTACCTGGCCAAGCTGCGGGGGCGCGCCTCGACCGGGCCCTCTACCGTCACCCTAGGGGAGGTCCTCTGGTCCTGGATGGGGGCCTTCATTGGGATTGGCGCCTTGAGCCTGCTCAACGGCAACCTCCTGACTCCCGAGGACAATCTGCTCCTGATCGGCTCACTCGGTGCCTCGGCGGTCCTCGTCTACGGTGCCCCCCGCAGTCCGCTGGCTCAGCCCCGCAATCTGGTCGGCGGCCATCTCCTCTCCGCGACGGTCGGCGTCCTCTGTTACCTGCTGTTGAGCCCCTGGCTATGGCTGGCCGCTCCCCTGGCCGTGGCCACGGCCATCGCCCTCATGCATCTGACCCGTACCTTGCATCCCCCGGGTGGCGCCACGGCTCTTATCGCCGTCGCCGGTTCCGACCAGGTCCATGCCCTGGGCCTGATGTTCGTCCTGATGCCCGTCGGACTCGGGGCGCTGGTATTACTGGTAGTTGCCCTCCTCGTCAATAACCTCTCACCGCAGCGTCAGTACCCCGAACATTGGTACTGAGCCGCGCGGGGGGCGCGGCCTGGCGGGCGGAAGAAAAAAGGCCTGACCAGTGTGGCCAGGCTGAAGCGGAGGAAAGCAAACGCTGCCGGTGGGTCAAGACCGGTAAACGGGCATGTCCCGGCTCAAGGAAGTGGAAGCGGCAGTAATCAGACGCAGCCGGTAGGTTTGGGCAGCCCGCCCCATTTGCAGATCAGTTTCATGGGGCCTTTCTTGAAGACATCGTAGAGTTCCTTGGTGGAGATGTTCAACTCCTTGGCGAACTTACGGATGGGGGGCACGACACCGTCGTTTTCGTACATGGCCCGGGCTTCGCGGATGTAATGCATGATCCGCTCGTCGATCGTGAAATCGTCGGTCTGGGCAAGTTGGATGGCGACCTCCTCGCTCCAATCGTCACGATTGATGAGGAAACCCTCACCGTCCACGGGAACGCTGACTGGCATGATCTATCTCCAGTTGGATTTCTGACTATTTTACTCTGATAACTGGAAGCGGAGATTGGGCCCTTCTCCCGGATTCCAAGAGCCGGGTCGCGATAAGGACCCCTGGCGTTCGCAGACTGATGGGCGGCTTGTCCGATCCTCCCTGGCCCGCCCGCGCGGGAAACATGGCGGGGCAAAGGGCTGCCGACAGGTTCCGAGCCCTGCCGTCATCCGCTGGATTTGCGCCGGGGAGTGGTCTCAGGCGTTACGGGAGGCCCTGGCGGACTCGATGCCCTCCAGGACCCCGTCCCAGAAGCGGATGCGGGCGCAGAGGGCCTCCTCGGCGGCGGTCTCGGCCTCCTCGATTCGCTGGGGGTCCCCGGCGCAGAGTTCGTCGATCAGCCTCAGGGACAGGGGGCCATGTAATTCGCCATCGAGGTGGATGTGCCGCTCCAGGTAGTAGTGGAAGCTGGGGGCCTGGTCGATGGTGAGGCCACTCCGGGCGATGAAGCGGCGGAACATGTCCGGGATCACCTGCTCCCGACCCAGGGCCAGGGCGGCGGCGACCTCGTGGGGCTTATCCTCGTTGATGACGGCGAAGCTGGTCTCGACGAAGTAACGGGCGGGCAGGGGTACCAGATCCGAATAGAGGGCCGCATCCAGGCCCTGGTCCCGCACCCGGACGAGGAAGTGCTCGACGAGGCTGGCATCACCGCCGATCTCGCTCCAGGCCCGGACGTACAACTCGAAATGGCTCAGGTAGCCTGCCCCCTCGCCGCCGGGGGCCAGGTCCGATTCCTCGTCCAGCACCAGTTGGTTGATGAAGCGCTTCAGGGTGGTGTCGCCCCCGGGCAACCAGGGTACCCGGGCGGGGGCGAGATGCTGCTGCATATATTTGACCAGGGACATGAAGTCCCAGACCGCGAAGAGGTGGTGGTGCATGAAGACCCGCAGGTCGTCCAGCGACCGCAGGGAGGCGTAGATGGGATGACTGGCCAGCCGCTCCCGCATCGGGGTCAGGTGGTCGAGAGAGAGTTTCGCCAAGGTGTGGTCCTCCGAAGTGCGCCCGTGACCGCCCGCCACTGAGATCGGCAGGGGCCTGCCGTCGCGACCGGGGTCAGGGAGCAAGTTTCTCCGCGATCATAAGCAATTGCAAATATACTTGGGCAAGTGAATCCGGCCTATCCCCTTGCCTTCGCCATTGGTTTGCTCAGTGCCCTGCACTGTATCGGTATGTGCGGTGGCATTGCCGGGGCCCTGAGCCTGTCTTTGCCGGGGGAGCGGCGTGCCCACTGGCGGCGGCTGGTGACCTACCTGCTGGCCTTCAATCTGGGCCGGGTGCTTAGCTACGCCCTGGCGGGGGCGGCCTTTGGCTCCCTCGGCGGCGTCCTGCTGGTGTCCGGCCATCTCTGGCTGCACGACGCCCTGCGGTGGCTGGCCGCCCTGGTCATGGTCGGGGCCGGGCTCTCCATCGCCGGCTGGCTGCCGCGACTCGAAGGGCTGGAACGACTGGGCACCCCTATCTGGCGGTGGCTAGAGCCCTGGGGGCGGCGGCTCCTCCCCGTCGATTCCCTGCCCAAAGCCACCTTGTACGGTGCCGTCTGGGGCTGGCTGCCCTGCGGTCTGGTCTACACCCTCCTGCTTGGCGCCCCCGCCCAGGGTGGGCCCCTGGCCGGTGCCCTCTACATGGCCTTGTTCGGGCTTGGCACCTGGCCGGCACTGATCGCCACCGGTCTCTTCGCCGGGCGTCTGCATCGCTATGTGGGGGATGCCCGGCTCCGGGTCCCGGCGGGGCTGGCCGTGACCGGTCTCGGCCTTTATACCCTCACTTTCCAGGGCTACACTATTTGAGCGCACCGCGGGTACGGGAATCACTGGAGACGTCAATGAGCATGTTCGAGTTCCAGGGCCTGATCGGCGAGGCCCCGTCCTTCCGCCGCCTCCTCAACGCTACCCGACTCGTGGCCGTGACCGACGCCAACTTGCTTATCGTCGGCGAGGCCGGGACCGGCAAGGAAAGTCTGGCGCGTGAGATCCACCGCCTGGGGGAACGCCGCGACCAACCCTTTCAGGTGCTCCCGGTGACCGGCATGACGGCCGACGACCTGGTGGCGGCCCTGGACCAGGCCTGGAGCAGCGCCCGCGGCGGCAGCCTTTTCCTCGACGAGGTGGCGGAACTGCCGCTTCTGGCTCAGGCCCGCTTACTGTACTGGCTGGCCGGGCCGGGCAGCGCGGTACGACTCATGGCCGCCACCCGGCGTGATCTCTGGGAACGGGTGCGCGCGAAGGCCTTCCGCGAGGATCTCTACTATCGGCTGGCGGTGGTGCCCCTGGAACTGCCCCCCCTGCGGGAGCGGGTCCAGGATATCTCCCTGTTGCTGGAGCACTTTCTGGCCCTGGCGGCCGCCACCCATGGCCTGCCGGCCCCGCGCTTCTCCCTGACCGCCCAGCGGCAACTACGCCGTTACCCCTGGCCGGGCAATGCCCGGGAGGTGCGGAATTTCTGTGAGCGGATGGTCATCCTCTGTCCGGGGGAGAACCTGGGGCCGGAAAATCTGCCCTGGGAGATCCGTCGGGGTGAGTGGGAGGAAGCGGAGGGTTCGAACTTCAAGTTGCCCGCCGGCGGCATCAATCTCCAGGATCTGGAGATCGACTTCATCCGCCAGGCCCTGGCCCTGGCTGGCGGCAACAAGAGCCGCGCCGCCCGTCTCCTCGGCCTGAGCCGGGACACCCTGCTCTATCGCTTGGAAAAATACCTGATCAAGGCCTGAGTGCCATGACCTCCCCGGCCCGAACGAAAAAAGCGCGCGGCAACGGAGAACCTGATGTCCACTGCCGGCTCCGGGGAGGACTGGCCCTCAGTTGATGGTGCCGGTGATGGGATTGTCGGCGACGTCGTCGTAGATGGACTTGAGGCCGGCGGTATTCAGGGCACCATGCACCTCGGTCGCCAGGTACTCCTGCTTGTTGGCCTCGGATTCGAAATAGATTTTCAGGGTGCTGTCGCCGCTGCCCTCGATGATGAAGGGGGCATTGTCCAGATCGGTCACGTCGTTGAGGGTGATGGGATCAAGGGTCGAAGTGATCATGGTGGCTGTCTCCAGGTGGTGGCAAAGTGGTGATGTGGCGGACGTCAAGGATCACAATGACCTCGCTAGGACGTCGCTGGGGGCGCACTGGGTGGGGGAAAGATGAGGGTTTCGGTGGAGAAACCGGCCTCTCGCGCCCGCGCGATCAACTCCTCCAGCAGCGGGGAGGGCAATTGCGGTTCTCGCGCCAGGATCCACAAATAGTCCCGGCTGGGGCCAGAGATCATCACCCAGCGGTAGTCCGGGTCCAGGGCAAAGACGTGGTAGCCGCCATAAAAGGGACCGAAGAAGCTGACCTTGAGGCTGGCGATGTCGGGCTCGCTGATGAAATAGGCGCGACCCTCGGCCTCCTTCCATTGCCCCTTGACGGGGTCGAACCCGCGATTCAGGACGCTGATGCCGCCGTCCGCCCGCGGCTCATAGTGGGCGGAGACCTGCTCCAGACCGCGCTCGAAGGAATGGTCCAAACGGGCGATCTCGTGCCAGGTGCCGAGATAGCGATCCACCTTGAAGCCCGATACCGGCTGGATGCCCTCAGGCACGCCAGTACAACCGCCCAGCAGCGGGAGGGTAAGCGCGAGCAGGAGCAGGGTGAGGAGGGCGGCGGCTGAATGGCGGCGATGGTTCATGGGGGGTGGGGTCCTGAGCGTCATTGCGGGAGGTCGCTGCGGGGTCATCCAAGCAGGGACGAGGCCTACCAGGCACCCAGGGGCAGAGCACCGCGCCAGCCGGGCTTGGCCAGGAGCATCTGTACCGTGCCCAGGTCACGCTCGCGGAAGCCGCCCTCGCAGTAGCTGAGATAGAAGCGCCACATGCGAATGAAGCGCTCGTCGAAGCCCAGGGCGCGCACGGCGTCCAGACGCCGGACGAAGTTGTCCCGCCAGCGGGCCAGGGTCTCGGCGTAGTGGGGGCCGATGTCCTCCAGGTGGACGATCTTGAGGTCGCAGGCCCGGGTCATGGCGCTGGCCATGGCGGTGACGCTGGGCAGGAAGCCGCCGGGGAAGATGTGCTTCTGGATGAAATCCACCTCCTTGAGGGCGGCCTGGTAGCGCTGGTCGGCGATGGTGATGGCCTGGAGCAGCATGGCCCCGGTCGGCTTGAGCAGGCGCCCGCACTGGCGGAAGTAGGTCTCCAGGTGGCGGGCGCCGACCGCCTCGATCATCTCGATGGACACCAACTTGTCGTACTGGCCCCGCTGGTCGCGGTAATCGCGTAACTGGACCTCCACCCGGTCCGCCAGACCGGCGGCGGCGGCGCGCTGGCGCGCCAGCTCGGCCTGCTCCCGCGACAGGGTCAGGCTGGTGACCCGGCAACCATAACGACTGGCGGCATAGAGGGCGAAGCCGCCCCAACCGGTACCAATCTCCAGGACCTGGTCGCCCGGCCGCAGGTCCAGCTTGCGGCAGATAAGCTCCAGCTTGGCGGTGGAGGCCTCGGCCAGGCTCATGTCCGGGCGGGTGAAGAGGGCGCTGGAGTACATCAGGGTCTCGTCCAGCCAGAGGCGATAGAAGTCGTTGCCCAAATCGTAGTGGGCGGCGATGTTGCGGCGGCTGCCGCGGCGATGGTTGTCCCGGGCGCGGTGCAGCAGGGCCCGCAGGGGGGCGGAGAGGCGGGCCAGGCCCTCCTCCATGTCCATGAGTGCCGGGCGGTTGCGCAGCAGCAACTGGACCAGGCCGGTGAGATCCTCGCACTCCCAGTGGCCGTCCATGAAGGCCTCCCCGGCGCCGACGGTACCGCCGAAGGCCATGGCCGGCCAGAAGGCCGGGTCCCGGACCTCCACCTCGACGAGGGGCTCGCCCTGGCCGAAGCACCAGTGGCGGTCGCCCTCCCGGACCAGCAAGCGTCCGCTACCAACGGCAACGGCGCCGGCGCTGGCGCTGACGACGGGCCGATCTGGGTGCGATCCGGTGATCACGGCAACGGGGAGCTGGCTAACAGTCTGATCGCTACCCGTGCCGGCACCAGGCTCGGCACCCATGGGGGCATCTGGATGATGAGCTGGCGCGGCCCCCAGCGCCACGCCGGTACCCAGGCGGGCGAGCTTGGCGAGCACCAGCCGACGGGCCAGCGTGTGCAGGGGCCTGGCCCACCTTGGGGCGGCCAGGTTCAGGGGCAGGGTGGCGGTGAGGGTCTCGTCACTCATGGGCTTACGCCTGGCCAGGCGCCTCCTTCGGGGGGTCGGGGGGCGGGTGGTCGATAAAGGGCACGCCCTTGAGCCAGAGCTTGAGGGCCTGCCAGTGAATGTTGAAGATGACCTGGAGGGTCATGGCCGGGTAGCGCCACAGGACCCGGGCCAGGCTGGGGCCGTCGATCTCCCGCCGCTCCAGGACCAGGGTGGCGTCGAGGATGTTCTCGCCGCCGCGCAGGTCGTCCATGTGCACGGTCAAGCGCTCGCCGGGCAGGTTCAGGCGCCAGTGGTACTCCATGTCCATGGGCAGGAAGGGCGAGACGTGCAGGGCCTTGGGGAAGCGGAACCGGGGCTTCTCGGGGCGCCCCAGGTTGGCCTCCAGGGGCAGGACATAGTGGATGCGCTCGCCCCAGGGGGTATTAGTCACCTCGCCGACCACCGCCTCCAGGGTCTGGCCGTCCGTGCTGTAACAGTAATAGAGGCTGATGGAGTTGAAGCAATAGCCGAAGTAGCGGGGATTGGTGAGCATCCGCACCGGCCCCAGCGGACGCCAGCCGGTCTTCTCCGCCACGAGGCGGCGCATGGCCTCGTCCAGGGGCAGGGTCGGGTCGCCGCCATAGTCGGCGCGGCGGAACCAGACCAGGTTGGGGCGGCGGGTGGACCAGAACCAGCGCCCGGCGAAGACCCGGTCCAGTTCGCCCAGGTCCAGCCAGAGCATGAAGAGGGGATAACGGAATTCGTGCCGTTTGGGGGTGTAACGGCGGTGCCGCAGCCAGCCTTCGTAAAGGCAGCTGTGCAGGGGCTGGTCAGACGGGGGGGTTATCGGCTCCATGTCGCTCTCTTCGATCTTCGCCTTACGCGCTGCGGTCTGCGGTCTTCAGCGCGCCACCGGTTGCGGGTCCCCGGAGGGGTCTTGTCTGCTGGCATTTGTCAATGGGCTGGGTCCCCGCGGCAGGCCGAAATCGGCGCGGAAATGGCCCAGGGCCTCCAGGGCGCTGACCAGGCCGTCCTCGTGGAAGCCATTGCGCCAGTAGGCGCCGCAATAATAGGTGCGGCGGGGGCCGTTGATCTCCCGCTGGCGAGTCTGGGCCGCGGCGCCCTCCAGGGTGAAGAGGGGGTGATGGTAGGTCACGCGGGCCAGCACCCTGGCCGGGTCGATGCGCTCGCTGGCATTGAGGGTGACGCAGAGGGTCTCCGGGGCGTCCAGGCTCTGAAGATGGGTCATGTCGTAGGTCAGGGCCAGGCGACCGCCGGGGCCTTCGGGCATAAGGTAATTCCAGGAGGCCCAGGCCAGGGGTTGCCGCGGCAGCAGGCGGGTGTCGGTGTGCAGCACCGCCTCGTTGAGATGGTAGGGGATGGCGCCCAGGACCTGGGTCTCCGCCGGGCTGGGGTCCGCCAGCAGGGCCAGGGCCTGGTCGCTGTGGCAGGCAAGGAAGACGGCGTCGAAGTCCTCCCGTCCGCCCGTCGCACTGTGCAGGCTCACCCCTTCGTCCCGGCGCTCGATCCGCGTCACCGGGCAGTTCAATCGCACCCGGTCGCGGAAGGGGGCGATGAGCTTGTCCACATAGGCCCGGGACCCGCCCTTGATCACCCGCCAGACGGGGCGGTCCTTGACGGCCAGCAGGCCGTGATTGAGGAAGAAGCGGACGAAGAAGCGCGCCGGAAAGCCGAGCATCCGCTCCGCATCGGTGGACCAGATGGCGGCGCCCATGGGCAGGATGTAATAGTCACGGAAGAGCTGACCATAGCCCCCGGCGGTGAGGAAGTCGCCGAGGCTGACTTCGTTACCTTCTTCCGCCAGCAGCTTGGGGGCCTCGCGATTGAAGCGCAGGATGTCCCACAGCATGCCCCAGAAGCGGGGGTTGACCAGGTTGGCGCGCTGGGCGAAGAGGCTGTTGAAAGTGGCGCCGTTGTACTCCAGGCCGGTGCGGCCGCAGGAGACGCTGAAGCTCATGTCGCTGGCCTGACTCTCCGCCCCCACTTCGTCCAGCAGGGCGATGAAGTTGGGATAGGTCCAGTCATTGAAGACGATGAAGCCGGAGTCCACGGCGTAGTCGTTCCCGCCCAGGCTGATCGGGTGGGTGTTGACGTGGCCGCCGACGTGGTCGCCGGCCTCAAAGAGGGTGATTGCGTGCCCTTCACGATGTAAGTGATGGGCGGCGCCCAGACCGGCGATACCGCTGCCGACGATGGCGATGTTCACGGATTCGCCTCCCAGCGCTGGGGCACGTAACGCAGTTCAGCCAGGTCATAGCCGCTGGCCTTCAGGTGTTCCTCCACCGCCTGGCGCTCGGTTTCCGGGATCTCGGGAGTACGCGCCATGACCCAGACATAGTCGCGCCGCTCGCGGGAGATGACGGTGAGGCCATAGTCCGGGGTCAGGTAACTGATGCGAAAATCGGCCTTGAAGGGCCAGAGAAACTGCATGCCCCAGATGGCGTTGCTCTCGGTGTCGGTGACGAAACCGGTGGGGGTCATGGTCTTCAGCTCACCCTCGAAACCCCCCTCGCGGAAGGTGAAGGTGGTGGCGATGGTGCCATCGGGGTTCAGGGCGTAGGACTCGATGGCATTCCAGGCGTTACGTTCCGGCCAAGTGGGGATGTGGGCGATGACATACCAGTCGCCCATGAAGCGCTTGAGATCGACCTGGGGCACGGTGGTCAGGGGCGGCAGGGCGGCGGACTGGCAGCCGGCGAGCAGGCCGAAGCTGAGGAGGCATAGAAGGCGTTTCATCGGGATGTTCTTCCTAATCCGATTAGTCTTTGGGTGGCCAGGGGAAGAAGGCGCTGGTGCGGGCGATGTAGTCGCGATAGGCGGGGCGACGCTCGCCGATGTCCTGCTCCAGCAGGGCGACACCGGAGACCTTGAGCAACAGGAAGCTCATGAGCAGGGGGGAGATCAGGGTCCAGGCGCCACCGGCGGCCAGGGCCAGGAGCCAGACGCCCCACCAGACGCAGAACTCCCCGAAGTAGTTGGGGTGGCGGCTGTAGCGCCACAACCCCTGGTCCATGACCCGGCCGGCGTTGGCCGGATCGGCCTTGAAGCGGGCGAGTTGCTGGTCGGCGCCGGCCTCGAAGCCGATGCCGAACAGCCAGAGGGCGACGCCGAGGGCATCGAGCCAGCCCAGGGGCTCTGGTCCGGCCATGGCCGCCATCAGGGGCCAGGCAATGATCCAGGCCAGGACCGCCTGGAGGCCAAAGACCAGGTAGAGGCTCTTGAAGGTGAAGTGGGGCTGGTTGCGGGCGCGGATGGCCTGATAGCGGCGATCCTCCCCGTGCCCGTGGTTGCGCCGGGTGATATAACCGGAGAGGCGCAGCATCCACAGGCTGACCAGGACCAGGACCAGGCCCTCGCGGGGGCCGGTCTGGGGGGTGGCCAGGGCGTAGACCCAGGCGGCGAGGGCGATCATTACCCCCCAGAGGCTGTCGACGATGCTGACGTTGCGCAGCGGGATGCTCGCCAGCCAGGTCAACACGGCGGCGACCCCCAGCAGGGCCAGGGCGAGGAAGCTGGTCTCCCAGGAAAAGGCGTCCATCAGGGGTTCGACCTCCGGGCAAGGGTGGCGGCCAGGGCCAGGAGCAGCGGGGTGAGCAGGGCCCAGCCTAGGGCGAGGGTGGTGAGGGCGGGGAGGGGGGCGACGAAGGTCATGGCGCCCAGACTGGCACCACCCCAGTAGGCCAGGGGCCCGCCGATCAGACCAAGTAGGGCGGCGAGCCAGGGCCGGGTCTGGAGGCCCGCCAGGGACAGGTTGAGGGTGGTGGCGAAATTGGCCCAGAGGGCAAGCATCCACGCAGGTGGCAGGGCAGCGACCAGTGAGGTGCCGGTGCTGGTGGTCGCGATGTTGGCGCGGGCCAGTTCCGGACTGGTGGCCAGGGCGACCACCGGCGCCGTGGCTGGTGCCGCCAGGCTAGTGGCTACCTCAACCGCGGGCGCCGAGGCCAGGGTTGCTGTCTGAACCACAACCAGGGAAGGCGGACCAAAACTGACCCAGCCGGTGGTGATGAGGAAGCTATCGAAGGCCAGGCCGATGAGGGTCGCCAGGCCGATGAGCAGGGCCTCGCTGGCCAGGGGGCGGACAAAGCCCAGGTGCCAGGCCAGGATCAGGGCGACGATCACCAGGCCGATCAGGGGCCGACCCTGGGCGGCGCTGAGCACCAGGGCCCACCAGCCAAGCTGGAACAGGGACAGATTGAGGATCAGTCCCCGGGTCGAGCCCGAGCCCGGTACGACGGGATTACTGGCGGCCCGCGCCGTCACTCTAACCCCTCCCGCCGCTCGAACAGATAGTGACTCACCCACCAGGTCTGGCCCTCGTCAAAGCCGAAGGTCTCGGCGACGGCGAGGAAGAACAGCCGCCAACGCTGGAACCAGAGGCCGGCCTGGTCCGCCCCATAGCAGTCGGCGAGGACGGGCAGTAGATCCTCCTTCCGGGCGTCCAGATTGGCCAGCCAGGCATTGGCGGTACGCTCGTAGTGGCGACCGGACCAGCGCCACTGGTCGACGAGGCGCAGATGGTCCTGGAAGCGTAGGGGCAGGTCGTCGCTGGGCATGATGCCGCCGGTGAAGAAATGACGGCTCATCCAGTCGTCCTCGCCCTGGTCCTCGAAGGCGTAGGGTCGGTCGCGGTGACAAAAGACGTGCATGAAGAAGCGCCCCTCCGGCTTGAGCCAGCCGGCGACGCGCTGGAAGAGCTGGCCCCAGTTGCGCATGTGCTCGAACATCTCCACCGAGACCACCCGGTCGAAGCGCTCCGGGGTGGTGAAGTCGTTCATGTCGGCGGTGATGAGGCGCAGGTTGGTCAGGTTATGCTCGGCGGCCCGGGCCGCGATGTGCTGGCGCTGGGAGTGGGAGTTGGAGACGGCGGTGATGCGGGCGGCCGGGTAATGCTCCGCCAGCCACAGGGTCAGGCTGCCCCAGCCGCAGCCCAGCTCCAGGATGTCCTGGCCATCGGCGATGCCGGCCCGCAGGCAGGTCAGGGCCAGGGCGGCGTCCTCCGCGGCGGCCAGATCGTCCACGCCGGGGGGGAAGTGGCAGCAACTGTACTTACGCCGTGGCCCCAGGACCGCGGCGAAGAAGGCGGCGGGGACCTCGTAGTGCTGGGCGTTGGCCTGGTCCGGCACCGGGGCGACGGGGCCCGCGAGCATCTCGGCAACGAAGGCCTGACGGGCGGCGGCCACCGCCTCGCAGTCGGCGGCGGCGATGAGGTCCAGACGCCGCCGGCAGAGCTGGCGGATACCCTGGCGCACCAGCGCATCCGGCACCCGGCCCTGTTCGACCCAGTCAATGGCGAGGCGTTCAAGGGAGATCATCGCTATACCCCTGGCGTGTCGGATTTCGATTGCGGATGGCGGTCCCAACGGGAGGGGGTCCGGGGCGGCAGGGGACAGTTTGAGATCAGGTCCCGTCCGGCGTGCCGCCCGCAGCCCCGTGGTTGACACCCGGGCAGGGGACCGGACCGCCCGCCGCATGTCAACCTGGTCAGTGCGCTGGCCAAACTCAGCTCCCCTTGCGATAGCTCTTCTGGTAGGTGGCGCCGATGCGCTTGAGGGCATCGGAGGCGTCACGTCCGACACAGGCCTCGATAAAGACCAGGCTGTCCGGCGCGGCGAGGGCTGCGGCCAGGGCATGCTCCAGTTCGCCTTCGGTGGTGACGCGGAAGGTTAGCGCCCCGTCACCGAAGACATGGGGCAACTCGGCGTATTTCCAGGGCTGGAGGTCGTTGTAGACCTGGTCCTCATGCAGGTAGCGCTCGATCAGGTAGCCGTCATTGTTGACCAGGAAGAGGATGGGCCGGCAGCCCTGGCGCAGGAGGGTGGACACCTCCTGGGCGGTCATCTGGAAGGCACCGTCGCCGGCCAGGACCACCGGGCGTTTGTCGGGGCGCGCCAGGGACACGCCCAGGGCGGCGGGGGTGGCATAGCCAATGGACATGTAATAGGCCTGGGTGAGGAAGTTATCCGCCTCCTCGATGTGCATGTCGGCCACGGCGCAGACCACGTCGCCAATGTCAGAGACCAGGATCATGGAGTCGTCGAGGAAGGCCTCCACCCGCCGATAAAAGCGGGCGGCGCTCAGGGGCTGGCTCACCTCGGGCAGGTAAGAGCGGACCGGGGCATTGGGCCGGATAGGATGGGAGTCACGGAAGTGGCGTGGCGTGGCCTGGTCCGCCAGGCCGCGGACGAAGTCCTCCAGTTGGACCCCGGGGTAGATATGGAAGCCGATCCTGACCTGGTCGAGGTTGGCGCGGACGAAGACCCGTTGCGCCTGGGGGGAGGTATAGAGACCGGTGTCCCAGTCGGTCAACCAGACCCCCAGTTCGATCAGGCAATCCGACTCCTCAATCTGGGCGCGGGTCTCGGGCCGGCTCAGGGCCCCCTGGTAGACCCCCAGGCACTGGGGGTGGAGTTCCGGCAGACAACCCTTGGCACTGACGGTCATGGCGTAGGGCAGTTCCAGCCGTTCGATCAGGTGCAGGGCCGCCGGCCCTAGGCCGAAGCGGGATACCTCGGTGCCCACCAGCACCGCCGGATTGTGGGCCTCGTCCAAACGTCTTGCCACCTCTGCCAGACACTCGTCCAGGGCCCGGGGGTCAGAGACCTTCTCAATCTGAAAGCTGATGGGCTGGGGGTGGCGACAGGGCATCTGCGCCACGTCCATGGGCAGTTCCAGGTAGACCGGGCGCTTCCAGGACAAGCAGTTGGTGAGCACCCGGTCGATGTCGTCGGGGGCGGTGTGTGGGCTGGCGAGGAGGGCGCAGTCCACCGTGAGCTTGCGGAAGATCTCGAGCTGCATGTCGTGGTCCCCCGCCAGATGGTGCACCAGGGCCTGGGTCTGACGGCGCGTCATGGCCGGGGCCCCGCTGATGACCACCAGGGGCACGTGCTCGGCGTAGGCACCCGCCACTGCGTTGAGGATGCTGAAGCCGCCCACGGCGTAGGTGATCACCGCCAGACCGGCCCCCTGGAGGCGGGCGTAGCCGTCCGCCGCGTAGCCAGCGTTGAGTTCGTTGCAATTGCCGACCCAGGCGATGGGGCTATGCACCAGCCGGTCAAGGAAGTCCAGGGTGTAGTCCCCGGGCACCCCGAAGGCATGCCCGATACCAATGTCCTGCAACCGATGAACCAGGTAGTCGGAGACCGTGTAAGGGGTGTCGGTAGAGGTCATGTCAATGGCCTGTATGGGGTGACCAAAGGGACAGCGCCGGCGCGCCAGGGCGCGAGCGTTGCCGCGATAAAGGGGACAAGGGTGGCCACATGCCGAAACCTGCCACTAGCGGGACGCCCCCAGGGCCTTGGCCCGCGCCAGGCTGGCGGGGCCATCGCAGGGGACCGGTTCCCAGCCCTGAAGGTGGCGGTGAATCAGCCCCTGGAGGAAGGCGATATGTCCCGCGCTGTCGTTGAGGCAGGGGATGTAGTCGTAGGCTTCGCCACCCTTGGCCAGGAAGTGGTCGCGGTTCTCGATGGCCACCTCCTCGAGGGTCTCCAGGCAGTCGGCGCTGAAACCGGGGCAGATGACCTGGACGCGGCGGATGCCTTGCGGGGGCAGCCCTTGCAGGTACTCGTCGGTGTAAGGCTGGAGCCAGGCCTTGACGCCGAGCCGGCTCTGGAAGGTCACGGCATAGTCCTCCGCCGTGAGCCCCAGCGTTTCCGCCAGCAGCCGGGCGGTCTTCTGACACTGGCAGTAGTAGGGGTCGCCGGCGTCGAAGTAGGCCCGGGGCAGGCCGTGGAAGGACATCACCAGCCGCTGGGGTCGGCCATGCTCCGCCTGATAAGCGCGCACCGATTCCGCCAGGGCGGTGATGAAAGCGGGGTCATCGTGATACTGATTGACGAAGCGCAGTTCGGGGATCCAGCGCCAGCCGCGGATCTCCTGGGTCACGGCGTCGAAGACGCTGGCGGTGGTGGTGCCGGAGTATTGGGGGTAGAGCGGCAGCACCAGGATACGGCGGACGCCGGCCTGGCGCAGGGCCGCCAGGGCCTGGGGGATGGAGGGTTGGCCGTAGCGCATGGCCAGTTCCACTTTCAGCGTCGGCCCCAGGGCCTGCGCCAGGCGGGCGTGCTGGGCGCGGGAGATGCTCAGCAAGGGCGAGCCCTCCGCGCCCCAGATGCTGGCATAGGCCTTCGCCGAGCGTTGGGGGCGGGTGGTGAGGATGATGCCGTTGAGGATCAGCCACCAGAGGGGGCGGGGGGTCTCCACCACCCGCGGGTCCCAGAGGAACTGCTTGAGATAGCGCCGCACCGCCGCCCGGTCCGGGGCGTCCGGCGTGCCGAGGTTGGCCAGCAGGACCCCCGTGGCGGGGGCCTGGCCATGGACGTAATCGGACTCGGACAAGTACTTCATGAGGCGCGATCCTTCAAGTGAACAAGGGGGCGGGCACCGGGCGCTACAGAGACCCGGTGCCCGCCTGGCGGTCGCGGTGGCTCGCTGGCGGTTGCCAGTTGCCCGCGGTTACTCAATGCTCCGGCCGGCGCCGGGCCCAGACCGCGAACAGGGGATCGGAGAGATCCAGTTCCCCGGCGCGGGCGTCATCCTGGGGCCGCGGCAGGCCGCGACGGCTGTAGGTGTTGAAATCACCCAGACGCTCGTCGCTCATCAGGCTGGCCAGGACATAGCCCAGGCGTTCGAAGGGGTGGACCTCGGTCCAGACCTGGACGGCCTTGGTCGGGAACCAGCGATCCGAGAAGGTGATGATACAGATACCACCGGGCTTCAGCACCCGGGCGATCTCCGCGACGATCTGGCGCGGTTGGGTCAGGTACTCGAAGGAGGCGGTGCAGACCACGGCATCGAAGCTGGCCCTGGCGAAGGGCAGGGTGGGGTTCTGGTTGAGGTCGTGGATCACCCGCTCCGCCAGGCGCGGATTGGCGTCCAGTTCCTCCCGATTCATCCCCAGCCCCGTTACCTGGCAGGCGGGGGTGATACGATCCAGGTGGGAGACCCAGCTCGACATCAGGTCCAGCACCTTGGCGCCGGCGGGGATCAACTGGCCATGGAGGGCCTCGATCTGGGCCCGGCAATGGCTGTCCAGGTGGTGCACCAGGCGGGTGCGCTCGTAGAAGACCTCATCGCCACGGTTGTCCAGGCGGCCCATGGCCTCGGGGTACCAGAAGTCACTCGTCCCTTGGGCCAGGGGAAGCTGCATGCCCGGGCCCTCACCCGTGGCCAGCATGGCGATGTCATTACAGATGCCGCCGTGCTCCTCGCCGGTGCCCCAGGTGCTGAGGACGCTGATGCCCAGCCGGACCGGCACCCCAGCCAGGGGGTGGCGGCTGTCGACCTCCAGGCGCTCCGCCGGCATCCCGGTCACGCGCAGGGGGCGCCGATCCTCCGAGAAGATCCCCCGCTGGCCGGCGAGGAAACCCCGGGGATAAAAGCGGCCCAGCCGCGGCTCCAGGTCGCGGCGGACCAGCTTGCGGCTGCGGAAGGCACCGCGGGGGGCGGTGAAGCGCTCCCCTTCCTGGTATTCGGTCAGGGCACCGGGGACGAAGTCCGCCTCGACCCGCTCCCCCACCGCCGTGCCCAGGAGCTGCCGCTCCAGTTGGCCGGGAAAGAAGTCCCGCCACAGATTGGACTTGCGGATCACCCGGCTGTCGCGGCAGGTCACGCCGTTGGCGGCGAAGAGGATGTCCAGCTCCAGTTCCAACATGGCGCCCGGTTCCACGCGCTCGCGGGCGCGCTCGGCCACCAGGCTGTGCTCAAAGGAGGGTAGGTTCAGGTAAGGGATCGGGGTCATGGCGGTTACCTGCGTTGTATCGACTTTGTACAAATTTTGTATAAGTGTGGTATAACAAAAAAAAGACTGTCAGGCAAGCGAGCATGAGCGAATTAGTCAGCGTGGAGGAGGATGACGGCGGGTCGCGGGGGCTCGGTCTCTACCCCATCCGCACCGTTTCCCGTCTGACCGGCGTGCCACCGGTCACCCTGCGGGCCTGGGAGCGCCGCTACCGTCTGCTGACCCCGACCCGGACGGAAAAGGGGCATCGCCTCTATACGGAGGCTGACATCGACCGCGTGCGCCAGGTCCTGGCCCTGATGGAGCGGGGGGCGGGGGTGGGGCAGGTG
>SACH01000053.1 GCA_009928645.1 Gammaproteobacteria bacterium | reverse complement strand
TCCGCGCAGCTTGAGACCATCCTCGCCTCTCAGCCCGCTTGCCCGGGCGACGGCAACGGCGATGGCAAGGTCGACGACCAGGATCTTGCCGACTACAGGCTGATGGCGGCGCTCGCCGGGGGCGCCTCGAGCTGGTACGACCTCGACCTGGATGGCTACACCAACGACCAGGATCTCGCGATCGTCTGGAATCACCTCGGCCAGCGTTGTCCTTAGGGCTGACTCCCCCTTGTGAGCGCGGCGAGCCCGTTGGCGAAATCGCTCGCCGCTTCCTCATCCCGGGCCTCGCGGGCGTAGGCCAGGGCCGCCATGAGCAGATCCCGGTCGTAGGGAAAATGCTCCAGGGCCCGCGTAAGAGCCACCCGCGCTTCCTCGGGCTTGCCCGTGTCGTGCAGGGCCACCGCCAGGACATAGGCATGACGGGCGTTGTCCGGGCTCAGGGTCACCGCCCGTTCCAGGTAGCTCAGGGCTTCGGCGGGGCGCTGCTGGCGCACCCGCAATAGCCCCAGGGCATGGCTCAGGGCACCGTCATCGGGTCTGACACGCAACCCTTGCTGCAAAATCGCTTCCGCCTCCGGCTCCCGCCCGGTCGCGCGGTAGAGATCGGCCAGGTTGCCGTAGGCTGGGGCAAAGGTGGCATCGAGCTTCAGGGCGGCGCGATACGCCACTTCAGCGTCCTGATACTGACGACGGTCTAAGTGGAAGAGACCAAGGTTCAGGTGGGCCTCGGGTCTTTCGGCGTTGGCCTCCTGGGAGGACACATAGTCCTGAAAGGCCTGGTCCAGTTTGGCTTGCTGCGCGGTGGACAGCCCCTCCACCGCCACGGGCGCCAGCGCCCGCGCCGCTTTGAGGCGAATCACGCGCAAAGGGTCGTCCAGCAGGGGCATGGCCAGTGCCGGCCGTTGCTGGGGAGGCAGGGCGAGGAGGGTCTCCAGTGCCGCGCCGCGCACCAGTGGGTCCGCGTCCTTCAGCGCCATGGAGACAAGCGGCAGGCTGGAGGGGCTGAGGTAAGCCTCCAGTTCCCGCACGGCGGTGGCGCGGGCGATGGCGGGGGCCTGGGTGTCCTGGATCAGCCGCGCCAGCAAGCTGGCCGCTCCCGGTTCCCGCCTCCGCGCGGCCTGGAGGGTCGCCCCTAGGTGCTGATCACCCTTACGCTCGGGGCCAAAGGCGGCCGCAATCCTCTCCGCCGCCCAGGCGGCATCCCGGTCCTGGTGACAGCCGGTGCAGGGGTCCGTGGCGCCGACGTGCTGGGCGATGTCTGGCCTGGGCACACGCAGGGCGTGATCGTGGCGGGGATCGATCACCATGTAGGTCCGAGTGGGCATGTGACAGGCGACGCATTGGGCGCCGGCGGTCCCCAAGGGGTGCAGCGTGTGGCCGGGCTGGTCGAACCGGGCCGGGGCATGGCATTGGGCGCAGAGGCTGTTGCCAGGGGCGTGCGTCCGACCACTGTGGGGGTCATGACAGTCGGAACAGGTGACACCTTGGGCAGACATGCGGCTCTGGAGGAAGGAGCCGTAGTTATAGACTTCATCCTGCTGCTGACCATCGGCGAAATACGCTCCCTGGAGGAGCAGCAAGGGGTCATGGGTCGCCATCAGAGGCCCGCCGTGGCTCAGGCCATCGGCAAGGCCGGCACGGCGGGAATGGCATTGGGCGCAGACCTCGATTTCGCGGCGGCTCTTCAGGGGTGGGGTGCGTACTGGCTTGCCGTTGGCATCCTGGCTCCAACTCACCCCGCGGCGCTCGTCGAGGGCGATTGCCAGGCCCTTGGTCTCTGCCAGGGCCGGCGCCACGGGCTGGTTACCCGCCAGCTGCTCAGCCCAGACGAGGTGGTTTGAGCCAGGGCCGTGACAGGCCTCGCAGGAGACGTCGATCTCTGACCAGGTGGTCCGGTAACGGTCGCTGGCGGCGTCGTAGTGGCGTTTGAGGTTGGTGGCATGGCACTCGGCGCACATCCAGTTCCAGTTCTGGCTGCCGCGGGTCCAGTGCAGTTCATCCTGGGGCGGGATGCGCTCGTGGGGATAAAGGTGAAACCAGCGTCCGCCGCCCGCTTCCCAGGGACGCGAGTCCCAGGCGATGGACAGGGCCTGCATCCGCCCGTCGGGGAATGGGATCAGGTATTGCTGCAAGGGGGTGATGCCGAAGGTGTAACGGATCTCGTAATCCTGAAGTTCGCCGTCCGGCCCCTCGGTCGTGACGAAAAAGCCGCCCTCGCGGCGGAAGAAGCGGCTGGTGACACCGAAATGGGTGAAGCTGGCGTCATTGAAATCGCCTAGCACCGTGTTATCGGTCGCCTCCTGCATGGCCAGGTCGTGGTGGGAACCGCGCCAGGCTTCCTGCTCGCGGGCATGACAGACGGCACAGCGCTCACGGCCAACAAAGGCGGCCGCGGGGAGGTGGGTGTCCTCGGTGTTAGGCCCAGCGGTTGAGGGCATGGCCGCCTGTGGACCGACTAACGAGGGGAGTAGTAACAGCACCAGTACCAGGACAAAAAATAGTCCCGCGGTCGCGAATTCCTTGGCGGGAAAGTCTCGGCAAAGTCCTTGACCATCAGATGCGTGGCGTGCCCCCTCATGAGGGTTAGCGTGAAAGTCACGGGGAAGTCTTTCATGGTCAGGGGTGTGGCGCGCCGCCCCATGACAGTTAGCGTCAAAGTCAACAGCAGCGTCATTCATCATCGTGGGGCGTGGCGAGATCCATCATGACCGTTGGCGTGAAAGACTGCTTCTTCCAGAGGCAAATGCCGTCTTCCATCATCAGGGGGCGGCAAGATAACCCATGAAAGTTAGGACAATTGATTTTCATTATTAAGATTAATTACTTATGAGGGATGCCGTATGAGCGGGGGAATGACGCACAGGGGCACTTGCAACTCGGTGGCGCTCAAACCGCCATGGACGCCGATCTGGGTATAGGCCTTTTCGCTGGGCAGGCGGTCGCGGAGCACCCAGGAGCCGCGCATCAGCAGGGTGAAGTCGCCGATCCGCGCTTCCAGGGCGGGGGCGGGTTCACCATGGCCGAACAGGCCCTGGTCCACCAACTCCCCGCTGGGGTGGAGACTGACCCGGTCGCTCAGGACGTCCTCGCAATAGTGGACGAAGTCGTTGACCCGGCGCGGCCGGAGGTAGCAGAAGGCGGCGCGGGGCTCGCCGCACAGCGGCAGGGCCAGGCAGGAGGCGAGGCGGGGGTGGTCCGCCAGGTGGATGTTGTCCGCGGGGCGGGTGTCGAGCTGGCCATGATCGGCGGTGACCAGGACCAGGGTATCGGTGCCGGCGATGGCGACCAGGAAGTCGGTCAGGGCCTGCTCGATGGCGGCCAGGTGGCGAGCGGCGGCCGGGCTGGCCATGCCCGCCTCGTGGCCCAGGGTGTCGAGCCCGGGCCAGTAGAGATAGAGATACTTGGGGGCCCGGTCCTCCCGCAGGGCGCGGGCGGCCTGGCGGAAGAGGTCGTTCAGGCCACGGAAGGGGCGGCACTCCGCGGGCCCCAGGTGGGCGCGGTTGAAGTCCGAGTGGGCGATGTGGTCGGGGGTCAGGATCAGGGTGCGGGTGGCGATACGCCCGGCGATAGGCCGGTGGTTGAGGAGGGCACCCAGGTCGACGCCGGCCTGGCCGTAACCAACGCCACCGTAGCGCGGGTGGCCGGTCAGGATGCTCATGACGCAGCCAAGTTCCCGCAGATAGGTGAACCAGCCGGTGAGGGCATGCTGCTGGGGGGCGTCGCCGGTGAGGAAGGTGGTGATGGCGGTGGCGGTGGTCGGCGGGAAGACCGAGGTGATGGGCCCGACGCAGTGGCGGTGGAGGAGGCCCCCCGGGGACCGCGTCGCCAGCCAGTCGGCCCCCAGGCCGTCGATCACCAGCAGCAGGAGGTTGGTGTAGCCGGCGATGGCGGCGGGCGGCAACAGGTCGAGGCTCGCATAGTCCGCCTCACCGCCTCGGGCGCGGATGACAGAGGCCATGAGATTGACGATGCCGCCGCCGGCGTAATCCGGGCGGGGCAGGTTGGTGCCGGGCAGGCAGTTAAGTGCCAAGGTGGGGGTAGCGGTCATGGTGTGGAGAATTCTGGGTAGGCTCGCGTGGGATTGTCCAGCGTGCGGGTCGGTCGGGTCGAACCACCTGATAGCTTGTGAAGAAGAGGCTTATTTCACGGCCTCTGAGCAGTCGCCGTCGGGTCGCCCCCGTCTCCCGTCCTTGGGTGGCGGCGGAAAAAGTCCCAGATGATATCGGGATGGCTGGGGCCTTCCCGCACGGCAAAGGGGCCTTCCTCACCCTGCTCGCCGCCGATCCAGTAGTGGCCCAGGTCCTTGTCCCCGCGGTAGGCGGTCACCAGAGGACCCTCGTACCAAATCGTCTCGACCAGGGTAGGGCTGTCGGGCTGGCCATCGCGGCTATGGCGGGCGTGGCGGCAGCCGTAGTCCTGGGCGTAGACGGGCTGGCAGGGGGTTGCCTCGCCGACGGCGGTCGTTGCCGGGGTCCGGTGGCCGGGTGCGCCGTAAAGGGCGAGCTGGGCGTCACGCAGCAGCTCCCCGGCGGGTGGCTTGACCGTGCAGTCCCGCTCGTTCTGCACCACCAGTAAGGGCATCGGGTAGGGATGGGGGCCCAGTTGGGCGCGCATGGCGGCGACGGTCCAGGGCAAGGGGTGGAACTGGGCCCAGCCCGGACAGAACCCCAGGATGGAGACTGCCGCGGCGTCCTCCCCGTAGGGCAGGCCGGCCACGGTGGCCACCGCGGCCCAGTAGTCGTTGTGGGTCACGGCCAGGATGGCGGTCATGGCCCCGCCGGAGGAGAGCCCGGTCAGGTAGCGGCGTTGGGGGTCGATCGGGTGGCGTTGCTCGACCTCCCGGGCGATCTGATGGAGGTCTTCTGGTTCGCCGATCCCCCACTGGCGGTGCTGGGGTAGCCAGAAGCCCCAGCAGTTCGGCCCGCGCAGGCCATCCCAGCGGGTGATGGCGGGGGTGACCAGGATGAAGTGGTAGCGGTCCGCCGCCGCCCGCATGCCCCAATCGCGCAGCACGTCCGCGCTGGTCTGGCCGCACCCATGCAGGACCATGACCAGGGGCGCGGGGCCGGTGAGGCCATCCGGGACGTAGACCTGGTAGTCGCGGTCCTGGGAGCCCGCATAGGGCCGGGCCTGGAAGTGGTGTTCCGTCAAGGTCCCGGTCTGGGTCGGGGAGATCCGGCAGGCCGGGAGCGGCGCGGTCAGGAGCAGGGCCAGTAGGAGTAGGCCCGATAGGAGAGGGCCGGAACGGGGAAGACCCGGTACCAACAGGTTGGGCGGGTGTCGCTTGAAGTGCCAAGGACGCATGACGTGGGCCTCGGTTTGCGTGACAGTCATGGCAAAGTCTTTTGTGTCCGGTGGCTTGGCGCGCCCAGCATGATGCTTGGCGGGAAAGTCGCCAGCCGTGTCATTTCATACGCTAGGGGGGAGTTTCGTCCTAGGGGACGCTCTCACTCTGTCAAGCAGTGGCTGGACAGTCGCTGACTGGACTTTGGCTGCTTGGCGCCCAGTCGGGACACAGCGCCTGGATTTGTCGGCACATGGCCTGCCAGTGACTGCCCCGCCAGTAGAGCTGTCCGCAATCCTGGCACTGCCAGAAGGCTTGTTGGGTGGCGTGAACCCGGGGTGGCACCCGGGACTGGACCTGGGCGGGTGGTCGTTCCTCCAGGAGGCCATTGCATAGGGTACACCGAGTGAAGGGGGCGATCTCGGGGCAAAGTTGCAGGCGCTCCAGCAGGTAGGCGAGCTGTGCCTGGGGGATGACCGGGTGGATAAAGCACCCGTGAGTCAGCTCCCGCCGCATGAGCAGGTGGCGGTCACGGGTGAGGAGGATGCGCCCCTCCCGCCGGGCCAGCGCCACCAGTCCCGCGTCCCCCAGGTCATTGAGCCAGCGGGTGTCGAAGCCGAGCAGTCGCAGCCGGCGCGCCAGGGCACCGAGATGGGCGTCGGCCAGGAAGCGCGGCGTCCGCAGGGGGACGGGGCGCAGGCGCAGCAGGGGGCGGGCGTCGAAGGCCTCGAAGATGGGGTAGATGGCCAGGCGCTGACCGTTGCCGACCGACGTCTCCAGGTCTACCGACTCTCCATCCAGCAGGATGACCTCGACCTCGGTGTGGGGGACCCCGGCGAGCTCGATGAGGTGGCGCACGGGTGCCGGTGCCACGAAGGGCAGCGTCAGGTCCCGCTGCTGGCGGTCAGGTGGCAGGAAGTCGTTCAGTTCGGCATAGAATCTCAGCGTGGCCGTAGCCGAAGGCCGCCGGGGGGGAAGGAGTAGGAGAGTCGGCACCTTATGTCGGCGAAGCCCTCCTGGGGCGCGAGAGATCTGAACGGGTGCATCTCATCATCGATTTCACTGGGTCTCCACCTCGAACCCCACCAGGGAGCGCCGCTCGCGGCTGAACTCGATGCCGATCAGGTGGATTGGCAGCCCCTCGGCGCGGTACTTATCGGCGTAGCCTTTATCCTTGATCTGCTGCAAGGCCGCGCCCTCGGGGGCCAGCTCCACCACCTTGAACTCGAACAGCCAGATGTGGCCGTTGAAGCGCAGGCGCAGGTCGAGCCGGCCCTGGTGGCTGGCATCCTCCGGCACCAGGTCCAGCCCCAGGGCGGCGAGGTGGCTGTAAAAGACGCTGGCGTAGTAGCCCTCGTAGCGGGCGATGGGATTGGTGTCGAGCCACTGATGGGGGATGGCGGCGAACAGGCTGGCAATGTGCTGGCGTAGGGCCTCAACATCGGCGACGACCAGGATGTCGTAGAGCCGGCTAGCCAGCTCGCTGGCCTGTCCCGGCTGGCCGATGAACGCCTTGGCCAGGCTATCGTTGAGTGCCGCGCTCACCTCCAGGTTGGGGTAACCCAGGCTGTACTCCCAGCGGGCGCCGATCTGGCGGGAGCCGGTGAAGGTCAGATAGCCGGTCTGCCACAGCAGGGCCTCCGGCGCGAGCTGGTCGACATCAAAAGCCGACAACAGCGCCTCGTCCGCCCGCAGGTGTGCCAGCCGGGGGGTGAAGAAGCCGCGCTGGGTCAGGACATCCACCAGAAAGGTCGGCGTGCCGGTCTCGAACCACCAGGGGCGGAACTGGCGTTCGCGAAACAGGAGCAGCAGGTCGAAGGGGTTGTAGACCACCTCGCCCAGCCAGTTGTAACCGTTGTACCAGGCACGAATTTGGTCGCGGTCCAAGCCCGCCAGCTCGGGCGCGAAGACTCGATCCAGGTCGGTCTCGGTGTAGCCGCAAATGGCGGAATAGCTTGCCGACACGGTGAGATCGAACAGGTTGTTCAGCCCCGAGAACAGGCTCACCTTGCTGAACTTGCTGACCCCGGTGAGGAGGGCGAAGCGGATGTGGGCGTCCGAATCCTTGATCACCGAGTAGAGATTGCGCAGGCCGTCGCGCATCGCCCGGGCCATCACCGGATCGGTAATGTTGTCGAGGATCGGCTTGTCATATTCGTCCACCAGCACCACCACGCGCTCGCCGGTGGCGGCATGGGCACCCTCGATCAGCTCGCTGAAACAGCCGACGATGTCGGTTTGATCGCCGCAGCGGACGCCAAGGGCTTCCTGATTCTTGCGCAGCAGGGCCAGGATGCGCCGGTCCAGTTCAGCGTGGCTCTGAATCACTCCACCGCCAAAGCTCAACCTTATCACCGGATAGCGCCGCGACCAGTCCCAGCGGTGTTCCGCCTCCAATCCCTGGAACAGGCCCTGATTGCTCGTAAAGATCTCCGCCAGCGTATCCAGAAACAGTGACTTACCGAAGCGGCGGGGGCGCGACAGGAAGTAATACTTGCCCTCATTGATCAGGCGTAGGGCGAAACCCGTCTTATCGACATAGTAATAATCGCCCTCGCGAATTTCGCGAAAGGTCTGGATACCGATAGGCAGGGAGCGGCGGTGCATGGTGAGGGGGGCGGTCAGTGCCGGGGCATCAAGATGTTGAGTTGGATGTTAGCACAGGGGATTTCTTCTGCTCCTCCGCCACCTGACCCGATTTCCCCCTTGTCCTGGCCTACAATGTTGGGAAGAAGGTAACTCATATTTGGCTGGGGGGAACGCTATTGCTGATGGGGATGTTGCTTGCAGCGGGAATATGTCTGGGCCCGGTGGCTGCGGCAGCGGCAAGCACGGCGGCCAACCTCCCCGCCATCGATCCGGGGCCGCGTCCCCTCCGCCTGGTCCAGGATCTGGACGAGGGGCCGCTCAAGCGCCGGCTGCTGAGCTGCGCCCAAGGGCCTTTCCAGCGCACGGCCTTTGCCATCGGCCACCGCGGCGCCTGCCTGGCCTACCCGGAGCATACCCGGGAGTCCTACCTGGCCGCGGCCCGCCAGGGGGCGGGGATCATCGAGTGCGACGTGACCTTCACCAAGGACCTGGAACTGGTCTGCCGCCATGCCCAGAATGACCTGCACACCAGCACCGACATCCTGTCCATCCCCGACCTGGCGGCCAAGTGCCGGCGGCCCTTCACCCCCGCCACCTTCGCCGCCGATGGCCGACTCCTGACCCCCGCCAGCGCCGAATGCTGGACCAGCGACCTGACCCTGGCGGAGTTCCGCCGCTTGCGCGGCCGGCGCGATGGCTTCAACCCCCGCGCCCGGACCGTCGAGGAGTACCAGCAACCCCCGGACATCACCTGGTCCGGCCTGGAGGCCGGCGCGGAGTACGGGACCCTGCTGACCCACCGCGAGAGCATCGCCCTCTTCCAGGAACGGGGGGTGATGATGATCCCGGAGCTGAAGGAGTCCCTCGTCCCCTTGCCCTTCAACGGGCTCAGCCGCGCCGCCCTCGCCCAACGGCTGATCGACGACTACAGGGCCGCCGGGGTCGATCCCCGCCGCGTCTGGCCCCAGTCCTTTCTGCGGGAGGACATCGACTACTGGCTGGCCCAGGAGCCGGACTTCGGCCGCCAGGCGGTCTATCTGGAGGCCGCCGAGCGGGTCGCCGACCTGCCCTCCCTGGCCGAACTGCGGCGGTACCGCGCCGCGGGCATCCGCATCGTCGCCCCGCCCTTGTTCGCCCTGCTGGAAGGGGACGCCAGCGGGGCCATCCGCCCCTCGGCCTATGCCCGGGCTGTCCGGGCGGCGGGCCTGGCGATCATCCCCTGGAGCCTGGAGCGCTCCGGCAGCCTCGCCGTTCAGGATAAGGGCTTCTACTATCAAACCCTGGCCGACGCGATCCACCGGGAGGGTGATGTGCTGCGGGTACTGGATATCCTCGCCCGGGAGGCGGGGATTCTCGCTATCTTCAGTGATTGGCCAGCGACCGTCGCCTATTACGCTAATTGCATGGGGGTGGGGTTGCAACCTGACGATCGTGAGGTACCCTCCCAAGAGGGTGGCGAATAGCCACTGGGCAGTCTTGGGGTAGCTCGGTCCACCCATGGCGATTGGCACCCGTTCATACCCCCTCTCCCCAACCCTCCCCCGCCAGGGGGGTGGGAGTAAGATAATCAGCGCCTTGTGTCGCCGAAGCCCTGCTGGGGCGTGAGGGGTCCAAGCGAATATTGGCGGTTGAGCACCAAGTACTTTTAAGACCGTCATCACTAATACGGCCATCGCCCTCGATGGACGGGGCCAGGCCAATCGACTACATTTTCCGCCCGTTTGGCTGGCGCCACGTCTTCTCCCTCTCCTGTCCGCTTAAATCGCAAGGACCTCCTTGATCCCCATCCGCTAAATCACAAGGACCTCCTTGATCCCTATCCGCTAAATGACAAGGATCTCCCCGATCCCCACCCTGTTAAATCACAAGGAATTCCCGTGCGACCCGATACCCTGCCCTGGCCCCGCTGGTTTCTCCCTCTCCTGCTGCTCGCGGGGCTGCTGCTCGGCGCCGGTACCGGCGGCGCGTCCACGGCGGGCGAGTGGGCGGGTACCTGGCAGATGCAGTGGCGGGACAGCGGCGGTCAGATCATCCTCGAACAGCAGGGCGACACCGTCACCGGCCGCTCGCCGCTCTTCGATGGCCTCATCGAGGCCCGGGTCCTGGCCGATGACCAGGGGGAGCGGCTCGAAGGGCGCTGGGTCAGCGCCGAGCGCAGCGGGCAATTCGTCGCCGTGCTGGCACGCGATGGCCAGACCTTCGCCGGTCGTTTCGACAGCGGGGAGTGGTGGACAGGGAGCAAGACCCTCAAGCCCCTGGTCGGGCAATCGTTCGGCCTGACCTCGCCCCGTTCGGCCTTCACCAGTTTCGTCGTCGCCGGCAATCTGGCCGCCAGCGGGATCGACGATGCCTGGGGCCTGGCGGCCGAGGCCGTGGCCTTCGACGCACCAGCCACCCCGCTCTCGCGCACCGAGCAACTCGACCGGGTGCGGGACCTGTTCCAACTGGTCGATCTGACCACCTTCCACTATTGGTCGATCCCCGAGGCCGCGCCGGGGAGCGACCGCCTCGACCTCGCCCTGGAACAGCAGCCCTCGGGCGTCATCCTGCCCCTGACCCTGCGGCGGGACGACGCGGGCGACTGGCGGCTGCGCTACCCCGGTGACGAGGCGCTCCGCGCCGCGCGCCAGGCCCTGCTGGCGGCCTTCGATGGCAAGCCGCCCCCGGCGGACGCCTATCGCCAGTTGCGCAATCCCCGGGACACCATGCGCGCCTTCCTGATCGGCATGGCCGACTGGCGGGGACCGGGGCACGACCTGGCCCTCTCGACCCTCGATCTGTCGGCGATCCCGGAGCTGCTGCGCCCCTCCTTTGGCGATATCTCCGCCCAGTACCTGCGCCGGGTCCTCGACCATATTGGACTGGTCGGACTCCAGGGTATTCCCAACGATGGCGGCAGCCGCGCGCCCTACGTCCACTTCGTCCAGGGTCAGCGGGCCATCGTCATCGCCCCCAGCGGCCCGGAGGCGGATGCCACCTGGCAGTTCACCCCCCAGACCATCGCGGACATCCGCGACCTCTACCTGGTGACCGAGCGCCTGCCGCCCCCGGTGGCGACGCCGCCGGGCCTCATCCCCGACAGCACCTTCTTCCGCCTGCGGGACCTGGTGGCGGCCAAGGCCCCGGTGCTGCTGGGCCGGCTACGCCAGAGCGAGTACTGGCAGATCCTGGGCGGCCTGCTCGCCCTGACCAGTGCCCTCTTGCTGGGCCGGCTGGTGGCGGCCCTGCTCTGCGCCGGCCTGGGGCGGGTGCCCGGCGCCCGGCCGCTGCCGCCCTATTTCCGCTGGTCGGTGATGATCCTCATCGCCATGGCCCTCCTCTATCGGGTGCCGACCCTCCTCGGCCTGGCCACGACCTTTCGCGAATACACCCTGCCCTTCTGGGGCGTCATCGGCAGCATCGCCGCCGGCCTCGTCGGCTGGCAACTGCTGGCCATTCTCGGCGACTTCCTGAGCCGGCTGGCGGAGGGCACCACCCGGGCCGCCGATGACATCCTCGTCACCCTGCTCCTGGGCGGACTGCGCCTGGCGGTCGTCGCCGCCAGCGCCCTGGGCATCGCCCTTTTCCTGTCGATTCCCACCAGCAACCTGCTGGCCGGCCTGGGCATCGGCGGTCTGGCCCTGGCTTTCGCCTCGCGGGAGACGCTCTCTAACGTCTTCGGCGCCGGCATCCTGGTCACCGACCGCCCCTTCCGCCGCGGTGACTGGATCAAGACCGGGGACATCGAGGGCGCGGTCGAGTCGGTCGGGGTGCGCTCGACCCGGGTGCGCACGGCCCAGGACAGCGTGGTCTTCATCCCCAACGGCAAGCTCGTCGACTCCACCATCAACAACCTGGGAACTCGCCGCTATCGCCTGCTCCATCAGCCGCTGCTGGTCACCGCCGGCGGCACGCCCGAGCGGCTCCAGGGCTTCATCGCCGCGGTGCGCGAGCGCATCGTCGCTGACCCGGTGTTCGTTGGGGACCAGACCACCATCGGCCTGGCAGGCATCGGCCCGGGGGGGATCACCGTGGATGTCACCACCTACCTCGATGTCTCCACCGACGAGGCGGAGAGCGCGGCCATGCACGCCCTGCTGCTCGATATCGTCCGGCTCGCCGACCAGTCCGGGCTGGCGCTCGGCAGCGGCATGGCCCGGCCGGCGTCATGAGGCGCGCCGATCCCCGCGCTCCCCTGGCGAGGCCCGGACCGTCAGGTTTTGACGGGGCGACAAACGGCCTCGGGTTTGGCCAGGTGCCGGGCTTGTTTCAGCCCGTCCTTTTCGGCGGCGGGGCGCCGCGCAGGGTCCCGTCCCGGCCGGCATTGGCGCTGGCGCTGATCCTGGCCGTGCTCCTCGGCGGCTGTTCGGCGGCGAATCAGGCGCTCCGGGCGGACTTCGTCGACTTCAACGGCATCGTCCAGTTCAACCAGGCGCAGCAGATGCTCCTGAATCTGGTGCGGCTGCACTACCGGGAGGCGCCGCTGTTCCTCCAGGCCGGCTCCCTGTCGGCGGCCTACGAGAGCCGCGCCTCCGCCTCCGCCAGCCTGACCAAGGAGCCGGGCTACCCCAGGACCGCCGAGGTCGGCCTCGATTACGCCTTTGCCGCCAAGCCGACCATCACCTACACCCCCATCGAGGGCCAGGGCTTCACCACCCAATTCATGCGGCCCATCACCCCGGATACCTTCGCCCTGCTAATGCGCTCCGGCTGGCCGGTGGGCCGGCTGGTGGCGTTGCTGGTCGAAAAGGCGGTTATCGGCGGCGAGGTGGTCCAGAACCATCCCCAGGCGCCGACCTTTCCGCGCTTCCAGGCCCTGGTCGCGACCCTGCGGCAGGCCGAGGCGGCGGGGCGGCTGGGGCTGATCGAGGAGCAGGGGGTCCTGGTGGCGCGCGCGGGGGCGGAGCGCTTCCCGATCAAGGCCTGGGAGTTCCGCTCGCTCTTCGACGTGATGTTCGCCGCCGCGCACAACGTCGAGACCCCGGCCGCTTACCGCGACCGGGTCCGCCCGGGCCAGGGCAACGGGGTCCTGACCATCCGCGCCAGCGCGGAGCGACCGCGCGACGCCCTGGTCTGGGTGGAGCACGACGGCTACTGGTACAGCATCGCCCACGCCGACGTGCAGTCCAAGGACACCCTAGCCCTGTTGCTGCTGCTGACGCGCATCCAGGCGACGCCGACCGCGGCGCAGCCCGTGCTGACCCTGCCCGTGCGCTGAGATGAACTGGAACCGGTTGCGACCCGTCTCCCTCAAGACCCGCGTCACCCTGCTCACCCTGGTCATCTTTCAGCTGACCCTCTGGGCCTTGGTGCTGTACGCGGGGCAACTGCTCCGGGAGGACCTGGAACGGGTGATCGGCGAGCAGCAACTCTCGGTAGTCTGCATCATCGCCGACGAGCTCGATCACCAGGTACGGGAGCGCTTCAGCGCCTTGCGGATCATCAGCAACGGCATCCGTCCGGAAGAGATGGACCGCCCGGCCAAGTTGCAGCCCCATCTCGATCGGCGTCCCTTCATCCAGGAACTCTTCAATTTCGGCCTGTTCATCGTTGGCGCCGATGGCCGGGTCATGGCCAGGACGCCCCAGGCGCCGGAAGCCATCGGTCTCGACCTCGGCGACCGGGATTACGTCGGCGCCGCGCTGAAGGAGGGCCGGGCCACGGTGGGCAAGCCGGTCGCCAACCGCTTCTCCCGGGAGCCGGCGCTGGCGATCGCCGTGCCCATCCGCGACGCCACCGGCGCGCCGATCGGTCTCGTCGCCGGGGCGATCAAGCTCAAGGAGCCCAGCTTTCTGGACCGGATCACCCAGCATCGCTATGGCGCCACGGGCCATTACTACCTCGGCGCCCCCCGGCACCGCCTGATCGTCACCGCCTCCAATCCGGCCCGCATCATGGCCGAGGTCCCGCCCGGGGTGTCCGCCGGTATCGATCGGATCGTGGCGGGTTACGAAGGCACCTCGCGCTACGTGAACACCTTCGGCGAGGAGGTGCTGGCCTCCTCCCAGCGGGTGCCGTCGGCGGACTGGATCGTCCATACCTCGATCACGACCCGGGAGGCCTTCGCCCCGCTCGGGGAGATGCAGCGGCGGGTCCTGGTCATGAGCCTGGTGGCCACCCTGGTGGGCGGCGTGATCCTCGGGTGGCTGTTGCGCCGCCAACTGCGGCCGATGGCGGACGCCGTCCAGACCCTGGCGGTCCTGTCGGCCTCGCCGCGGCCCATGCAGCCCCTGGCCATCGCCCATGATGACGAGATCGGCCAGTTGCTCACCAGCTTCAACCGCCTGCTCGCGGTCCTGGCCCAACGGGAGGCGGCCCTCCAGGAGAGCGAATTCCGTTGGAAATTCGCCATCGAAGGCTCCGGGGACGGCCTCTGGGACTGGAACCTGGCGGAGGGTAGCGTCTTTTATTCCCGCCGCTGGAAGGAGATGCTGGGCTACGCCGAGGATGCCATCGGCTCGGGCATCGCGGAATGGGAGGGGCGCATCCATCCCGACGACAAGGCGGTCACCCTGGCCAGGTTGCGGGATCACCTGGACGGCAAGCTGCCGCTCTTCCACAGCGAGTACCGGCTGCTGTGCCAGGATGGTCGCTACAAATGGGTCCTGGACCGGGGCCTGGTCATCGGCCGTGACCCGGCGGGGCGGCCCCTGCGCGTGATCGGCTCCCATCACGACATCACCCACCGCAAGGGCCTGGAGGACTACATCGAGTTCCGCGGGCAAAGTCTGGAACTGGTCGCCAGCGGGGCCCCGCTGCGGGAGGTGCTGACCTTCATCGTCACCGGCATCGAGCGCCTCAAGCCCGACTGGCGGTGTGGCGTCCTGCTGCTGGATGCCGAAAGCCAGCGGCTGGGCCAGGGCGTCGCCCCTAGCCTGCCAGATTTCTACAACGCTGCCATCGACGGCCTCGCCATCGGCCCGGGGGTGGGTTCCTGTGGTACCGCCGCCTTCACCGGCCAGCGCGTGGTCGTGGAGGATGTGAGCCACCATCCGTTCTGGGCCGCCTTTCGCGATCTGACGCACCGGGCCGAGCTCGGGGCCTGCTGGTCACAGCCCATCCTGGGCACCTCCCGGAAGGTGCTCGGCACCTTCGCCATCTATCATCGCCAGCCGCACCGCCCGAGCCCGGACGATCTGGTTCTGATCGAAAGGTCCGCCAGCCTCACCAGCATCGCCATCGAGCGCGAACAGGCCCTGGAGGAGATCCGTCGGCTGGCCTATCACGATAGCCTCACCAAGCTCCCCAACCGCCGGTTGATGAGCGAACGCCTGCACCTGGCCATGGCCACCAGCCAGAGGACCGGGTTACCGGGGGCGCTCATGGTCCTCGACCTGGACAACTTTAAACCCTTGAATGACGAATATGGGCATGCGGCGGGTGACCTCTTATTACAGGAGGTTGCCCGCCGGTTGACCGACTCCCTCCGGGAAACCGACACGGTAGCCCGCCTCGGCGGCGATGAATTCGTCGCCGTGGTCGGTGGGCTCGATGCCGAGGCGGCGCGGGCGGCTGATCAGGCGCTGAACATCGCCACTCATATTGCCACGGTTTTGGCCCGGCCTTATCGCTTGTCCGTCAACCCGGATGAGGCGTCCCCAACCGTCATCCAGCACCTCTGCTCGGCGAGCATCGGTGTCGCGCTCTTTGTGGGTAAGGACATCAGCGAACAGGAGCTAATCAAGCGTGCGGACATGGCGATGTACCAGGCGAAGGAGGCGGGACGGCATACGGTGCGACTCTTCGAGACGACGCTATTTTCCCCTGAGCGCCCTGCATCCAACTCCCAGGCTGGTATTTGATCCACGTTGAAGCCGTCCATCAATGATTTTCCGAATTAACAAAGTCTGGCGAACTGAGCACTCAGCCATGCATATCTCCGTCATTTTCACCGCGCTGATCCTGGTGCTCTGCCTGCCGATCCTGGGCTCCTATTACTACGCCTATCCGCGCGATCTGGCATGGCTGCTCTCAGCTCTGTCGGGCTTGGGGGCGGCCATCGCACTGGCGGCTCTAGTCATTAGTCTGCCGCGCCGTCACAGTTGGAGGGTGGTGCTTGGGGTACTGACCCTGGAATCCCTGGCAGCCCTACAGTTGGCACGCTTTGTATCCTTTTATTTCCAGGGTGAGAGCTTCAACCTGCGTTTCTTTTTCCATTTCAATCTTAGTTCGCTGACCGAGGCCGGCAGCGCTTATATACCTTTAATTTTCATTAGCTTGCTGTACTTTCTGGCCATTGCCCTGCTCGCCTTTGCCTGGTCGAGTTCCAGGGCTGGTGTTGTGGCTAGCGCGCGTTATCGTTATCCCAAACTGCTGGTCTTGTCCCTGGTGGCTTTGTTGCTGGTTGCGGACCCGGATGCGCGACGCGTGGCGCAAGCGGGTTTAGGGATGATGCAGAACCAAGACAATGAACAACTGAGTCAGGATAGCCTGCCGTGGCAAGAACTGGGCTTGAATCGGGCTGCCCTCGCAAGGCAGGTCGCGGGGATTAAGCCCGGTAAAAATCTGGTGCTGATATATCTCGAGAGTCTAGAAAGCCTGTACCTGGATGAGCGCATTTTTCCTGGATTGACGCCAAACCTGAGCCGTCTCAAGGATCAAGGCTTGACCTTCACCAGCCTGGAACAAGTTGACGGTGCTGACTGGACCATGGGCGGTATCGTCTCCTCCCAGTGCGGGACGCCGTTGATCTACGGTTTCGGGCCGAGTGGGAACGATGTACTACAAAACGGTTTCCTCGGCCGCGCCACCTGCCTAGGGGATGTGCTGAGGACCGCGGGTTACCGGCAGGTTTACCTGAACGGTGCTTCAACCCACTTTGCCGGCCAGGGACGATTTCTGCGCGACCATGGTTATGATGAAGTCAATGGCCACGAGGAATTGCTGCCACGAATCGAGGACCCGGCCTATCACAACGGCTGGGGGCTTTATGACGATTCATTGTTTGCTATCGCTGAGGGGTATTACACCCAACTGTCGCAAAGCCAGCAGCCATTCAATCTCACCCTATTGACCATAGATACCCACCCCCCTACCGGGAATGCCTCGGCTTCATGCCCCGCCTATCAGGCTAGGGACAACGAAATGCTTGATGCCGTGCATTGTACCGACTACCTGGTGGGCCAATTCATCGAGCGACTCCGGCAAGCTCCCGCCTGGCGCGATACGGTGGTGGTATTGTGCAGCGATCATCTTGCCATGCGTAACATCGCTCAACCCTTCTATCCCCAGGACTACCCCCGCAAGCTGTTTTTTTCCGTCATCAATGCCGGCCACCAGGGTCAGGTGCCAGTAGCGGCCAGTCACTTGGACCTTGCTCCCACCCTCTTGCCGCTTCTCGGCGTAGAACATCGGCAGGCATTCCTGGCCGGGCGCAACCTGCTGGGAGGGGAGTCGATCCCCGTCATCCAGCAAACCCCAATCAGCCGCGAGGCGGCATTACGTTTCATCAACAGCAACTTGTTGTCTGATTCCGGCAAGGCGCTGTGTCAAGCATCTCATCATCTGCTAAGGGTTGCGGATGGACGACTGTATTTGGCCGGGGAAGAGGTGTCCCTGAGCATTTCCGGTCAGCCGGTCGATAGCGAGCAATTTGCCGAAGACCTAGCCTTCGTGGCGCTGCTCGATCAGGAAGGAGGGATCTACTCCAGGATGGTAGTTAAGGCCATCAATCTTGGCCATATCCTCTACCAGTTTCGCGACTGGCCCTTCGTGGCCCTGGTCAGGGCGGCCGAGGTGCCAGCATTCCTCGAACTCAACCTCCCTGGCGAGGGTCTGGTTGTCCTGCTAGGGAGCCTGAGAGGTGAAGTCGAATCACTCGCCACTCTTCCGTCCTTGTCAGCGCTTGATCTCACCCTTGAGGATTGTCAGCAACGCTTCGACCGGGTTCGCGAGCGGAGCAAGTGGAGACGAATATCACTTGATGCATTATGTCGTGATCCCGGCCCGGCCACCACTGTTATCGATCCTGACACCGAAGCGATTGAGTTGCATCGAGTGGCCGTCGGCAATGAATGGTATCGCGGGCGACTGGAGAAGACCGCCCCTGGCAGCTACAAACTGACAGAGTATAGTTTTCTCGGGCCGATCAAGGGCGATTCATTCGCGCGTGATGGCGGATGTCATGCTTATTACGGTAATGACGAACTGATTATCCCGCGCATATCCGCCGGGCAACTGTACCAGGCCATGCTGCTGCGTCGAGTGGCCAAGAGTGACTGGGGCTTCGAGGTGGTGGAATCCTCGACTTTTTGATCGGACACATTGATCTGGCTTCGAGCCTCAACAGGTTCCAGTCTTCTCTTTAGTTCTGCCATGTTCTTTTAATCATCGTCATCATCATGTTTTCGAGCTGACTTATGGTCCCTGTGCTCACCATGACCCTTCCCGCGAATATCGTGTTCGTTCGCGCTCCGATGGCACTCAACGCAGTTCCTGAAATCCCGTATTCCTTCTTTGACGTGCTCACGCCAGATCTTGTTGGGATTGTGCTCGTGACAGCCGTAGCAGGTGTATCCGCGGTAATCATTGCGCTCATGGCAGGTGGCGCACGGGCAATGCCATTAACTTAAGCAAGATATTGATTATAATAACCTAATCTTAAGACCCCCCTAACCTGGAGCCAACCCACCATGCGCATTCAAAGCAAGAC